>NZ_NTGZ01000004.1 GCF_002551245.1 Streptomyces sp. rh34
GAGGGCGATGGCCAGGCCAGCGGCGGTGTGTGCGGGGGTCGGGTTCTGGCCGGTGGGGTGGTTATCGGTCATCGTGGTGGCCTTCCGGGGCGTGGTGGGTGGTGCTGGTGGACGATGGGGCCACCACGCCGGAAGGCCTCCTGGGGGAGGACCGGTTGGGAGTCGCACCGCGGGCCTTAGGCCTCGGAACCGGAGGCCCGGGTGCGCACCCAACATACCCACTCTCGTATTGCGTAGCAATACGGTTCGAGGTTCTATGTGTGGGCCATGTCGACAAACCGGCTGTAGTGCCCCTGGAACGCAACCGTGACCGTGGCAGTTGGCCCGTTGCGGTGCTTCGCCACGATGATGTCCGCCTCGCCGGCGCGCGGGGACTCCTTCTCGTACGCGTCCTCCCGATGGAGAAGCATCACGATGTCGGCGTCCTGCTCGATGGATCCCGATTCGCGGAGGTCGGACACCATGGGCTTCTTGTCGGTGCGCTGCTCCGGTCCGCGGTTGAGCTGTGACAGGGCGATGACGGGCATGTGGAGCTCCTTCGCGAGGAGCTTGAGGCCGCGAGAGATCTCGGAGACTTCCTGCTGGCGGCTCTCGGCGGCCTTCCCGCCGTTCTGCATGAGCTGCAGGTAGTCGATGACGATCATCTTGATGCCGTGGCGCTGAACCATGCGCCGGGCCTTGGCCCGGATGTCCATCATCGTGAGGTTCGGGGACGCGTCGATGTAGATCGGGGCCTGCTTGATCTCGGCCTGGGCGGTCGCGAGGCGCGTCCAGTCGTCCTCGGTCATCGATCCGCTGCGGATGTGGTGCAGGGCGACCTTCCCGGTGGCGGACAGCAGCCGGTAGTTGATCTCGCGGCGGCCCATCTCGAGAGAGAAGAACGCGGTCGGCATATCGCCCTTGACGGAGCAGGCGCGGATGAAGTCCATGGCGAGGGTGCTCTTGCCCATCGCGGGCCGTCCAGCGACGACGATGAACTGCTCGGGGTGGAACCCGGTGAGGAGCTGGTCGAGGTCCATGAACCCGGTGGGAAGGCCGGTGAGGTCGGTGCCGCGGCGTCCGATCTCCTCGATCCAGTCGATGTCCTCCTCGAGGGTGTCGCCGGCCAGGGCGTAGTCCTCGTCGGCGTTCTCGTCGGCGACCTGGAACAGCTCGGCGCCCGCGGTGTTCAGGTCGTCGGCGAGTTCACCGTCTGCGTAGCCGAGCTGGGTGATGCGGGTGCCCGCTTCGACGAGGCGGCGGCGGGTGGCGCGCTCCTTGACGATGTCGGCGTAGTACGAGGCGTTCGCCGCGGTGGGCACGGCCTGGACGAGGGTGTGGAGGTAGGTGGCGCCGCCGACCTTGGTGAGCATGCCGGTCTTGGCGAGCTCGGCGGCGGTGGTGATGGGGTCGGCAGGCTCGCCCTTCGCGTACAGGTTGAGGATCGCCGTGTAGACCATCTCGTGGGCGGGCCGGTAGAAGTCGCGGCCTTTCAGCTTCGCCTCGGTGACGACGTCCTCGATGGCGTCCTTGGACAGCAGCATGCCGCCGAGGACGGACTGCTCGGCGTCCAGGTCCTGCGGGGGCATCCGGTCGAACATGCCGCGGTCGCGGTGTGCGGGCTCGGCAGCCTGCGGGGGGATACTCATGGTGTGGCTCCTTCGGGAGTCCCGGAAGCAGCGGCCGGCCCTTGGACGGGGAATCACCGGCCGCTGCGCTCGTGTTCGGGGTCAGGCTCGGGCGAACTTCGGGTGGCACTCGGGGCACGGCACGTCACGCCCGTCAGGGAGCTCCCTGGTGCGCTGGTACGCGGCTGCGGGCCTCTCGCCGACGTTGCACACCCCACACCACTCCACAAGGCCGCCAGAAGCCGCCTGAGCCCCGGGAAGGGGCTTCTCCTCGACGCGGCGGCGCTTCAGGTTCCGCACCCGGTACGGCATAACCCTCGACGGGCGGGTCGCCGGCTTGTCCGCGTCGTCCTGGACCAGAACCAGCTCAAGGAACGTGTCGAACTCGTACCCCTGCGTGTGAGCTCTCGAGGCCAGCAGCGGGGCGAGCGCCCGCGCTTCGTCCGGACCCATCTGCCACTTCCCAGGGAGGTCCTGAAGGAACGCGTCAGCAGCCCGGATCTCCTCGGTGGTCGGCTGGTAGTCGTCAGCAGTCAGCGCGCACTGCTCGGCGTACCGGTCAGCCTTCGGCGCCCTTCCCTTGTTGCGGGGGTTAGGGGGAGGAGTACCTCCTCCTCCCTCCGGGGGGTGTGGGGGGGACGGCTCAATGCGTCCCGGAATTGGGGAAGCATTCTGACCTGCGGGAACACGCCTTCCACCACGTCCCGGAACTGGGGAACTGGTGTAACCGGATCCCTGGTTCCGGGAAGCATTCTGACCTGCGGCTTTCCCCGGTCGCCCAACTTCCCCATCCACCAGTTCCCTGGTTCCGGAACGTGTTCTGACCTGCGACTTCTCGGAGGGCTTCAGAGGGTCGCTGCCTACCTGGCGGGCCTGCCAGTCGGGGTTCCACGCCGGGTTGTCGTACAGCCTGTACGCGATTCGGCCCTTGCGGCCCGGGTGCTTCTCGTTCGGCAACTCGACCCGCAGCAAGTAGCCGGCCGCGATGATCCGGGTGAACGACTCGTACACCGAGTTCTTCCCGACGAGCTCCTCCCGATTCTTCGTCGACCGAATCCCGCGCTCCTTCAGTCGCTCCCACACCCTCAGCGGTGTGACGTCCATTCCGGAGGTGACGTCGAAGAGAACTTGCAGCAGCACGACGTAGTCGATGCCGTCCACAAGGTCGGAGCCCACACCCATGTGGGCAGGTACAGATACGCCGCTGACCGGCACTTTGGCGCGCGTGATGCCGCCGTTCTCGTTGAACTCCTCAGCCTGCGGTTTCACGCGGTCACCCCCGCCGTACGGAGGATCACAGAGCGTGGACTTGTTGGCGTGACTCTCGGGGCCGATACTGTGTGCATCGAGATCTGCTCTCTGAAGGTGGAGCTCGTTGATGCAGCGGGTTCCCGTCCGCTGTTGTGCTTGGAAGCCCGGTGGTCTGCGATCCGCCGGGCTTTCGCACGTCCAGGACTACCGCGTACCGCGGCTATGGCTGGACGTAAGCGGCTCACGACTCGCCGCCTGAAGCGCGGGGGTGCTCCCGGAAGAACGCGAGGAACGGCTCGGTCTCCATCACTGTGGCCTTGGCCAGTTCCCAGTACGGGTAGGGCCGGCCGTCGCCGAACGGCCAGTCCGGGTGTGTGGCTGCGATGTAGCGAATGCCCTGGTGGGTGATGTGCTCGACGATTCCGAGCTGGATGAGGAGTTGCGCGCCGCTCTGGTAGGTCACCGCGGGAGGGAGGCGGTGTTCGGTGGCGCTCACCACTGGTGGACGATCATGGAAGGGCACAAGTGTGCGCTGGTGGATCTCACTAGTAGGCTCCGGTGTGTGGGTTAACTCTTCGCGGGTTCTCTCACTGCTGCCGACTTCGCAGGTCGGTAGTGCTCAAAGGACGGCCGGGCGGGGTCGGTAGCCCCCTCGGCCGTTCGCGCGTCCGAGCTGGATGCCGGGACGCTTCAACGGTCAGGCGCCAACCCCCTCGGGACCGTCGCCCTCGATAGACCATCCATACCGCAGCGTCCACTGGTGCGTGGGCATGATGTGCTCGGTCACCTCGACGACGCGCCCCTCGGCGGTCCGGGCGATGTGGAGCAGCTCGTAGACGCGCGCGTCCTCGGCGAGCTCCAGAGCCTCGACCTCGGCCTGCGACGGAGGCCGGACGTTGATCTCCTCGGTAATGTCGGACTGCGCCTGACCCATCTCGGCAAGGCGGCTGATCATCCCTCCGGCCCCGGTGTCGATGTCCTCAAGGGCGCTCCCGAACCCGATGTCACCCGGCACGTAAGACGTGGCGAGCTGGACCGGGGTCTCGTCCGCGAGCATCCGGCGCGACCGCGAAAGGGTCGACACCTCGTCCGCTGACACTTCGAGCAGTTCGGCGATGCGCGCCGGCGGGGCGACCCGGTCAACGCTGACCTCGGACACGGCCCGCATCCCGAGCGCCTTCACCTCCGACGCAAAGGCGCCCCGAGACGGCGCCCCGTCGGCAGTGGCCTCCCGGAAGGTCTTCGTGTACCGGACGTTGGCGTCCCGGTGGATCTTGTTGAGCAGAGGGCTCACGGCGTAGTTGCGTCCTTTCTTGATCAGGTACCCCTCGGCCAGAAGCAGGCGGACTGCCTGACCAACGGTTCCTCGGTTGGTTTCGTACCGCGTGGCCAGCGTCGCGTCCCCAGGCAGTGAAGCGCCGGGCGCGAAGGTGCCGTCAGTGATGGCGGTACGCAACAGATCTGCGACATGGCGGTATGCCGGACGGTTGCTAGTCATGGTCAAAACCTTACCCGCAACACCTTTACTGGGCAACGCAATGCGAGCTATTGACATCGCATTGCGAGTTGGTGTTGAGTAGGTCACGTCGGAAACGGCGGGAGCCCTGAAATGCCAAACGGCCCTGGTGCTGAAGACACCAGAGCCGCTCAGGGGCCCGAAAGCCCGACGGACCGTGTTCCACCTGCTCAATCAGGAGGAGATCCGCGTGAATCAGCGTAGCCGCATCACCGGACAGACCGCACCCACCACCAGCAACGACATGGACGAGGCCCTCCGCCGCGTCCAGGGCCGACCCGCCCCCACCACGAGCCCCCGCCTCACCGCGACGGCGGTGGCGGCATGAGCTTCGTACCGGCCCCTCGCGTCGCCGACGTCTACGAGTCCCACGACCGGGAGCGCTTGCGCCTGAGGTCCGCGGCCTCCCCCTGCATGAACCCGATCCTCAGCGCCGAAGCGGCCGTAGCACAGACCGCGCTTCTGCTGGAGAACCTGACCCGGGAGCACGAGGAGAACCTCGACCGCCTCAACCGGGCACGCACTCTCCTCGGCCTGGACGCTGTCCCGCAGCCGATCTCGGCCCCGGAGCCGGCCCCCGCCACGCCACCGTCTTCCACGCAGCCCAAGACCACGCTGCCGCCGCGCCAGGCCAACATGCACCCGACGTACACCGACCACGCTGGTCGCATCACCAGCCGGGCCCGCCTCACCACCCTCACCAAGACCACCGGCTTCTTTCGCACCGCCACCGGCGAAACCTGGCGTTGGGTGGCCTCCGCCACCTACGTCGACCTCCTGGAGGAGCTGTTCGCCGGCGCACCGGTCGTCGCCACCCTCTTCGACCGCGGTGACGGATTCGTCGTCATCCAGGCGGTCCGCCCCGCGAGCCGCGTGGACTGGGACACCGACGAGTTCGACTTCAACGAGCACGCCGGACTGGGGCAGGCCACGGTCACCCACCGGCAGGGCATGAAGAAGATCCTCGCCAAGCAGAACGGCCTGGTCTGCGCGTCCTGCGACCGCAACCTCGGAAAGCACGCTCAGGCCGCCATCGCGGCAGAGCCCCTCAAGCCTACGGTCCTCATGTGCCGACCGTGCAAGGAGGACTGGCGCGACGCCCAGGCCGCCCGCCCCCTGAAGGCGGTGGCGTGATGGCCGCTCTCCCCGTCACCCCGCACCCGCGTCTCGTCGCGGAGATCGTCGACCTGGCCACCCAGTACGACTACGACGTCATCGACCTCATCGACAACGTCGAGTACGTGTTCGCGGTCATCGACCCCCAGTCGTACCTCGACGACGTGTTCGGCTCTCCCGACGCCGAAGCGTCCCTTGCCGCGTACGAGCAGCTGGTCACCGGCGAATGGGACGGCCGGCTGTGACCGCCGCCGAAGCCAACGCCAACGCTGCTACAGCGGCCGCGCTCGAAGCCGCCCGCGCCCAAGCCGCCCAGGACCTTGCGGCCGCCGAAGAAGCTGCCGCCCGCCTCCACCAGCTCACCGGAGGCGACCAGTGACCCCCAACCCCGTGCACACCGCCGGGAACGCGGTCCCCCCGCTCGACCCCGACCTCGCAGGTGTCCTCGACGACCTGGACGGCATCCACGCCGGCATCGACCTCATCCGCGACGGGATCCGCCTCCTCGCCCTCGACCGCCACACCCCGGACGGCACGCAGACGCTCCTCGCGACGCTCGCCGGTTCGGCCGGCGCCGACGTGGTCACCGCGGTGGCCCACCTCGTCGCCCGGTTGGCCAACGCCGACCTCAACCCCGCCCTCCACGGCCTCCCACTCGACACCCAGAAGACCACCCGCCACCTCGGCGAGCAGGCCGCCTACCACCTCGCCGACCCCGACCTCCACCAGCCCGCCTCCGAAGCCTCCGCCACCATTACCGGCACCTGAAAGGTCCGACATGTACGAGTGCGCGAACTGCGGGGCTTCCTGCGGCTACCGGCACCGGACCGGCGACCACCTGTTCTGCAGCGCCGACTGCCAGGCCGCAGCACCCAACGACGACACACCGATCTGGGACCCCCTGATCAAGGCACCGCCGACCGACACCACGAAGCGCCCGTTCTGACCCGACACCAGAAGGAGACCACCATGACCGCCACGAAGACCCTCACCGCCGACAGCCTCATCGCCGAGTACGCCGACGACATCGCGTTCGCCGCCGAAGAAGAGCAGCCCGCCACCACCGTTGACGACTTCGCCGCCCAGCTGCGGGACGCCATCCGGAACTTCGAACGCGCCGGAATCAACGGCGGAGACGAGCTGGAGAACGCGGCCACGTACCTGGTCGACGCCGCCACCAGCACCAACCCCACCGAGCAGGCCGTGTTCCTGAAGAAGGCCGCCAAGGGCCTGGCCTACGTCGACGACATGGTCTCCGAACTCCGCGACATGGTCTAACCCCCGCCCCCATCCGAAGCCTCCGCCGCCATCACCGGCACCTGAAAGGACCCGCACATGAGCACCCACGCCGACGCCATCGCCGCCGCCGACAACCTCCGCCGCGAACTCTCCGCCGCCGGAGCCCACCACGACCCCGCCGGCATGACCGACACCGACATCACCCGCATCACCGCCGCCGTACAGCACCTCGCCGCGGTCACCAACGGCAACCAGCACCAGACCCACGAAGCCATCCACACCGCCCACGCCGCCTGACCCGGCCCGCCCTGTCGTCACCAACCCCCACCGGTTGGTGACGGCATGGCAGCCCGGACCACCCCGGCCCTGCACCCCGCCACTCAACGACGAGAAAGGCACCCCGATGACCGCCACCGAATTCCGCCAGCAGCACGGAGACCCCACCACCTGGACCACCGCCGACATCGAAACCCAGCAGAACCTCGCCGCCTGCGACGCCCACCCCAACGACATCAAGGCCGCCGCCGACCGGCTCCGCGCACTCCTCGCCCCCGCCGCCTGACCGCCGCTACCCGCACCCGAAAGGACCGACCCGTGAAGCTCCTCCCGGCCAAGGCGACCAACCGGTCCCCCCTCCTCTGGCCCGCACTCGGCCTCTCCGCCGCCTCCCTCGCCTGGACCACCTGGAGCCTCGTCGACCTCCTCGGAGCAGGCCTCATCGGCGTCACCGTTGCCGCCGGCGCCGACGTCATCTGGGGATCCGTCATCATCGCCGAAGCCCGCGGCCTCCGCGTCGCCGTCGGCAAGAAGAAGAACCGCAACATCGTCTCCGCCTTCGGCTGGGCCTCCCTCCTCGTCGTCGCCGCCTTCCTCGCCCTCCACGGCATCCAGAAGGACAGCCTCGCCATGGCCGCCGCCGGCCCCTTCCTCCCCTTCGGCGCCAAGGCCGTCTGGGCCCTCGCCCTCGCCGACATGCGCGACCCCGCCGCCCTCACCGACAACGAGAAGAACACCCTCGCCGAGATGGAACGCCACATGGCGTTCGAGGAGGCGCAGCACCTCATCGAGATGCGGCGCCGCGAGATGGGCGCCGAACGCCAGATGTCCGAGGTGTCCGTCGACTTCGACATCGAACTGATGCGGCAGGACAAGACCCGCGAACTGATGCGCCGCCGCCCCCTGGAACTCACCGCCGGTGATGCGGCTGGCGATGCGCACCGCATCACTGATGCGCCGCACGACCGCCTCACCCCTGATACGGCCACTGGGTACTCCGCATCATCCGCCCAGCACACGATGCTCAACGCGGCCGCCCACCGCACCGACGCGGTTCGTGAAACCGCAGCTCAGACCCATGATGCGCCCCTGATGCGGACGACACGCGACCCGGCTGCGGCGCCCCGTATCGCCGGTGAGGCGCAGCACCTCGAAGGCCTCTCCAAGGCCGCCGCAGTCCGAGTGATGCGTGATGCGGACCCCACCGCATCAGCGCCGCAGATCGTGGAGCGCCTCGCGCATCACGGAATCGAAGCGGACCCCGGATACGTCCGCACCGTCCTTTCCCGCACTAAGCAGCAGCGCAACACCACGGAAGGCGGCTACCTGTGAGCCGCCACACCGCCCCGGCGCCGCAGACGGCCACCCCGTCTGCGGCCCGGACCCACGACCGCATCACCACCGCCCCGGTCACGCTCCAGCCAGCCATCGCCCCGGCCCCGCCGGCTGCCCCGGACTGGCCGACATGGGGGCAGCGGATCCTCCCCACCCCGCTCCGCGGTCTCCTCGTCGACCTCGGCATGTGGCAGGACCCCCAGCCCCTGCCGCCGTCCGGGCACCTCACCCAGACCATCGCAGTCCTCGACCGGTACGGATGGTGCCGGTCCCTCGACTACAGCCCCACCGGGCGGATGTGTATCCGCGGCGCCCAGAACCTCCTCGAAAAGACCGGCCACGTCACCCCCGCAGCCCGCGACCGGGCCGTCGACCACATGCAAACCGTCCTGTCCCGGCACGGCGTCACCATGCCGTTCCACGCTTGGAACGACCTCCCCCACCAGCAGTTTTCCAACATCCAGACCCTCCTCACCCGAGCCGCGTACACCGCACGAGCGAACGGAGAATGACCGTGACCGCCCCCGACAACCACGAGTTCGAGCGCATCATCCACGGCGGAATGCAGCCCCCCACCGCACCCCCCACCTGGGCCGACCCCACCCCCTACGGCACCTCCGCCGGGCACGCCCACACTGCCAAGACGGGTCTCACCACCCGCGGGAAAGCAGCCCTCGGACTCGGCGCCGCAGTCCTCGCCGGCGGCACCCTCCTCGGCTATCAGTCGTACTCCGCCAGCACCGCCCAGGCCGACCTCAAAGCCCAGGAACTCGCCCTCAAGTCCGAAGCTCTCGAGCTCGAGAAGCTCAAGGTCCTCAACGAGACGAAGACGGTCGCCGAGAGCAAGGCCACCGAGCAGGCCACAGCCCGTCAGACCGCGGTCGACACCTGCGTGAAGGGCCTCAAGAGCCAGGTCGGGAAGGGCTACGGCGCCCCGACGTACGGGGAGATCGTCGAGGACTGCCAGTCCCAGTACCCGGACACCTCCGCCACCACCGACATGCAGGCCGCCAGCTCGTCCAGCACCTCCTCCGGCAGCACCGGAGGAGGCATCAACGACGCCGCCGTCCTCGGCATCGGAGCCCTCGTCCTCCTCGGCGGGTTCGCCGTCCGGAAGAACACCCGCCCCAACCCTGCGTAACCAACCCGACCTACTACCTACCTCTTCCCGCGCCGAAAAGCCCCGGTCAACCCCCGCACAGGACGGGCAAGATCCGGGATTCTCCGGCGTGGGAAGTAGGAAGTAGGGACTACCGAGAGTGAGGAATGTGATGTCGGCAGACGCCGCACCGGCAGCCGCCACCACCCCCAGCATCGCGATTCCGCCTGCCCCGAACACCGCCCCCACGGCCACCGGGGCGGGCCCGCGGCAGAGCCTCCTCGCGTCCATGGTCGCCCCCGTCGAACCCGCCCGACCCGCCTTCACCCTCGACCCCGCAACCGCCGCACAGAACCCCACCCAGGGCGGCACCGACGTGCCCTCCGGAGGGGTCTCCAGCGCCTCCTTCCACGACGACACCACCCCCGCCGACACCAAGACGAACAACGCCTCCGGGAACGGCGCGGGGAAGCCGAAGCAGGGCATGATCCGGGCCCTCGTCCTCGCCGCCGCCGCACGGTGGGCGAAGGGCGGCGGCACCGCGAACAAGCGCCTCGACATGCACAAGGCCCGCGCCCAGGCCGACCAGGTCAAGGAGACCCGGCAGGTCACCGTGAACCGCAGCCCCGGCACCGGAGGGGGCACCGGAACCGGCAAGGGGGCCGGTGCCGGTGGGGGCCGCGACTCCAAGGGCTCCGGCACCGGCTCTGCGGGCGGGTCTGGCGGGAAGTCCCTGGACCGGAAGTCCTCCGGCGGCACCAAGAACAGCGGATCCACGGGGCCGAAGAACAACACCAGCCCGGCCAAGAGCCCGAAGAGTCCGTCAGCCTCCGACAAGAACAGCAACTCCCGCGGCTCCTCGGGGTCGTCGGGCTCCTCCGGGCGCGGTAGCACGGGCGGGACAGGGGCAGGCGGGTTCGGAGGCGGCAAGAACACGGGCGGCGGCCGGACCGACTCCAGCGCCACACCGAAGCCGACCAAGACCAAGGACACCGCGGCGAACACCCCGAAGCCCTCGGTCGCCCCGAAGGGCAGCGGCAAGACCAGCACCGGCGGCGGCGCGGCGTCCGGCGGGGCGAAGGGAAGCGCAGGCAGCGAGGGCAAGCCGGGGAAGGACGGCAAAGCCGGCCCCGCCCCGACCGCCCCCAAAGGGCCGTCCGCAGGCGGCAGCACCAACACCAAGGACGCCCCGGCCAGTCCCCGGATCCCGAAGCAGACCACCAACGACAAGAAGACCACCGACAAAGACGCCAGCGACACGGCCAAGGACCCCAAGGCCAAGCCGGACCTGACGAAGGACCAGAAGCCGAAGGACCCCGCCACCAAGGACAGCGACACCCCGAACAAGCCCGACCCGGCCGACAAGGCGACCGGCGACGAGAAGCAGCCCACCGGCAAGACCACCACCCCCGACCAGACCACTACCGCCGACGCCAGCGGGAAGCCCCTCGCCACCCAGCCAGCCCGCGAAACCGGCTACCGCGACGGCGCCCGTGCCGGAAAGGTCGCCGCCCACGTCCGCGCCTACCGTGACGGCGTGAAAGACGGCTGGGCCGACAGCCTCACCGCCGCCGACCACGAGAAGGCCCTCCTCGACGAGGCCCGCGAAGACCGCAAGCACAGCCGCGACGAAACCCGAGAGAGCGAGCAGCCCGTGGCCACCGTGATCGCCAGCAGCGCCGACCACCACGACACTGCCCCCGGCGGACCGCAGCCCATCCAAGTCGCCGGGATCGACGCCAAGAACCTCCACCTCGGCGACGGGGCCTCCCGCACCACCATCAGCCGCGGCGAAGTCCGCTCACTCAAGCAGTTCGAACGCCGCCTCGAGGAGCGGCTCGCCACCCTCCAGCAGACAGCCGACACCACCAAGCAGCTCCAGGCCCACGCCGAAGGCCAAGCCCAGCAGGCCCAGAACCTCCTCGAGCAGGCCAAGGGCGTCCAGGGCGGCGACAAGCTCGCCTCCGCCCTGTCCCGCCTCACAGAGGACGCCAAGAAGCAGGCCACCGAAGCCGAAGAGATCCACAAGCGGGCCGTACGGTCCGCCGACGCCTGCGCCGCCGTCCTCGCCAACGCTTCCACCCGCTACGGCGGCATGTACCAGGCCGTCGTCGACTCACCCGAAACACTCCCCGCCGAACTCACCTACTACCAGGGAGCCTGACCATGGCCACCGACATCCGGTTCCGGGAACTCCAGAAAGCCGTCAACGACCTCGGCAAGCAGGTCGTCCGCGCCTCCGAGATGATCCACCAGCACGGCGAGCACATCACCGGTGAAGCGCAGGACACCGCCCGCACCGCCGAAGGCATCGCCGCCATGGGCGTCGACCCCGAAACCGTCGCCGAGACCCAGCACCTCGCCCGCCTCATGGACGGACTGTCCGACTCCGCCCACGCCTACGTGTCCGCCGCCGACGCCACGGCCAAGTCCGCCCGCGCCGCCCACGCCCAGAACCAGGCCTCCCACGGCGGCATCGCCGAAGCCGTCGCCCGCTCCACGGTCCAGACCGACAACCTGCACCGCGAATGGCTCCGCGAGGAGTAACCCCACTGGGGCGGCCGCCCCGCCCCGGCCCCTTTCCCGCCCGGCACCCCCACCGTCAGGAGACCCCCATGACCACGCCCGCCACCACGACCACCCGGTCAGCCACCACCGAACGCGCCATCGCCATCGCCACCACCGCAGCCCCCATCGCCACCGGCATCCTCGCCCCCCTCCTCGACGGAGGCGCCGCCTTCACCGCAACCCTCGCCTACGGGGGAGCAGCCGGCTTCCTTGCCGCGAACTACATGGGCCGCCTCCCACCCGCCCTCCGCGCGAACCTCCCCGCCGCCGACATCGCGGAGGCTCACCGCGGCCCCCTCTTCATCTCAACGCTCACCACCGGCACTGCCCTCGCCATGGGCACCCTCATGGGCCCCGAAGGCTCCGACGCCCTCATGGCCGGCATCCTCGACCAGCCCACCATCCCCGGCATCGTCTCCCTCGGCTGGTGGGCCGCCGTCGCCCTCGTCCCCTTCAAGCTCCGCAATGTCCTTCGCCGCGTCCACCCCGCAGCCGCCCCCAGCCCTTCGGTCACCCCTCACGCAGCCCTGGCCACCGAAGCCGACCACATCGCCCAACGCTGGGGACACCACATCTCCCACCCCAAGACCGGCACCCACCGCGGCCAGATCCTCACCGTCAACACCGTCACCCCCACCCGCTGGGCCGGCATCATCACCGCCCCCGTCGGCGGCACCGTCACGGTCACCCCTGACGCCATCTCCTCCGTCTACCAAGTCCCCGCCGCCTGGATCACCCTCCAGCCCGGCGCGCACGCGGGGGAGCGGCAGATCACCGTCAACCTCACCCCACCCGCCGACGTCGACCCCACCACCCTTGCCGGGGCCTGGCGCAAGTGGGTCGCCAAGACCAACGGCATCATGGCCGGCACCCACCTCGAGGACGTCCAGGACGACCCCAACACTGGCGGCCAAGTCGCCTACGTCGTCGCCGGCGAGAACCTCGACCGGCTCCCCACCCCCGACCAGGCAAGCCTCGCCGGAGCCCTCCGCACCAACACGCTCCTCTGCTCCTACACCCACACGCCCGGAAACCCCCGCCGCGGCGAGATCCGCCTCATGAAGGAGAACCCGCTCCAGAGCGGCGTCCCCTTCCCCGGCCGCCACGTTCTCGAGATCAGCGCTGGCGGATACGTCCAAGTCGGCCGCCACGTTTCCGGCTTTCCCGCCCGCATCCAGTTCACCGACCCCACTCTCGGCGCCCGACACGTCTTCATCGCCGGCGTCACCGGCTCCGGCAAGGGCGGCCTCGTACAGATCGTCGCCCTCGCCGACCACGTCAACGGCCACGCCATTATCTACATCGACCCGAAGGGCTCCTCGAACCCCGACATCGAAACCATCGCCGCCTACTCAGGCCTCGGCGAAGAAGGCTCCATCCAGGGCCTCCGTGTCGCTTACGCCCTTATGCAGTGGCGGATCGCCGAGTCCGCCCGCCTCAAGATGAAGAACTTCGTCGCCACCCCGGAACGCCCCTGGGTCCGCGTCATCCTCGACGAAGCCCACGTGCCCCTTTCTGAACTCGAGGAGCACAAGAAGGAAGCCCAGACCATCCTCGAGGCGCTCGCAGCGAAAGCCCGCTCCCTCGGCATCATCCTCTGCATCGTCAACCAGGCCATGAACGCTGACAAGCTCGGCGGCTCCACCGCCCTGCGCACCAACGTCATCCAAGGCGGATCCCTCGTCATGCTCCGCACCGACTCCGGCCAGCAACACCTCGCCACCACCGGCTTCGAAGGCGTCGACCCCGGCCAGATCCCCGCCGCCTGGGACGTCGACCGCCCCCTCGTCTACGACTCCACCGTCACCCTCAAAGACCCCCGCACCACGTTCGGACTGGGCTACACCCTCGGCCCCGGCGGCACAGCCGAGATGATGCGCACCTTCATGCTCGAGTCCGCCGCCCCCCACATCGACAGCAGTGCGGTTGCGTACCCCGCAGACTGGCCCGACTGGGACAACCGGTACGACATTGCGAATACCCCGATCCTCGGAGGGGACCAGGCCGGCAGCGACTTCGACTTCCCTTCCACCCCCGGCACCCTCTCCGTTCCCCCGCCACCGAAGAAGCTGACCAGCACCGACGACAAGATCCTCCAAGCCCTTAAGGACGTCGCCGACCCCATCGGCCACGACACCGCGTACCTCCACAAGGACCAGCTCGCCACCATGACCGGATCCAGCGGATCCACCCTCGACAACGCCCTCACCCGCCTCACCAAGACGGGCCAGATCCACCGGCGCACCGAGGGCGACAAAGTCATCCGCGGCGAGTACGGGCCCGGCCCGGGGCCCGCAGACGACACCACGACCGAGACAGGCTGACCCTTGCCCCGCACCACCCGAACGGTCACCGCCCGCCTCCCCGGCGGGCGGTACCTCGTCGCCATCCTCGACCCTGACACCGCCGCCCAGCACAGCCCGCTGCGCCGCCACCTCCGCACCGAAGCGACCCAAGCGACCGAACGTCGGCAGGGACCGAAGGGGCCCGAAGCCGGAGAACTCCCGGCGGACGGCACCGGCCCAGGCTGACGATCCGGGGAAGAGCAGCCCGGACAAACCCTGATTCGTACGCCACGCTGGTACTGCACGGCCGGTCAGGGAGCCCCGGTGTCCCCGCGCCCACTCCCCGACCGGCCGGCCGCACACCGCGCCGCCCGGCCCCCAGCCGCCAGCGGCGCACAACGGCCCCTCCAGTACCCGAGGTCTGGAGGGGCCGCCGTACGTCCAGGACGTGGCCGGCTACTTCACCGGCTTCCACACCGCGCACCGCTCCGACGTGAACTGACCGTCAGACGACGCAATCGTCACCGTGATCGACCTGGCCGACGTCGCGAAATTGTTGTCGATGATGTCCCCGCCCTCCGACGTCCGCTCCCAATAGCAGTCCTCCACCCGGCCCGACGCCCGATACGTACCCGGCGGGATCGTCACCAGGTCCTCGTCCTCCTCCAACTGCTCCGCGGTCGGCTGCTTCGACGACACCACGTACGTGCCGTTCCCGAACCACCGCTCGTAGTCCCCGGACACGGCCTCCTTCACCGTCTTCGTCCACTTCGGGCACAGCTTCGGAACCCCCGCCAGCAGCATCGCTTCACCCGAGCCCTCCAGCATTCCGGACTCGACCAGCCACTGCGGCCGCGACGCCCCATCCACCGCGCTCACCGGCAGCGAGTCGCAGATGTCCCGCACGAACTCCGACGCCGACCCGTACAAGTCATCGACGATCCACCCCTTCTCGTCCGACATCCGGTCGATGTCACCCTCCGGCCCGGCCGCGTACACCGGCTCCGGATCTTCAGTCACCGGCGGCACCGTGCTCGGTACCACCTCCGGGCTCGACACCGCGGACGCCGGCTTCCCGTCGTCGCCCCCTCCACCGCACCCCGACACCAACACCACCGCAGCCAAACCAGCCGCCACGAACCCCACCCCACGCATCACTCTCATGCGCCGCAGAATGACACCCCACCAGAGCAGGGGGAAGGAAAACCGGGACATCGGGGATCATCAGTAACAGGCGCGGGGCCTAACCAGCACAACCACACACAGCGGGAGCCCTACCGCCATGGCAAAAGGAAAGCCCGTCGAAGCCGAAGTCTCCGCCCGCCGCGCCAAGCTCATCAGGCTGCGCCGCGAAGGCGTCCGCTACGACGACCCACGCATCCTGGACCTCGGATACAGCGACAGCGGTGCCGCCCGTAAGGACGTTATCCGCGCCCTTGAACGGAACCGCAACGAGGAAGCCGCCGAGGTCTCCGTCTACCGGCAGCAGGAGAACGAACGCCTCGACTCCCTCCTCGAAGCAGTCTGGGACAAAGCCACCACCCCCAGCCTCGTCTTCAACAAGGAGCGCGAGGTTGTCGCCGAGGAGATCGACCTCAAGGCCGTCGACACCGTCCTCAAGCTCATGGACCGCCGCGCCAAGCTCAACGGCCTGGACATGCCGCAGCGCACCGAACTCTCCGGGCCCGACGGCGGCGCGGTCCCGTTTGGCACCGGGTCCCTCGACGAGCTGAACGCCCTGATCGGCTTCGCCGGACAGAACACCCCCACGAAGGCGACCGCCAAGCCGAAGGACACCGGTGGCAACACCGACGGATGAGCTCCTCGAGGACGCACTGCTCCACGAATACCGGGAGCTGCCCGTCCCCGAACGGCGCCGTATCGCCCAAGCGGCCAGCCCCGACATCCGCCTCCGCCTCGCCTGGGTGGAGCGGCAGATGGCCATGGACCGCTCTCCGGGCGCCCTCGCATCCGTCCTTACCGAAGGCCGGGAGAAGCAGGCCCCGCACCTCGACATGATCGACGACGTGTTCCGGCGGATTGCCGCAGGGGAGCGAATGCAGGTGATGATCACCTGCCCGCCAAGGCACGGGAAGGCGCTGGCCCTTGAGACGCCCATTCCCACGCCGAAAGGCTGGACGACCATGGGCGAACTCAAGGCCGGCGATGAGGTCTTCGACGAGCTCGGGAAGCCGTGCACGGTCACCTGGACTTCGCCCACTTGGTACGACAGGCCGTGCTTTGACGTCGTCACCGACAGCGGCGGACACATCGTTGCGGACTACGCCCACGAGTGGAAGGCCAGCCTGGACCGGCGGTACCCCGATCGTCTCTACAACACCTGCGACCTCGCACGCACGCGCGCCAAGCAAGCAATGATCTGGACAGCGAACGCCCTCGAGCTCCCGGACCAAGAGCTCCCCGTACCGCCGTACCTGCTTGGAGCCTGGCTGGGAGATGGGCGCTCCGACGATGGCGGCATAACGGCGGACCCGGAGGACGCCAAGCATCTGCGAACCGTCATCCACGAGCTTGGCTACAAGACGGTCCAGTGGTCGAGGCCAACCGTCTTCGGTGTAGTCGGCTTGCGCAGCCAGCTCCGCAGTCTTGGAGTGCTCGGCAACAAGCACGTCCCGGCGCAGTACCTGCGAGGATCGATCGAACAGCGCAGGGCTCTGCTTCAAGGCCTCGTGGACACCGACGGGCATGTGGCCAAGGACGGGCAGGTCGAGTTTTGCAGTATCAAGCGAGGACTCGCGGAAGCCGTGCAGGAGCTGGTGTACAGCTTGGGCGGGAAAGCCTCGCTCATCACAGGAGACGCCACGCTCAACGGGCGCTTCATCTCCAAGAAGTACCGCGTGATGTTCTACATGGAGGGAGCCGCTCGGCTGCCACGCAAGGCAGCCAAGTGCCGTACCGGCATACGGAGCAACCGGCACTACGTCATGGCGATGCGGCGTAGCGCGACAGCCACCCGCTGTATCGAGGTCGACTCCCCATCACACCTCTTCCTGGCCGGTCGAGCCATGATCCCCACCCACAACAGCCAGCGCGCCTCCCGGTGGGGGCCGCTCTGGTACCTCCGCCGGAACCCGACCGCCCGGGTCATGCTCGCCTCGTACGGTGCCGAGCTCGCCGACGACCACGGGCGCTGGGTCCGCGACCAGCTACGCCTTCACGGCAACACCCTCGGCGTACGCCTCGACCCCGCCTCCCGGGCCGCGAACCGCTTCGACCTCGAAACTCCCCGCGGGTCATCCGTACGCGGCGGCATGGTCACTGCTGGCGTCGGAGGGTCGCTGACCGGCAAGGGATTTTCGCTCGGCGTCATCGACGACCCGTTCAAAGGTTCCGACGACGCGAACAGCCCTGCCCAGCGCCAACGCGTCTGGGACTGGTACCGGTCCGTGTTCTACACCCGCCGCGCCCCCGGCGCCTCCATCGTCCTCATTAACTGTATAGTGGGATCCATGAGAGCTTTGGGGGGAGATGGGCGCTGGAAGCCCATATCTGAGATTCGACCTGGCGACACGGTTGTGTCTCTGGCGGATGATCAGAAGACGCTTGTCACGGCCAAGGTCATGGGTCAGCGACTGTCCGGGGAGGACGCCACGCTCAACGTCGCGACGGATCGGCTGTCCCTTCGGGTGAACGGACGGCACCCCTTCGCCGTTCTTCGCTCGGACAAGGTGCGCCCTGATCCGCTGAAGGACCTCCACTGGGTCAGGGCGGAGGACTTGGAGGTGGGTGACCTCGTCATCACGACCAAGTCACTTCCGGACGACTACGTGGCGAGCGATGTCCTACCGGACGGGTCACCTGTCGATGAAGAACGCGCCTGGTTGCTCGGATACCTACTCGGAGACGGGTGGGCTGGGGAGAACAGACGAGCCAACGGCCGGATCAACTACTACGTGGCCTGCGCTAAGGGCAGCAGCCAGAAGGAGTGGAAGCAGGACCTGGATGATCGCTTGTTCGCAGCGCTGGATGGGTGGTCGCCGAACAAGGTCTACGAGACCAAGTTCGGGTACTGGCGGACCGAGTGGGCTGACGGAGGGCGACTCCTGCGCCAGATGGGTTATGGAAGCGGCGCGAGGGGCAAGCGCGTGCCGGACTGCGTTTGGGGCTGGTCTCCGAGTCTGCGGCGCGCGTTCCTGTTCGGATACGCAGAAGCTGACGGAGGGCTCCAGTACAAGGGGAAGAAGCGTGACACCGCGCCCGTGTGGCGTATCGGGTCGGTCAATAAGGAACTCCTCGATGACGTGCGGGACCTTGCGCTGACCTGCGGTGTCAGGCCGACCACCGTCTTCGTGGACAGGCCGCGTTGGCAGCAGCCTCCCGGGAGCCCGAAGCCGGTTCTCAGCACCCTCTGCAGCATCGGTCTCTCCTTCGGTCCATCCCACGCAGAAGGGCGGGGATCGATCCGAATCGGCTCACCACACCCGGCCCCTGAGCATCTGCGCTACGAGAGGATCAGGAGCATCACTCCCGGCCCTGCCTTGCCCGTATACGACCTTGCGGTCGAGGGAACGGAGAATTTCGTCGCCGAAGGGTTCGTGGTTCACAACACGCGCTGGCACGAGAAGGACCTCTCCGGGCAGATCCTCGACACCGAACCCGAGAACTGGACCCTGATCGACCTCCCCGCCCTCGCTCTCTCCGACACCGACCCCCTCGGCCGGCAACCCGGCGAAGCCCTCTGGCCCGAGCAGTACGACGAAGAGGAACTCGCCCGCACCAAACGAGCCGTCGGTGAACGTGTCTGGTGGGCCCTCTACCAACAGCAGCCCCGCCCCCTCGAAGGCGGCGTCTGGCAGTGGGCATGGATCACCGACAACCGCATCAACCCCGTTGCGTTCCGCGCCGTCGACCTCACCCGCGTCGTCGTCGCCCTTGACCCCGCGGGAGGCGACACCCCCGGGCACGACGAATCCGGGATCGTCGCCGCCGGCCGTTCCGCCGACGGCCACTACTACGTCCTCGCCGACCGCACCGGAAGCCATAGCGCCGAAGCCCGCGGCCGTGAAGCCTGCCTCCTCGCCCTTGAACTGCAAGCCGATGCCATCGCCGTCGAAACGAACTACGGCGGCGACATGGCCCGCCAGAACGTCATCCAGGCCTGGAACGAGCTCGAGCGGAATGGGCGCACCAAGGGGCAGCCGATGCCCCGGGTGGTGGACGTCACCGCGAAGAAAGGCAAACGCCTACGCGCCGAGCCCATTGCCCAGCTGTACGAGACGAACCTGGTGCACCACCTTGCCGAGTTCCCATCTCTCGAGACCCAGATGGTCACCTGGGTGCCCGGCATGGACTCACCCGACCGGCTCGACGCACTCGTCCACGCACTCACCGAGCTCGCCAACCCGGCCGCAGCGTCCGTCGGAACCAGTACGTACAGCGACCACCGCCTGACCGGGCGCCGCTGACCGGGGGCAGCACCAGAGCCCCGCGACCGTACGCTGATCACATGGCGCGGGGCCTGTCACAGAGGAGTTCTGGTGGGTCTCAGGCAGATCGCCATCCACGCATGGAGCTGGCTGAACTACAAGCCGGTGTACTCCGACGCGATGGGCATGCCCAACCGGCGGGCATTCCCCGAGGCCCAGGCCATGTGGGTGCCCGCCGAAGACGAGCGGCGCCTCGCCGCGTACAAGCTGCTGTCCGCGTACGACCACAACCAGGCCGCCGAGATCGCCGAGGTCGTCGACGGGGCATCCGCCCGCGACCGGCGCGAGTTCGGCGATCCGTCAATGTTCATCGACACGCTCGTCGCGAACGTCCTGGGGCGTGACCAGAAGATTGTGGTCCCCGGCGCCGAGCAGACCGCGGCAGGGGAGGCTGACGCAGCGTCTGTCGCCATGGCGGAACGCGTCCAGGACCTGTTGCGGGACTGGGCCAAGGCTGAGCTGCTGCCCATGCGCCTCCAGCAGTGCGAACGCAAGACCGTTGCCCTCGGGGACGGTGTGTACCGCATGGCGTGGGACCCGGCGAAGCGCCGGCCGACGCTGCGGGTCACAGACCCCGGGTTCTACTTCCCCGTGATCGGGGAGGACGACGACGGCGGCGAGTACCCGCGGCGCGTCCACTTCGCATGGGAGCTGCCCGCCGACCCCAAGCGGGGTCTCAAGGCCAGGTTGCGGCGCATCACGTACGAGCTGGACTGGATTCGGCCCCTCACCGTCGCAGGGGTCGACGAGACCGGCACGCGCGCCGTCCGAGCCCTGCCCCCGCCTCCCGACTCCGTCCCAAGCGACGCTGACGCCACCGAGCCCGTTGGCCCCGCCCTGACCCCTGGCGACATCATCGAGCCCGAGTCCGGGGCCATCGCCCGCCAGTACGCATGGAACGACGAGCCCTCCTACTTCACCTGCTACCTCACCGACGCCACCTGGATCATCGGCGACATCAAGGGCCCCGTCGACGTCGACTCCCTCCCCGCCGCCGGGGCCACCTACGCAACCCGGTCCGACGGAGAAGTCCTCGACCACCTCGACCTCCTTATCGACTTCATCCCGGTCGTTCATGTCCCCAACACGGTGCCGCCGGCCGAAGAGCACTGGGGGCAGTCGTCCCTCGCGAAGGCGTTGCAGGTCTTCGACGAGCTGGCCGGCTCCGACACCGACTCCGCCCGCGCGTCCGCAACCACCGGGCTGCCGATGCTCGCCGTGTCCGGCGTCAGTGACCCCCGGCAGGAACTGGCCGCGGGCCCCGGCATGGTCTTCAAGCTGGGGGACAACGGGCGCCTCACCGCCGTCGACACCTCCAACGCCCTGGCCGAACTCCGCAACCACGTCGCCGACCTCAAGGACCGGGCGTCAACGATCGTGCGCCTGCCTGCGGTGTCCCTGGGCACCCTCAGCCCGTCCGAGGTGCCGTCCGGGTTCGCCATGCAGATCAGCCTCGGCCCCCTCGACTCCCTCATCGGCAGCATGCGCCTGGCCCGCGAACACAAAGAAGCCCTCGTCCTCAAGTTCGCCCAACGCCTGTACATCGCAGGGCAGCACCCCGACTGGGTGGGCGTCACACCGCAGGACGCCGAACTGGTCCGCGGCCCGTACACGCCGACCGACAAGGCCGCTGTCCTCGAGCAGGTCGCCAACGGGGTAGAGAAGGGTGTTCTGTCTCTCGAGACGGGGGTGCGGATGCTCACCGACGCCGGTTTCCCCATCGACGACGTCGAGAGGGAGATCGAGCAGATTCAGTCCCGTCAGTTCGAGCAGGCCCGGTTCCTCGCCGACGCCCTCGGCAACGCGGAAGAGGTCGCCGACTTCCTCGGACGGCAGGCCCCGGAACAGCAGGAGGCTCCCGCCCCCGTCCTTCCCCCAGTCGGCAACGAGGGAGAAGAGGACGACGAAGACCCCCTGACCCAGGGGCAGCAGGGGAGCGGGGGCAACGAATGACGCAACCCGTGCTTTCCTTGGATCAAGGCGCGGGGCCTGGAACAAGTTTGGGAGGACTTGCGCTTATGCGTCGCCCCACGCAGCACCACCGCATCCCCACCACCCAGCCGGCGTGGATGCACCCCTACACCGGCGTGACCGCCCTCGGCGTGTTCTACAACGACGGCGGCACCCCCCCGGCCGGAGACTCGAACCCCCAGGACCCCCCGAAGCCCAGCCCGCCCGCCACACCCCGCACCTTCACCCAGGACGAACTCACCGCGCTCGCCGCGAAGGAGAAAGCCCAGGGGGAACGCGCCGGCGCGAGGGCCGCCCTCGAGAAGGTTGCCGCCGACCTCGGGTTCACGAACCTTGAGGACGCGAAGGCGTTCATCGAGGAAGGCCGCAGGGCCAAGGAAGCCCAGCTCACCGAGCAGGAGAAGCGGGAACGTGAACTCGCCGACCGCGAGGCCCGCGCTGACGCCCGCGAGAAGGCCGCCGCCGACCGGGAACGGGCCGCGACCCGTCGGGCCATCCTCGTCGGGCTCGGTGCGACCGGTGTAGACCTCGAGGACGCTGTCGCCCTTCTCCGTGTCCCCGACGACGCCGACGACACCGCGATCACCGAGGCTGCCGAAGCGCTCAAGGGGCGCCGCGGTGAGCTCTTCGGAGTCGCCCGCCCCAGTGACCCGGCGGCCGTCTCGGGGCTCCCCCCGGCCCCCGGCGGTGCACCCGCCGGAGGACCCCCCGCACGCCAGACCCCCACCGGTAAGCCCGGCGACCGAGGGCGCGAAATGGCCCGCCTGCGCGGCCACAAGCCCGCCGCATAACCACAGACTTCCCGGCCACTGGTCGGGGTTGGGACCACGCCCTCTCCTCGTGGACGCACACCCCACGGGGTGCAGCTGTCACCGCACGCCGCTTTCACGAGGAGAAGGCAGTGAACGACTTCCAGCCCTCCTCCTACACGGACAGCGTCACAGCCGACCGGCCGTGGCTCGCGTCCCTGGTAGGAGTCCAGGACACCAACACCATCACCCTCGACCTGAGCAAGTTCACCGCGGACACCCACTACGTGGTCTCCGCGAACCCGCTGCTCCAGGGTCGTACGGTCATGAAGTCCGGCATCCCTCTCGGGAAGATCACCGCGTCCGGGCTGTACGCCCCGTACGCGTCCGCTGCCGTGGACGGCAGCGAGGACCTCGCAGGGTTCCTGGTCTCCGAGATCAGCTTCAACCCCACCTCCGTGAAGGCTTCCGGTGCCCTTCTGTGGCACGGAGAAGTCTTCGCCGCAGAGCTCCCCGTCGCCCTCGACCCGGCCACCGTCACCTCCGTGGCGCCCGGCGTCAACATCCACTACCGGTAGAAGGAGGAGATCACTATGGAGGCTCTTGAGCTCCTCCTGCAGGACACCAACGACACCGACCTGACGGTGTTCGCCCGCTCCATCGACACCCCCGCGAACTACCGGCTCACCCAGGAAGTGCTGCCCGAGCGGCAGATCCAGGGCGTCCGGTTCAAGACGACGTCCGCGAAGCGGCGGGTCAACGCCGCGAAGTTCCGGGCGTACGACGCGCCGACGGCCATGGCGAAGCGCCAGGCCGAGCGAGTCGTGAACGAGGGCATGCTGCCCGCCCTGGGCCAGACCCTCGCCGTCTCCGAGATGGACCAGATCCTCCTCGACGTCGGCCACGGCCAGGACACCCAGCAGTACATCGACCTGCTGTACTCCGACGTGGAGCGGCACGTCGAATCCATCAAGACGGCACAGGAACTCGCCGCCGGCCAGCTCCTGGCCACCGGTGCGGTCAACCTCCCCGGCCTGGGCCTGGACGTCGACTGGAACGTCCCGGCGCTGAACATGCCGACCGCGGCAGTCCTGTGGGACGACCCGGCCGCCACCCCCCTGTCCGACGAGCGGGCGTGGATGGACTACCTCGTCGACAACGGCGCCCCCGCCCCGCGCGAGATCATCACCTCGCGTCGGGCTCGGGCACTCCTCGCGTCCAACGCCGAGTACCGGACCGCCTACTACGGCTCATCCACCGTGGGCGGAACCCCGACCGCGACGCTCGCACCGAACGAAGTCGACACGGTCCGAGCCCGCTACGGGCTCCCGCCGATCGTCACGTACGACGTGCAGGTGTGGAACGACGACGTCTACCAGCGTGTCCTCCCGGACAACAAGTGGATCATGGTGCCGAACGTTCCGGCCTCCGAGTGGGCACAGACCCAGTACGGAGTCACCCGCGAAGCCGCCAAGTTCACGTCCGGCACCAACCCGGCGCTCGTCCGGGAAGAGGCCCCCGGCATCGTCGTCGTCTCCAAGGTCGACGACAACCCCGTCCAGATCTACACCCGCGGCGCTGCGATTGGCATGCCCGTTCTGTACGTCCCGGACATCCACATCTCCGCGACCGTCCTCGGGGCGTGACCGCCATGGCCAAGCTCAGCAAGGCCGTGTACGTACGCGACCCGGAACGCCACCGAACCGTCGTCCTGCTCCCGGGCGAGGAACCCGCACCGCACCTTGCGGCACTGGTCACCAACCCCGACTGCTGGGAAGACGGCAAGGCGCCGTCCGCCCAGGACGACGCCGACACCCCGCCCAAGGACGAAACGGCCGCCAAGGGCGACGACTCCGAGGACACCAAGCAGGCCGCCCGTAAGACGGCGGCCAAGAAGCCGGCCCGGGGCCGGACGGCCGCCGATGAGGGCACCGGCGGCCAGTAAGCGGCGTGCGGGCCCGACCCCCTGGTGGGGCGCCAGGCCGGGCCCGCACCTGCACCCCTTCCCCCGCCCCTGACAGGAGGACCTGGTGGACACAGCCGTACAGGCCTGGCTGATCTCCCAGCTCGGCGCCGACACCGACCTCATAGACCTCACCGTCCGCTACACCCGCCTCGGCACCGCCCGTGCGGTGGCCCTCGAAGTGGTGCGCGAGCGCCTGGCCGCCCTGCTCGCCTCACCCGGCTCGGTGTCCGTGTCCGGGGTCGTCTCCGTCAACTTCGGCGCGAACATCACCGCGTACGAGCGGCAGATCCTGTCCCTCGAATCCGGTGAACCGCCCGCACCCGACGATCCGGACGACGGCGACACCAGGGACAGGCTCGGCATCATGTACCTCACCGAACGGCCCCGCCGATGAGCACCCCCACCCGGCGCCGCACCCTGCGCGCCCGCCTTCTGGACTTCATCCGCGGTGGAGTCAGCCGCCTTACAAGCGCGTGGCGGATCCTCACCGACGCCCAGAACCGGCTCCTCACCGCCCTCGCCTCCATCCGGCCCGGGCGCGCCGCGGCCGCCCGCATCCGCGCCGCCGTCCTCACCTTCCAGCAGGCCCTCGCCGCATTCAGCCGGGACACCGGGGCGTTCATCGAACGCTGGGCCGCCACCGACCTCCCCACCGCGTACCGCGACGGGTCCCTCGCCATGCTCGACCGGGCCGACCGCCCCCACCGCTCCTGGTCCTGGACCCGCCGGCACCAGAGCACCGTCACCACCCTGACCGCCCAGTATTACGCCGACCTCATGGGCCGCCTCCAGGAAGCCATCCGCCGGGGACAAGCCTTCCTCCGCGCCGCCCAGGACGCCGCCCGCGCGAGGGTCACCCAG
Source organism: Streptomyces sp. rh34 (assembly GCF_002551245.1). Taxonomy (GTDB): domain Bacteria; phylum Actinomycetota; class Actinomycetes; order Streptomycetales; family Streptomycetaceae; genus Streptomyces. Next base: position 25,287 of record NZ_NTGZ01000004.1, read on the forward strand.
TTTGACGCCGGGAGCTTCGACCCGGACGCTCTGCGCCAGCAGCACCCCCTCAACACCGTCATATACGTCAACGACGCCCGGCACCCCGTGGAGACGTGGGCGGGGGCCGCCTTGTCCTGGCAGGCCGTCACCACCGCCAACGCCGGGGCGGTCACCACGGCGTACGAGCAGCTCGGCTGCACCCGCGTCCAGGTCCGTGATGGGAACGGCTGTGGCTGGCAGAGCCACGACGACTCCGATCTTGCCGACGGCACCTACCGCAGCATCGACGACGCTCTCGCTCACCCCAGCGCGCACCCGAACTGCCAGCGCGAATTCCTCCCGCACTTCGACCGCCCCAACGCCCTAGGAGCCCTCGCATGATCAGCCCTGAGAAGTTCCGCAAGAAGCCCGTCGAGATTGAGGCCGTACACCTCACCAACGGCGTCGCTCCCGACGAAGTCGCCTCTTGGTGCGGGGGCCGAGTGGCCGCCCATCCTGAGCAGAACTACACCGGTGGAGCGATCGTCATCGAGATTGACACCCTCGAAGGCACCATGCGGGCCGAGCCCGGCGACTGGATCATCAAGGGAGTGGCAGGCGAGTTCTACCCCTGCAAGCCGGACATCTTCGAAGCCACCTATGAGGGGGCGGGCTCTACAGATGTCAGCTCGGATGCCGTTCGCTGCTGTGGTCGACCGCAGAACGGCATCTGCGTTCATGACGTCATCCAGCCTTCTCCGGGACGGTGAGCGTATGACCGCCCCGAGCATGGCCGATGAGCCCCGTCACGTCCGTATCACCGCCGACGGCGTCATGGGTTCCGTCGCAGTCGACGGCACCGACATCAGCAAGTCCGTCCAGGGTTACAACCTGGAACACCGCGTCGGCTCCGCCCCGCTCCTCGTCCTCTACGCCGCACCGCAGACCGGCGTGCAGTTCGACGGCCTCGCGCACGTCGCGGTCGGCGACCAGCAGGACCCCGGCGACACCGTCGCAGCGTTCCTCGCCAACATCGACCCCGCCGCCCTGAGCCGCGCCGCCCTGAACCGCGACGATCTCGACGGCACCCCCCACGAACTCACCCGCGCCATGCTCCAGACCCTCGCCGACATGGCCCTCGGCAAGGCAGGCACCTGATGGCCGGACTCGACCAAGCGCTCGCCGGCGTCACCCGATGGATCGGCAACAACCTCCTCATCGACACCGTCCGCGTCACCCGACCCGGCAGCGGCGAACCCGTCCTGAACACCAACACAGGCCAACTGGAGTACCCCGAAGGCGACGTCCTGTACGAGGGGCCGGGTGGGGTTTTCCCGTCCAGCGGTACCACTGAGCGGGCCGCTGTACCCGACGCGAGCCAGCCGTGGACACAGCAGCAGAAGCTCGCCTACTTCCTCTTCACCCCGCTGCCCGCGCCACCCCCGCCCGAGAGCGCCATTGTGTCCGTCGTCGCCGTGCACGACCCGGCCCGGACCGCGCTCCTCGGGCGCACCTGGACGTGCGCCGGACCGGGAATGGCCAGCACTGTCGAGGTCGTCCGCAAAACACCGCTGGACCAGAACACCATCCCGGCCGGCGTGGATGGTGGCATGTGACGCCCGATGAGATGGCCGACCGGCTCGACGCCGCCGCCGACAGCCTCGGCGACGCCATCGCCCGCCGCGTGGTGCACACCGCCGAACTCGGGCGCGGCATGATCCGTGCCAACGCCACCGGCCGCCCCGGCCCCAACGTCATCACCGGCAAATACCGGTCCTCGTGGGAAGTCGTCGGCCGGGCCATCCCGCACGGAGCACAGTGCACCATCGGCACCAACGCCCCCCAGGGCCGCCGCCTGGAGTACGGCTTCTGGGACATGACCGACAGCATCGGCCGGCACTTCTACCAGCCGCCGTACCCCCACGTCGGGCCCGCCGTACCCCGCATGGAAGCCGTCCTGCGTGAACAGATGCTCGGCGCCGTTCAGGAGGTGCTGGGATGATCGACCGCCTTCCCGTCACCATGGCCCTGTCAGCGCTCCTCGCCTCCGCCACCAGCCTGCCGGTCGGCCGGGGCAGCAAGCCGCCCAACATCCCACCCCCGTACTTCCTGCTGTACGCCATGCCCGCCGAACTGTCCGGTGCACCGCTGGCCGACGAACACGAGGACGCCTCGCTCGTCTACCAGGTGACCTCGGTGTCCGGACCGGACCCGTCGAAGCCAGACTCGCGGGGTGTCGCTGACCAGGCGGAGTGGATGGCCGACAAGGCGCGCAAGGCTTTCCTCGGGCGCGACCCGGCAACCGGATTGTGGCTGCGCACCCTCACCATCCCCGGCGTGAAAGTCACCGCCCGGTCCCTCGACGTTGAAGCGGGGGGAACGAATGATCCAGCCGATGCCATCATGAGTTACGTGCAGAGGTTCAGGTTCGACCTGACCCCCGCCTGACATCTGATCAGGCGTTTCACCGCACCGCGGCGGCCCCTTCGCGGACGTGCCACTCGTGGCCGACTCCCACACCGCATCGCATTCAGGGGCCACACGCCAGCAGGCACAGCCCCGGGACAAGGGGCCCACCATGGCCAGGTTTAACCGCAAGGGCGTCACGAAGATTCTCTTCGCCGACACGATCGCCGACACCGGATACATGCCGACGCTCGTCGAAGTCACCGGAGCCGAGGACTACACCAAGGCCATCGCCGCCGTCGACGGGTTCTCCATCGAGAACCAAGAGATCGACACCCCCGACATGGACTCCACGTTCGTGGCGAAGATCCCCGGCGACGACAGCGCAGCCGACAGCTCCCTGACGTTTTACGAGGACGACACCACCGACGACATCGAAACCGCCCTCGCCAAGGGCACCACCGGCTTCATCATCATCTGCCGCAAGGGCAAGGCCGCCAGCACCGCAGGCATGGACGTCTATCCGGTACGCGTCGCGTCGAACTCCGCGACGATCACCGCCGACAACGAGGCCGCGAAGATCGCCGTCCGGTTTTCCATCACCGACCGGCCGCTGCTCAACGCCACCGTCCCGGCTGCCTGACCCCCTCTCAGCTCCCGGCCGGGCCCGACAGCGTTTCGGGAAGGGGCGCCCGTTGGCGCCCGGCCGGGTCCCCTTCCCCTGACGGAGGACCCTCCTCATGACCACCGCACGAAAGACCGCCGCACCCAAGCCTCCCGCTGCCGCCGTAGCGCAGGATGCGCACTGGGCCGCGACTCGGGAGCGGCTCCTGGCCCGCGCCCGCCCCGTCCTGAAGCTGACGATCTGCGACGACGACGGGGCGAAGCAGGCCGTGTACGCCGCCCGGGCCGCCGAGCTGGAGGCCAAGGGGGAGGCGGAGCGCAGCCCGGAGGACGAAGCCGCCCAGGCCGCCCACCGGGTGGCCGCCGCCGCCCTTGCCGACGCGCAGGCAGCCCTCGACGCCGTGTCGATCCCGCTCCGCTTCCAGGCACTGGACCGCAAGACGTACAAGGAGCTTCTCGCCGCGCACCGGCCGACGGAGGAGCAGGCCGAGGACGGCTACGACTTCAACCTCGACACCCTCGGTCCCGTGCTCATCGCCGCCGCCTCCCTCGACGGGATCACCGAGGAGGACGCGCAGACGTTCCTCGATGACTGGTCGAAGGCGGAAGCCGAATCGCTCCTGAACACGGCCTTCGGGGTGCAGCGCGAAGAGCGCATGGACCTGGGAAAAGGCTGATCGCCGATGAAGCCTTTCGTGTCGAACTGGCCCTCTGCGACCGGTGGGGTATCCCGCACTCCCAGTTCCGGGGTGCAGGCGACGGCACGTGGACGGCACGCGACCGGGAGAAGGCACTGGCCTACCAGGAGTACCTCTCCACGGTGTGCCCGCAGTGCCGGACCCGGCACGACGACTGGGACCACGGCGGCCCCGACGAAGAGGACGCCTGGGCGGCCACCGTGCAGCTGTGCATCGGCTGCCAGGTCATCGCCGACAAGCAGGCCGAACTGTCCCGCGACAAGGGCGACGACACCCACGGACTCAAGGTCGCACTGATCCCCGCAGCGACCGCCGCGGCGATCGAAGCCGAACGAGAGCAGAAAGCACACCGCCGCCGGCACGGCGGCTGACAACGAAGACGAGAGGAGGGCGGCCGGTGGCCCACTGGAATCTCGACGTGTCCTTGCGCGGGCAGGGCAACAACCTTTCCCGCAAGCTCAAGACGGCGGCCGCCGACGCCCGCGACCTGGCCGACGCCGCCCGCGACGCCCAGAGCGAGGTCACCCAGCTCGGCACCGTATCAACCGCCACCGGGAAGGCCGTCAAGAAGCTCGGCACCGCCTCCGAAGCGGCAACCGCCCGGCTCCTCGCGATGGGAGCCCAGGCCAAGTCCGCTGCAAAGGACATGCGGAAGCTGGAACGGGACCTGGCGTCCGCGGACGCCCAGATCCGGGCCATGGCCAACGAGGTCAGCATCCGTGCTGAGCTCGACGACCAGACCGCTACCGGCACCGCGTCAGTACGGGCATCACTCGCCACCCTGGCAGGGCTCAGCCCCATCGGCCTGCGGGCCACCCTCGACGACGACACCGGGCTCGGGATTGCGGCCGTCACTGCTGCCCTCGCCAACCTGCGCGCCCAGAGCCCCGTCGACATCACCGCGACCTTCACCGGCGACAGCAGTCAGATGGTGACCGCCGCCACCGCCATCGGCGACCTGCGCGACCGGGCCGACAGCGCGGACACAGCCCTGGCCGCACTTGCCGCACAGTCCGCCACCACCGCGGCCGCCCTGAACACCGTCCAGCAGGAAGCCCGCGACGCCTCCCGCGCCCTCCGCACGCTGCGCGCCCGTGCCGCCGCCGCTGCCGAGGCGCTCGAGGAGCTCGGCAGCCGGGCCATCCTCGCCGCGACCGGGCTGCGCAGTCTCGGCGACGGGGCGAACACCGCCAACGGCAACCTGACCGCCCTGTCCGGGAACACCCGGACCCTGCGCGGCGACATGGACGACCTCGACGGCACCCTCACACGCGTCACCGGGCGCCTTGGAGGGCTGAGCGGGTCCCTCGGCACGGTCAGCACCACCAGCAGTGGCACGACCGGCAACATGCGGAACCTCATGGTCGCCGCGGTCGCCCTCGGTACCGCCCTCATCCCCATTGCCGCAGCCACCGCCCCGATCGCCGCCGGGCTCGCCGCATCCGGGGCCGCGATCGGAGCGTTCGGCCTAGCGGTAGGCGGTCAGATCGCCGCGCTCGCCGAAGCGTCCGAGGCCGAGACGAAATACCAGGACGCGGTCGACGAGCACGGCAAGTCCTCCGAAGAGGCCGCCAAGGCCGAGGCGGAGTACCTGCGGACCCTGGCCGACATGCCCCCCGCCGCCCGGGAATCCGCCGCCGCCCTGGCCGTCCTCAAGGACGAGTACAAAGACTGGTCGAACGCTCTGGCCGGCGACACCATGCCCGTCGTCACCAAATCCATGGGCCTCTTCCGTGCGCTCCTCCCGCACACCACCGGCCTCGTCAAGGGCACCTCCCGGGAGCTCGACCGGCTCCTCAACGTCGCCGCCGGCGGCATGACCACCCCCGGCTTCGACCGGTTCATCAAATCCTTCACGGCCTTCGCCACCGGGGCCCTGGCCCGCGGCACCACCCACCTGACGGGCTTCATCCAGGCCCTCAACACCGGCGAGATTGGTGCCGACCTCCGTGAGTTCATGGCCTACGCCCGCGAGCACGGGCCCCTTGTCGGTGAAACGCTGATGAACCTCGCGAAGGCCGTCATGACCCTGCTGGTCGCAGCCTCCGACATGGGCGTCAGCGTCCTTACCGCCGTCAACGCCCTCGCCCAGCTCGTCAACGCCATCCCCCCCGAGGCCCTGTCCACGTTCATCCAGCTGTACGCGGTCATGAAACTCGTGACGCTCGGCATGGCCGCCATGGGCGCCGTCGCAGGCGGGGCCGCGCTCGCCAACGTCACCGCGTTCGGCCGCGCCATGATGTTCGGTGGGGTCCGCCCGGCGATCGGCGGCGTCATCCAGGGCATGTCGGGGCTCCAGAAGGCTGCCGTTGCCCTCGGTGTTCTCGGCGTCGTGGCGATCGGCCTCGACATGCTGACCGACAAGGTCCGCGACGCGCCGCCGGATGTCGACAAGATGACGAGCAGCCTGGCCCGCTTCGCCGATTCAGGCCGCGTGGCCGGCGAGATGTCCCGCGTTTTCGGCAAGGACCTGTCCGGCCTGGTCGACACCCTCAGCGTGATGGGTTCGAAAGGTAAGGGTGCCGACTTCTTCGCGGCCTTCGAGAAGAGCCCGGTCAACCTGAAGGAGTCGAAGAAGGAGTTCGAGGCGTTCGACAAGAGCCTCGCTTCCCTCGTCACCGGCGGCAAGGCCGACCTTGCGGCGGCCGGGCTGGCCCGCGTCAAGGCGATGATGGAGGCGGCGGGGAAGCCGACGGCCGGAATGAAGGATCGGCTCACCGAGTACAAGGAGGCGCTGGCTGCCGCAGCGTTCGAGCAGCAACTTGCCGCCGACGGCATGGGCCTGTTCGGCCAGCAGGCGCAGGCGGTGCAGACGAAGCTGGACGCGCAAAAGGCAAGCACCGACGGTCTACGCCAGTCGATCGTCGCTTTGAACGAGACGAACCGGGCCGCGCTCGGCGGGATGATCGGATTCGAGGCCAGCATCGACGCCGCCGCGAAAGCGGCGAAGGAGAACGCCGGGGCCCTCAAGATGGTCAACGGCGAGCTCGACCTGAACTCCCCGAAGGCCCAGGCCGCAGCGACTGCTCTCCAGGACCTTGGGGCGAAGACCGACGAAGCAGCAACCGCCGCCCTCGACTCCGGAAAGTCGTGGGAGTACGCGAACGGGATCTACGAACGCGGCGAGCAGGCCATCATCAAGTCCGGCCAGGCGATGGGCCTCACCAAGGCCCAGGCCCAGGCCCTCGCCGCCACCGTGCTGACCATCCCGGAGAAGAAGGTCAGCACGATCGAGATGCGGCGCGAGGACGCCATCGCCGGTCTCGACGCCGTCATCGCGAAGATCAAGGCCACCCCCGGCAACAAATCCGTCACCGTGAAGGCCCTCACCGCTGACGCCCGCGCACTGCTCGACGAACTCGGCTACAAGACGAAGACACTGCCCGACGGCAGCGTCCAGGTCACCGCCCGCACCGGTAGCGCCCTGTCCGGTCTGCAGCAGGTCAAGTACGCCCGCGACAGCCTCTCCGACAAGACGATCACCATCACCACGAACTACCGCGTCACCGGCTCCACCGCCCGGCGTGAGGGCGCGCACGGATCCCAGCTCCGGGAAGCCGACGGCGGGATCGTCGACTACTACGCCGACGGCGGTATCCGCGGCCGCGCCACCCGGCACTTCGCCGACGGGTCCGAGAACCACGTCGCCCAGATTGCCCCTGCCGGCGCAATGCGGGTGTGGGCCGAGCCGGAGACCGGCGGGGAAGGGTACGTCCCGTTCTCTCCGTCGAAGCGCCCCCGGTCCCGGGCCATCACCGAGGAGATCGTGCGCCGCCTCGGAGGCGACCCCGCAGCGATCCAGTGGAACGCGGACGGGAACGTCACCGACTGGCGGTACGACCCCGCCAGCGGGTCCCTGTACTCGCCCACGGACGCAGGGCAGGCCGGGCACAAGACGAAGAAGGTGAAGGTCAAGGGCAAGAACGGCAAGACCACCACCAAAGACGTCGAATACTTCTCCCTGGCCGCAGTTGAGAAGCAGCTCAAGGCCAACTCGAAGGCCACCCGGGTCTGGAACAAGGACCTCGAGAAGGTCGCCGACCGGGTTGGTGGTGACGTCGCAGACGCCCTGGCCGCTATGGGCAAGGACGGTGTGGCCCTCGCGAAGAAGATGGCGAACGGGTCGACGAAGTACATCAACGAGATGGCGGCCGCCCTCCGTGGCCTGTCCGCGACGGCCAAGGCCAGCCTCACGGACTACACCCGGCAGCTCGACAAGGCCACCGGCGCCGACTCCGCGTTCACTCGCAATCTCGCCACCCTCGCGGCCCGCGGGTACGGGGACCTCGCCAAGCAGCTCGCCGCCCAGGGCGACACCGCAGCCCAGCAGCTTGCCGCCTCCGCCGTTGCCGACACCAAGAAGGCCGGCAAGGCGAACACCGCGGCGAAGAAGGCCAACACCGCCCTCACCGGCGACGAGGTCGACCAGCTCATCGCGATCATCGCCGCGATCAAGACCAGCAAGACGGGCATCCACACCGTCTCCGATGCCACCGGGCTCGGCGAGGACGCCATCATCGCCACCGCCACGAAGGCCCAGGCCCAGATCAAGTCGTCCCTCGGCGCCCGCGCGGCAAAGTTCATCGCCGACCTGGCCCGCGCCAACAAGGGGCTCAGCTACGAGAACGGCGGGATCCGGGAGGGCATCTACTCCACCCGCGGCGGCGCGGTGACCTTCGCTGAACCGTCCACCGGCGGCGAGGCGTACATCCCCCTCGGAGCCGCGAAGCGCGGCCCGGCCACGAACGTCCTCCGAGACGTGGCCTCCCGCTTCGGAGTCGGCCTCACCGACGCCACCAGCAGCCGCCCCATGGTCATCGTCCGCGAGGGCGGCGACACCAACGTCACCGTCCACACCGTCCGCACCGGGGCATCCGCCTCGGACATCGGCGCCCAGGTCGGGCGCAGCGTCCGCAGGGCGCGCAGGGGAGGGGTGAGCGCCCGTGCCGCCGCTTGAGCTGACGGACTGGCAGTACGACCTGGGCGGATTCCTCATGGGCGCCGGAACCTCTATCCAGGTCCTGGAGACTACCGGCCTCGGCCGGCCCCCGGTCCGGGACAACGACGTTGACCAGCCGTCCATGGACGGAGTGTTCGCCGGTCCGGACTACTACGGGGCCCGGCAGGTGCAGATCGACGCCGCGATCCGTATCCCCGGCGACCCTGCCGCCTGCCACGACGTCGTAGCCGCCCTCCAGGCCGACGCCGACGACCCCGCGGTCCGGCTGGCCGGCGGGGTAACGATGCCGCTGCGGATCCTGCGCCCCGGCCGTTCAGTGAAGCGCCTGGACGGCCGGCTGCGCCGAGTCGACCCCGAGTACCGGCAGGTCATCCACGGCTACGTGCCCCTGGACATCGAGTTCATCGCCACCGACCCCGGCTTCTACGCCGACGAGGAGACCACCACCGAGATCCCCCTCGGCTGGCTCACCGGCGGCGGGTTCGCGGCCCCGATCGTCGCCCCGATCTTCGTCCAGTCAGGCACCACCGCCGCCGACCGTCCCGGGTGGGCCATCAACGCGGGGACCGGGCACGCCTGGCCCGTCATCCGCATCACCGGGCCCGTCGCCAACGTGTCCGTCATCCACTCCACGTCCGGCCGCCGCCTCGACCTCCCCACCCTCAACCTGACCGCGGGCCAGTGGGTGGAGATCGACACCCGACCCGGCTACCGAACCGTCACCCGGGAGAACGGCGGCAACGCCTCCACGCTGCTCACCCCCACCTCCCGCATCGACCTCTTCAGCCTGCCCCCGGGCCAGTCCGAGTTCCGGTGGACCGGCTTCGACGCCACCAACACGTCCCGTCTCCGCCTGACCTGGCGCGACGCCTACACCGCCCTCTGAGGAGCACACCATGCCGCTGTACCCAGTGCCGATCCTCACCGACGGCGCCACCCACTCCGCAGAGCAGTTCCGCGCCATGGTCCAGGACCTCGCCCGCGGCGCCGAGGGCATCACCCAGGGCACCGACCTCAAGGTCACCCAACTCGGCACCCCCGGCGGCAGCGTCCAGGTCGCCAGCGGGTCCGGTGTCGTCCGCGGCCGGGTCAACGCTTTCCAGGGCAGCTACGCCGTACGCAACCAGGGCACCGACACCGTGACCGTCGCCTCCACCGGCGGATCGCCGCGCTCCGACATGCTGATCCTCCGGGTGGAGGACCCTCAGTACGAAGGCACCCTCAACCCCGAAGTCGACAACATCAACTACTTCCAGATCATCTCGAACGTGTCCTCCAGCGCCACGACGATCCCCGACGGGCGCACCGGTATCCCCTTGGCCCGGATCGACATCCCTGCGTCCACGTCCACGATCACCGACGCCATGATCAAGGATCTGCGGACGATCGCGAACCCTCGCCGTGACCGGCAGATGTTCCCGCACTCTCCGTCCTCGGCCTCTACCGAGATCACTGGCAGTGCCAGCAGCTGGGGGTACTTCACCACCGAGGCCGGCTGGAGCCTGGCCGTCCCGACATGGGCCAGCAAGGCCCTGGTCCGCATCGACATGTACAGCGTCCGCGTCTCCACCGCGAACTTCTACGGTGCGGTCCGCGCCGTCTTCGGGTCCTCCCTCCTCGTCGTCCAGGCGGTGTCCGTGGACGACAACCAGGGAACCGCGATCCGCCGCATCAACGTAGGCATCGCCGACACCATCACCATTCCCGACGCCTACCGGGGCACCACCCAGCTCCTGCGCCCCCAGGCCGCCGGGTACTCCGGCAATACCGGCCGGATCAGCGTCGACGGGTCCTCGACCTTCGTGTACGAGGTCGAGTTCTACGAGGGGCCCCGATGACCACAACCCCGGGCCGGGTCCTCACGCAGCACGCGCTGACGGGGGAGTGGCTGTCCACGGCCCTGCCGCTGAGCGATCTGGAGTACGGGCCCGAACTCAACGGGCCCGGCTCCCTCTCCGGGACCCTGTCGCCCCGTCTGCTGTCTCAGCACCCCACCCTCATCGACCCCGGCACCACCCTCATCTACGTCGAGGAGGACGGGGAACTCCGGTGGGGCGGCCTGGTGTGGCACCTGGAGATGCAGGGCGACCGCCTCTCCCTGGAGGCCGCCTCGTGGTCGTCGTACCTGCAGAAGCGCCGGGATCTCGACGGAAACTATGGGGGCCGCGGGCCGTACGTGTACGCCGACCCGTGCACCGTGATCCGGGACATCTGGGCGTACGCGCAGTCCATCCCCGACGGTGATCTCGGAGTCACCGTTGACTCGACCACGTCGACGGCGAAGGTCGGCACCCCCGCCGAGCCGCTCGCCTCACCTTTCTGGGAGAAACCGGTCCTTGGGGAGGCCGCCGACAACCTCGTCTCCGGTGAGGCCACCCCCGACTACACCTGCTCTGTGGCCTGGAACCCGGCCAAGACCGCACCCGTCCGCCGCGTGCGCCTCGGCTGGCCGCGCCTTGGGGCCCGCCGCACCGACATCACCTTCAGCTCCGGCGTGAACATCATCGAGGACCCCCCGGTCACGATGGCCGCCGACGACTACGCCCAGGTCGTCATCGCCACCGGCGAAGGCGACGGCTCCGCGAAACCCTCCGAGATCTCCGCCGTGCGCAACGGTCGGCTCCGCCTGGAGCACCTCATCGACATCCCCGACGTCAAAGGGCGCGACATCCTCGCCTCCCGCGCCGCTGCTGAACGGACCCGCCGGCAGAACCTCGGCTCCGTCGACCAGATCACCATCCGCAACACCCCCGCCGCCCCGTTCGGCTCCTGGCAGGTCGGCGACGACGTGTACACCCGCGTCAACAACGCCTGGACCAGCTACGTCGGCTGGCGGCGCATCACCGGCTGGCGGACCCAGCCCCACGCCAACGGCGGGCCCCGCGCCGTCATCGACCTCCAACCCGCCGACTCCTACCAGTACGGAGGCGTCACCTCATGACCGTCGACATCGGGCGTATCCTCGCCGACATCGGACGCCGCCTGGCAAAGGTCGAGGCACAGTCCCGCCTCAAGTCCGCCTCGATAGACGACGCCGCACTCCTGGTCCGCGACGGCACCGGTTCCCTGCGCGGCATCGTCGGACAGCAGGGCGACGGCACCACCGCAGTCACCATCGTCAACGGCCCGCCCCCGCCACAACCGTCAGCACCGATCGTCACCTCCGTCCTCGGAGGGGTCGCCGCCTCATGGGACGGCCAGTTCACCGACGGCCAGGTACTGCCCCTGGACTGGTCCCGCGTGGAAGTCCACGCCTCGACGGACCCCGGATTCGTCCCGTTCGCTGGCACGCTGCACTCAACGATCGAAACCGCCCAGGGCGCCACGGTCATCGTCGCGACCGACGACCCGGTGTACGTACGGCTCCTCGCCCGCAGCACATCCGGCACCGCCTCCCCGCCCTCCACCCCAACCGGACCGCACGGGCCGACACCCGTGGTCGCCACCGAACTCCTCGACGGCATCGTCACCACCGTCAAGCTCGCCGACGACGCGGTCACCGCCGCCAAGGTCGCCGCCGCCGCCGTCACCCCCGACGCGCTCGCCCCGGTCCTCGCCGACACCGTGTCCCAGCGGTGGGTCGACACGATGGACGACCCCGCAGCGTGGACCCTCGTCGCCCAGGAAACCGGAGCCACCTGGTCACACCAAACCGTCACCGACGCCTCAGTCGGCGGCGGCAGTGTCGGGCAGGCCGCCGGATACGTTGGGGTACGCGGCACCACCCTCATCCCGCACGACCCCTCCACCATGTACCGCATCTCCGTGCGCATCCGGGCCAGCCCCGAGCCGGCCGCCGGCCCCGACACCTGCTACCTCGGCCTCATTGGATTTGCCGCAGACAGGACCACCATGGTCAACCGGGCCGGTGCGGACAGCGTCGACTCCCAGTACTACCCCGTAGCCAGGCTCCAGGCGGTGGCCGCCGCCGACGGGTGGACCGTGTACACCGGATTCATCCAAGGTCGCGGCGCCCCGGCCACCAGCGTCGGCGGCGGCCCGGCCCCGGACCCCTTGGCACCCGAACCGCTCCACAGCCAGGTCCGGTTCATCACCCCGTACCTGCTGCTCAACTACACGCGCCGCGACAACGCAGGCATCATGCAGGTCGACACAGTGTCAGTCGAGGCCCTGCGTACTGGTGTGGTGACCGCCGCGTACCTGGCGGCGGGAAGCGTCTCCACGTCGAAGCTCGTCGCCGGCGCCGTGCAGACCGCGCAGCTTGACGCGGAGGCTGTCAACGCCTCGAAGATCGCCGCCGGGGCCGTCACCACAGCGAAGCTCGACGCGCTGGCCGTGACTGCTGACAAGATCGCGGCGAACACCATCACCACAGCGAAGCTCGCCGCCGGGTCCGTAGACGCCACTGCTCTGAAAGCCGACGCGATCACCGGCAAGACCATCACTGGTGGCGTCATCAACGGCGCCGAATTCCACTCCGATGATGGTGCGGGCGGCCTCGTCGACATCGAGAGTGGAACCGTCCTGACGACAGCCTCCACTGGTTGGCGGATCGCCATCGACCCCAGTAAGCCTCAGCCCGCCGTCGTCTGGCTCAACGACACCGGGGTCATCGCCGGAGAGATCAACGGCATGGGTGACTCCACCCGCCCCGGCCTCGTCCTGTCCTCCGGGCCCTTCACCGACGGAGCTGTCACCGACTGGCGGTGGGCCACCCGCTCCGGAGCCGACGGAGCCATCAACGGGTGGCGCACCGGGCGTTTCCGCGAATCCGACCAGAACACCATCCTCGGCGGCTATATCAACCTCGCCCCCGACAAGGCCACCCTGGCCTGGATCGACACCGCCAACTCCGCCACGAACACCATTCTCCAGATCAGCCAAGGCCTCTTTGTGTTCGACGAAGGCCGCTTCGTCATCGAGCCACCCGTCTCATCGGCGCCAGCCTTCCACCTAGCTGCGCAGACCGGCCATACCGGACACCTCATCAGAGCCCAGGTCAACCTCGTCAACCAGTTCGTCGTCACCGCAGGCGGGGCAGTCACCGCCACCGGATCCGTCACCGGGGCCAGCTTCACCACGGCGGGATCAGTCAACGCAGCCACCGTCACCACCACCAGTAATGCCACAGTTGGTGGCACTCTCGGCATAGCCAACGCCACCGTCTCCGGGCAGATCACCAAGGACGCCACCTGGTCCACCCTCAGCACCGGAACCGGTTGGGCCGGATACGGCGGCGCCTACGGCATCGGACGCTACCGGCGTATGCCTGACGGCAGCGTCGTCATCCGCGACCTCATCAACCGCACCGCCTCCACCACCATCCCCAGCGGCGAGATCGTTGCAACCCTCCCCGTCGGCTACCGCCCCGTCACCCAGGTCCAGCAGAACATTTTCGTCGGCGGCTCCTCCGGCGGCTCCCTCTCCATCAACATCAACACGAACGGCACTATCACCCTCACCAACATCACCCCCGGGGCCGTCACCTACCTCTCCACCGGCAGCGGCTACATCAGCCTGAACGGCTACCAGTTCTTCACCGACTGACCGCCGACCAGGGGGAGTGCCCGGCCCGCACACCCGTACGCTGATCCGTAGGGCGACCCTCCGCCCGCGCTTCACACCCGAGGGACTGCCACCCGGCCCCGGCCGGCGCAGCACGCCAATCAGTCAGCTCGGGCGCGGGGAGTGCAGGAGCAGGCGTTGCCGGACACCTACGTCCGCGAGTACACCCCGGCCGGGCACCTCGGCCGCCACATGGCCTTGGACTCGCGGAGTCTCGCCTACCGGCGCCCGTACGACGGGCAACCCCTACGCGCCACCGCGTGGGAACCCCGCCTGCCCGTCCTCGACCAGACACGGCTCCTCTCCCAGGGCATCCACACCGCAGAGGCCTACGGTCTCGAGTCGGATGCCGACGCACTGGCCTCCTGTACCGGGAACGCGGCCACCGCCCTCCTGTCGGTCCTTCTCACCCCCGAGCAGGCGCACGCCGCCGCCCTGAACCTGGCGGACCCGGCGATGGCGCAGCATTTCGCGATCGGCCTGTACGCCGACGCCACGACCTGTGACCAGTGGTCCGAACTCGCCTGGCCTGACCAGGACGTTGGCTCGTCCGGGCTCGGCGTCGCCAAGGTCATGCGCGCACGCGGGCTGATCGACCAGTACGGGCACGCCACCACCGCCGAGGAGGTGTGCACGCTCCTGCAGACCGGCCCGGTGCTCCTCGGAATGCCGTGGCACGCCGCGTTCTCCGACCCTGACCTGGATGGGTTCATTGACGCTGACCCTGCCTGGGCGGACTCGCCATTGGAGGGCGGCCACGAGGTGTGCGTCACCGCCCTTGAAGCCGTCGCCCTCAACGACGGCACCCTCATGCCGGAGCACACGATCCTGCGCTTCAGAAACTCCCATGGCGCCGCGTGGGGAGACCACGGCGACGGCCGGCTCCGCCTCTCCACGTACCTGGCCATCCGCGACCAGGCCGACGTCATCCAGCCCCGCCTCGACTCCTGGAGAACCCGATGAGCCGCCTCAGCAAGCCCGACACCACCGACTCCCCTGACACCCCCAGCGCCAGCACGCCGGAGGAGACGCCCGCCCGTACCTCGGCGGCCTCCGGCGCACCGGAGCCCACAACGGCGACTGACGCCACCAGCGCGTACGAGCCGTACCCCGGCGCCCACTACT
Source organism: Streptomyces sp. rh34 (assembly GCF_002551245.1). GTDB lineage: Bacteria > Actinomycetota > Actinomycetes > Streptomycetales > Streptomycetaceae > Streptomyces. Next base: position 40,587 of record NZ_NTGZ01000004.1, read on the forward strand.
TCCACGGCGGCCGCCACAGCCAGATCGTCCACGCCATGGCCCGCCGCCTCGTCCAGGAAGGCCACTGGACCACCACCCAGCCTGCCGGGCCGGACTGGACGAACGGACACAAGCGGGCCTTCGCCGCCTTCCAGCACACCCTTCGCCCCAAGGAGGGCGGTGACGTCAGCGGCATTCCCGACGAGGTGGCGTGGGACCGGCTGCAGGTGCCCCGTGTCAGCCCCGTCCCGATCAGGGAGAACTGACCGTGGCCACTCCGCTGTCCGCCGAGCGGCAACTCGCGGCTCTGCGCACCGAGGGTGTGAAGGTCTCGGAGCACCGCAGTTGGCGCACCCACAACCGCAACCACAAGGGAGCATGGGGCCCGGTCCACGGGGTGATGATCCACCACACCGTCAGCTCCGGCGACGACTCCTCAGTGGCCCTCTGTTACAACGGCCACTCCGCCCTGCCCGGCCCGCTGTGCCACGGAGTCGGCCGCAACGATGGCACCGTCGCGCTCGTATCGTCCGGCCGTGCGAACCACGCTGGCTCCGGCGACGGTGACGTGCTGCGCGCCGTCATCAACGAGACCGCCCTGCCCCCGGCCAACGAGGCGAACACCGACGGGAACCGGCACTACTACGGGCTGGAGATCGTCAACCTCGGCAACAACAAGGACACCTACACCCGCGCCCAGTACCGGGCCGCGGTGCTGTGGGCGGCCGCCCTATGCCGGGCGCACGGCTGGTCGGAGCGCTCGGTCATCGGCCACAAGGAGTGGCAGCCCGGAAAAATCGACCCCCGCGGCCCGATCGAGGGCGGCGGCTCCTTCTCGATGACCCAGTTCCGCGCCGACGTGCGAGCACAACTGGCGACGAAGCCGGGCAGCGACCCGACGCCGACCGCCCCCACCAAGCCGACGGCGCCGACGCCAGCCGTCAAGGAGGAACCGCCCGTGCCCGCCACGAAGGTCATCACCGAGTCCGTACCCGCGTCCGACCGACTCCCCGCCGGCGAGTACACGCTGATCAAGCTCGCCAAGGACACGGCCGCGCTCCAGGGCCCGTGCACCTACGTCGTCACCGCCTACGCCACGATCACCGGCACCCCCGGCACCAGGGTCACCGCCCGGTACCACGACCTGCCACTCGCCACCGGCCGCCCATCCCTCGACCTCCCAATCGACGGCGGCGTCATCGGCCCGGACGGCACCCTCAACCTCTCCGCCACCCGCAACGGAGGCCTCGACGCGAAGGAGCAACTCCGCCTGGAGCTGCGGGCCGACGCCGACGCCACCGTCACCCGACGTGTCCTGCGCGCCCTGCGCACCGACGCCTGACCCAGAAGGAGTACCCCATGAGCGACACTCCGTTCCCTCTCCCGTCCACCGAGACCGTCATCAAGGGAGCGCGCACCTACGCCCGCGACCTGGCCGAGCGCGTCACCGCAACGTTCCTTCAGACCTTCGTCGGCGGGCTGGTGCTGACTCAGCCGTTCGATATCGGCATGTGGGAGGCCGCCGCTGTCGGCGGTGTCGGCGCCGCGCTCTCTCTGCTGAAGGGGCTGGTCGCGCGGTGGCGGGACGTCACCCATTCCGCGTCGCTCGCCAAGGGTGTCTGACCCACCTCGCACCAGGAGGCATGTACGTGGACGCTGCGACCATCGGCGCCGTCGGAACGATCGTCGTCGGGCTCGCAGCGGCTGCGGCTGCTCTGATCGGACAGCGCACCAACGCGAGGGCCACCCACCAAGGGGTTGTGATGACCGGGTTCGGTGGGCTCGTCAACGAGCTCCAGGAGGAACGGGCCGACCTCCGCGAGAAGCTCGCCCAAGCGCACGCCGAGCTGGCTGGGGAACGCTCCGACAAGGCCCAGCTGCACGCGCAGATCGCACAGTTGCAAGCCGAGATCGCCGAACGTGACCGCCAGATCGCCGCCCTACGGAGGACCGCCCCGTGACCCGCCATCGCCCTGAAGGGATACTCGCTCGCCGCTGGCGGTCGCTCGCCGTCGCCGCGGTGCTTGCCGTGTTGTCCGGCGCGATCGTGCTGGTGTGGCTGCGCATCGATGCTGAGGCGCAGCGCACCGCGAATGTGGCGGCTGAGGCGGACCGGCGCGGTGACGCGGTGTCGACGCTGGCCGGGGACGTGCGCACCCTACGCGCGCAGATCCAGGCCGAGGGCGGCACCCCTGCTGCACCGGACCCGGCGGCGGCGGTCGATGACCTGCCGGACCGGGTCGAGGTCCCGGTGCCGATCCCCGGGCCGTCGGGCCCGCGCGGGCAGAAGGGCGAGGCGGGCACTCCTGGGAAGGACGGTACGGACGGGGAGCCGGGCGCGGCTGGGTCGCCGGGTCCGGCAGTCACGGGAGAGCCCGGCCGGGACGGGGTGAACGGCGCCGACGGAACCGACGGAGCACAGGGAATCCAGGGTGAGCGCGGCGAGAAGGGCGAGCCCGGCGAGCGCGGCCAGGCGGGTCCTCCTGGCCCGGCCTGCCCCGACGGATTCAGTCTCCAGCCGCCGCCGGGTGATCCGGATGGGCTGATGTGCCGGCGTGATGGTGCGCCACCGCCGGAGACTCCTGCCGGGTCACCGAGCCCGCTCGCTCTGGCGCTCGATCCGCGCCGCCAGTACCCATGATCGCGACGTGAAAGGGGCGGTCTGCCTGCCTACCTGTCCTATAGTTTTGCGACTTTAATAACGTGATCTTGCTCAGATCTCCGGCCACGCTCCGCCGCTCATCGGCAATCCCCGGGTTACCGCAAAGCCGCTGGTCAGAACGGATTGTCAGTGGTCCCGTCTACCGTGGATTGGGTACGGACTGCCGGGAAGCCACGGGGCTTCGGGAGCACGTCAGTCCCTGGCCCGGGGAGGCCGCATGGCAAGGAGCAAGGTCACGTTCGACTCGAACGCGTTCCGCCGGAACCTGAACAAGGTCGCGAACGAGGCGGCAGGGAAGGTCGGGGCGAAGATCTCGGCGGTGCTGAATGGCATGTCGTCGGAGTTCGAGGGCCGGCCGGTGGAGGAGATCAAGCCGGTGTTGCAGCAGCGTTGGGCTGGTGTGGCTGGTGGGTCGATTACGGATCCGGAGTTGTCGGAATATGCAGCGAAGATCGCGGCGGGTGAGACGTTCGACGTGAAGGTCAACGTACGCTGACACGGTGATGCCCCCGGCCACTTGTCCTGGCCGGGGCATCACGCTGTGCGGGCTACTGCTCGGTTACGAGGAGGGCGGCAGGGGTTCCACCGGCGCTCCGGATCGGGGACACCTTCCACCCCTCGCCCTCCAGGGCGTACCTGATCTCATCGGCCCCGAGGCCTGCGCGCCCGAGGTGCACAGTGACCCTCCCGTTATCCGGGACTCCGGGGGTGGCGTGCTCGATTCGCTCGATCAGGTGTCGCTGATCGGCTACGAACGCAGCATCGGCAACGGCTTCGATTGAAGGCATGGTCGTGGTCCTCACCGCTCGGGGCCGAGGGCTCGGATGGTGGTGCACGGCCAGCTGATGTCGCCGTGGTTGGAGCACACGTCACAGTAGGCCCCGGTTCCGGCGTCGGAGTCGCGCTTCTCGTGGAGTGCACGCACCCGCTGGATGGCGTCGCGCTGCTCGGCGAGCTTGGTGACGAACTGGGGGATGGTGTGGGTGTTCAGGTGCTCCAGGAGCACGGCGTCGATCTGTTCGATGTGGAGCCGTGCGGTGTCGGCCGCCATGCGCGTTACGACGTCGGAGATCGTCTCGCTGGGGCCCTGGGTGTAGCGGTTGGGGTTGTCTTCGGCGGTGGCCTGGGGTGCGTCGTGGTGCCACCCGCAGTCGAGTGGGCATTGGTAGCGCATCGTCGGGCCGTAGGTCTGCATGGTGGTCCTCACTGGTCGCTCTTGTGGGGCTTCTTCTCGTGGTTGCGCATGCTGGCCGGTGCTCCGATGTAGCCGCATCGCTCGCACTCTTCCCACCCGGCGTCTTCGCGTGCTTTGTGGGTGACGGAGTGGCTGGGGCCGAAGCCCTTGGCGTGGAGCATCTGGGCGACGGAGCCGCCGTATTCGACGGCGATGAGGGCGGCTTCGGCGACCTTGTCGTGGCCTCGGGCGAAGAAGCTGCCGAGGCCGATGTCGGTGCCGCAGCCGCAGAAACACTTGCCGGTGGGGATGAGGCGGGGGAGGCTCTTCGTCATGCAGACCAAGGTAGCGCTTCTTGGTTGGCATTCATAGTCACTTTTCAAGAATGTGGGGCGGTCGGGGGCAGCAACTCGCCCCATCGGGCGCACCCTTGAACCATGAGCACTGACTCGACTCCCCGCGAGGTCGAGGCGCCCAGCCCCGACGACACCGCGCACCCCGGCGAACCACCCGACCCGCCGGAGCGGCCGCGCGAACCGGGCGCCCGGCCGGCCCCGCTGTCCCGGCTGCTGTTCCCGTGACGCGGATGCTGGGCGCCTGGTCGTCGCCGTGGTGCCCGTACTGTCGTGGCCCGGCGGGGGTGGACTGCCCGGACCGGTCGTGGTCGAAGAAGCAGCAGCGGGCGCGGGAGGAACGGGCCTGGCGGCGGGAACTTTTCCAATTCCCCCTCTACACTATTAAGGTCGACGAAATGTAAAGGGTGGGGCACAGCATCATGCCGCGAGCGCTGACCGATGAGCAGGTCGAGGAAGTCCGCGCCCTGTACGCCCAAGGGGTCAGGACCGTAGAGATCGCTGAGCGGTACGGCGTTTCCCGCCCCACCGTCCTCAAGGCCGTCCCTGCGGAGGAACGGCGGCCGCGAGGCCCATGGAAGCCGTTCACGGAAGCCGAGGAGGTGGTCGCGAAGTACCGGAGCGGTCAGACCATCGTTGCCCTCGCCGAGGCATACGGCGTCGACACGACGAAGATCCGCCGGATTCTCATAGATGCTGGCGTCGAGAGGCGGCCCGCTAAGCCCCCTGCGCTTGACCTGCCAGCGAAGGAGATCGCCGACGCCTATCGCTCGGGTAAGACACTTCGCGCGATCGCCGCCGTCTACGGCGTTACTCCTGACCCGATCCGGCGTGTGCTGGCCGAGCAGGGCGTGGAGACGAGGTCGACCGGGTACGCCCCCTCGCTCAGCAGCGAGCAGAAGGAGGAGGCCCGCAGGCTGCGCGAGCAAGGTGCCAGCACCCTCGAACTCGCGGAACGGTTCAGTGTGTCGCGAGCCGTCATGCAGGCAGCCGTTCGAGGTGTCCGAGGTCCCAACTCGGGCGAGAAGACTCGTCAGACAGACGCCGAGATCGTTGCCGCCTACGAACGAGGGGTAAGCATCCAGGAGCTAGCGCGCCGCAATGGAATGGCTCACCCCACCGTTACCAAGGTACTGAAGGACGCAGGTGTGGCGCTCCGTGGACGTGGCGCTCCTCGAAAAGGCCTGCCGGAGCACGAGATCCTTGAGAGAGCCAATTCGGGTGAGAAGCTGACTGATCTGGCCAAGGCGTACGGCATCAGCGATCCGACCCTCCGGCGCGTGCTCCGGGAGGGCGGGTTCCGCTTTCAGCGCTCCCGTTGAGCCTGGCCGCGAATCGGGGCGATCCTTAGGATCGCGCACACAGCAGAAACGGCGGCGACCTCCGGATGCGGACCCGCGATAAGCTCACTTGCGTCCACTTAGCCTGATTCGTGAGGGTTCCATGGTCCAGCACGCTGCTACGTGCCCGCTCTACCCGACTCACTGGCTCCGGTTCGCCGTGGCCACGACCGGACTCCTCCTCCAGGACCCGCCCGACCCGGGCGGAGACCGGATCTCGGCGATGATGCTGACCGACGCGCTCGCCCACCTTGCCGAGCTCCCGAATTGGGAGACCGTCACCCTGAAGGATGTCGTGGACCAGGTGGACTGGGTGGAGAGTTCTCCCAACCGCGAGTGGCTGCGGTCGCAGTGCACCTGCGGAGCTCTGGACGGCTGAGCCAGCGTCGCACCTGAGCAGGCGGACCGTTGCGTCTCACCTCGGATAACCTTTCGTTATCCGATCACTCAGGAGGATCGCGTGGGAAACGCCCCCGCACCCATCCCGGAGTCCGACGAGGCGCTCACGCTCCGCTGGGCCGAACGACACGGCGTCGACACTGCCCGCCGGCTGGTCGACGCGGAGAACCTCGCCGACGCAGTTGCGCGCGAGATCACCCCCGACAACACGATCGACACCTACGCCAAGTCCTGGCGCGTGTGGAAACGGTTCTGCGTGTCCCAGAACTTCCCCCTCACCGAAGGAACCCGCGGCTCCCTCGTCGCCTTCGCCGTCTGGATGCTCCGCGAGGGCCGACAGGACGGCACCGGCTACGCACCCACCGCCGCCAAGACCCACCTGGCGGCCACCGCTGTGGGGTTGCGCCAGCGGGGCCACCCGGTGAGCAAGGACGTATTTGCTGAAGCCCGCGACGCCCTCGACGGCCTGGCCGTGCAACTCCTCAAGGCGGGTGAACGTCGGGGCCGCGGCAAGGCAGTGGCCGCCAGCGTCGATGGGTTGAGCATGATTGTCCGCGCCTGCCCGCCCGACCTGACCGGGCTCAGGGACAAGGCCCTCGTGCTCACCGGCTTCAACTTCGCCTCGCGCGCCTCCGAACCGGCAGGACTGCTGGCCGGTGACATCACGGTGCAGCCGCGCGGCATGGTCGTCTCCGTCCTCACCGGCAAAACGCGGTACTCCGTACGGGAAGCGAAGATCCCGTACTCGCAGACACCTGAACTCTGCCCGGTACGGGCTTGGATCGCCTACCGCGAGCAGCTCGTCGCCGAGCACGGGTCGAAGTGGGCCGCCCCCTCCACGCCGGCCTTCGTCGCCATCAGCCGCTGGGGAAAGGTAACGGGAGGCCTCGGTCCGGACGGCGTCACCCGTGCCATCAAGCGGATCTCCGCCCGCGCCCAGGTCCCGATCGTCTGGACCGGCCACTCTCTGCGCGCCGGCCTCGCGACCGAGGGACGCAGGAAGGGCAAGGACGCTGTCTCCATCTCCCGCCAGGGTGGATGGGCTCCCAACAGCCGCGAGATGCTCGGGTACATGCGAACGGCTGACGAATGGGACGACAATGCCTCCGCGGGACTGACCTGATGCCTACGAGTGGAGCCGACGTGACCCCGAAGGTGTACGAGGCGGCGTCGGTGCGGCAGCTGTCCGCGGTGGTGGACGGCATGACCGGCACGGTGTCCGACAGCCGACTGCGGCAGTTGCGGATGGTCGTCGGCATGTTCGACCGGGCGGTGGGCCGGGACGAGATGCCGGGCAGGGCGTCCCGGTCAGCAGCCCAGTTGTTCACGTGGGCGGCGCTACGCCCGTTCTGGGAGCTGGCGGCCGCCGGGGAACTGCGGCATTGGGAGAAGGACATCGGGAAACCGCTGCCGGTGACCACGCTGCGGGTGGTGCGGAACTGCTTGGAGGTTCTGGCTGGCCGGGTGCTGCCTGCGGGTCGGCGGGTGCGGTTGCCGGAGCTGGAGGCGCCTGTGCTGAAGTCGACGGTGGATGACCGGTCGTTGGCCGCCTTGTATCGGGGGATGGTGGATCTGGCGGCGACAGGGCCGTTGGTGCGGGACGGGACGGCCCTGTCGCCGGAAGACCGGGCGCGGACGTTGGCGATGGTGGCGGTGCTGCTGGATGCGGGGCTGCGGTCGGGGGAGATGGCCGCGCAGACGTTGTCGGACCTGGCACCGGGGGTGGCGGCGGTGGGGGTGCGCCGGCGGGCCCAGCGGCGGGACGAGGCTCGGGCCGGGGAGGTTGCCGCGGTGACAGGGCTGCACCCGTCGACCGTGACGAAGGTGTTGTCCGGGTTGGGGCATGACCGGTCGTTGGCGACGGAGGCCCGGGTCCTGGAGGCTGCCGCGGCGTTGCCGCCGGTGCCGGAGGTGGAGTGGTTCGAGCTGCGGGAGGGGTCCCGGGTGGCGGTGCGCCGGTGGCTGGCCGTGCGGGAGCTGCTGGTGTCGGAGGATGTGCCGTTGACGGGGCAGCGGACAGCGTTGTGGGTGACGTTGACGCCGTCGAAGGCGGGGCCGATCGGGATCCCGCTGCGTCCACAGGGGCTCAGGCAGGCGTATGCGCGGGGGATCACGGCGTTGAACTGGGTGATGGCCGCGTCGCATGGGTGGGAGCCGTTGCCGACGACGATGGAGCAGGTGCGCCGGTCGGTGGACGTGGTGCCGCTGCTGGACCCGCCCGGGGTGTGAGCGGGTCAGGTGCCGGGGATGGTGTCCTGGTCGACTTCGTGGGGTGCGGCGGCTTGTGGCCGGCGGGCGGGATCGCAGTCCGGCCCCCATCCGTTCAGGCGTGAGCTGAGCGCGGTCAGCGGGCGTCCGCAGCGTCGGCAGTACCGGTGTCGGTAGCCGGTTGCGGGGTCGTTGATGAGGGTGGGCTGCTGGTTCCGGTGGGTGCGGGCCATGGGTTCAGTGTCCGGTGTGGTGGCGGCTGGTGCGAGGTGCGGTCTACAATCGCCGTGATCTCACGGTTGTGCCCGTGAGCGAGGCCACCACCCAAACGGGGCGGTGGCCTTCGGCGTTCACGGGGTCAGGCGGCCCGGTGGAGTGCGAGGCAGTCCGGGCACCAGCGCTCGTTCTCCTTCACCAGCCGGACCGGCACGTCCTGCTTCGGCCCGGGCGCTACGATCCCCTCTTCCTTGCTGCACGCGATGGGGTGGAAGTCGCATTCCCCGGTGCACCGGTGGCCGGGGGCGGGCTTGTGCCAGACGGTCTGGTCGGGGGTGCGGCCGTAGCCGGGGACACGTTCCGAGACGGCGAGCATGGCTTCTCCTTCGGCGTTCACGGGGTCAGGCGCCCCGAGTGGCGCTGGCGTCCTGCGCGGCAACACGGAGGCGGGCATATCGCAGGGGCGACTTGGCCTGGAAGAAGTGGCCGCGACGGTACTCCCGAACCTGCTCCCCGCCCTCATCGGTCAGGGCCAGGTAGCTGATGGAGCCGTAGGCGCTGAAGAGCCGGATGGCGGCCTCTTCGGCTGCCGACTCGCTCTCAACCGGGCGGGGCTCGATGTGGGGTGTCGGGTACTGCTGGTGCCGTCCGTCGCGGATGCCGCCGGTCATGGGGTGCAGGGTGAGCATGGTGTTCTCCTTATGCGGCGAGGCTGGTGTGAGTCTGGTCGATGCGGCGGCTCGGGAGGTAGTCCCGGCCGAGTTCGCGGGCGATGAGTTGTGCGGGGCTACGCACCACGATGACCGCACCCGCCGGGGTCGTTGCCTCCGGGCGGTCCAGGACGAACGCCATGCGGTGCAGGGTGTAGCTGACGATCTTGTGGACCAGGAAGCCCCGGGCCTCTCCCCGGAGGCGGCACATGGCGCGGACCTCGATGCGGCCGGACTTCGTGGTGCGGATGTCATACGGCTCGATCGTCCGGATGGACTCGGTGCCGTCCTGGTCGAGGTAGGTGATGGTGACGGCTTCGGCGCGGTCCAGGGCTCGGTACAGGTCGGTGAGGGTCTTGGTGCTGGTCTGCTGGTTGGTGTGTCGCATCTTGTGCCCCCGCGTCTCGTGGTGTTGTGAAGACAGTACCTATATTCCATGGCGTACGCAATAGGAATGGGGTACGGTGGTCACACCAGGAACCGCCTGGAGTACCCGCAAGCCCAACAGCTGTGGCGTACGCACTACAAAAAGGAGGACACTGGCGTGGCACACACCCCCATCACGCGCCCGCCTGGCCGCCCCCGGTCCGATCGGCGCGCGTCGCCGAGAGGACCCCGCCCCGTGGCACTCCGCCCCGAAGACCAGAAGCGCGTCAACGACCTCACCGAAGCCGCCCAGCACCTCCGTACCACCGGTGCCCCACAGCTCGCGGACAGCGTTGACTACGTCCTGTCCATGGACGGTCTCGCGTTCATCGGCCGACTGAGGTTGGAGCGCATGCACACGCAGGCCGCCGAGGGTGACCTCGACCCGAACCTGCCGATGGCGATGCCGCGCCCCGTCCGGGACCAGATCAAGTCGACGGCCCGTCAGCAGGGTCGGGATTTGACAGCGGAGGCGCACAAGGCGCTGGAGGAGTTTTGCGCTGGCCGGTTCACTCCGGACCGCCCGGTTCGCGCCGCACATGGTTCGGGCGAGGTGAAGGTGAACCTGAATCTTCGGGTTAACGCCGACCTGCGGGCCCGGGCGGAGAAGCACGGTAAGGACGTGGCCGCCGAGCTGGGCTGGGCGCCGCGCGCTTCGCATGTCATCACTGGCTGGCTGATCCGGGAGTTCACCGGGGCCAGTAGGTAGTGCCCACCCCGTGACGGGGTGGGTTCGGACGCCGACACCCGGGCCTGCCCCCGCACAGCGATAACCCCATAGGAGACCTCATGGCCACGGCCACCGAGGCCCCCGCCAGCGTCACGGCGGAGGGCCCCACCTCGCACACCCAAAACCAGGCAGTCCCCAGCATCTACCAGCTCATGGCCCTGGTCATGCGCGACGTCCGCGACGTCGGCAAGAACGGCTTCAACGACCACCAGAAGTACAAGTTCCGTGGTGTCGACGACTTCATCGGCGCCCTCGCCCAGCCGCTCCGTGACCACGGCGTGTTCATGATGACGGAGATCCTCGACTTCCAGACCTCGGTCCGCGGAAAGATGAACGCCGTCCACATGCGGGTCGCGTTCCACTTCCACGGCCCGGCCGGCGACAAGGTCACCACCAGCACCCTGGGCGAGGCGTCCGACACGGCGGACAAGGCGTCGAACAAGGCAATGTCCGCGGCGCTGAAGTACGCCCTGATGCAGACGTTCATGATCCCGGTCGACGCAGGGTCGCTCGACGACGGAGACCGGGACCACCCAGTGGGCCAGCGGTCACCGGCGGACGCGTACCTGGAGCGGCTGCGGAAGCCCACGGTGTGGAACAACGTGACGGCGCTGACCGCGATGCACGCGGAGGCGAAGGGTGACGGCCTCTTGGGTTCGGCGGTGCAGGGCCCGGATGGGGAGACGACGCTTGGGGATCTGATCGTGTCCCGCGGCCGGCAGCTCAAGGACGAGTTGGCGGCCCGGGAGGAGCGCCAGGCGCAGGAGGCTCCGGTGGCGGCCGCGCAGGTGGCTGCCGAGCACGGTGCTGGCCCGGACCCGATCGACAACCTCGTCGGCCAGGTGCAGCGCGGGTGGAACGACGCCACGGAGCTCACGAAGGTCCTTGCGGAGGCGGGGCGCCGAAATCAGCTGCTCCGGGAGGTCGACGGTCCGACCGGCGGCATGGTCCAGTTCGGCGACATGGTGACGGCCCGCGTACAGGAGCTCAAGGAGCAGGCTCGGCAGGCCGAGCGGAACGGGCACACCGACACCCACGAGAGGAGCGCCGCCTGATGACCGCCTCTCAGGAGCGGGAGCACGGGTACGCGCGGTACAAGCTGGACAAGTGCCGCTGTTACACCTGCGCGTGGGAGGTGTCCCAGTACGTCGAGGCCCGCGCCCGGGCCATCGCCTACGGAACGTGGCAGCCGTTCGTTGACGCCGAGCCCGTCCGGCAGCACCTCCAGAACCTTCAGTCGTGCGGTATCGGCCTGCGCCGCATAGCCGAAGCCGTCGGCGTGGACAGGAAGAGGCTGCAAGCGGTCCTGACTGGCCGGCCAGAACGGGGTACGGGCCCGCAGGAGCGGGTGCGCCCGGAGTTCGCGGCGGCGGTCCTGGCTTTGGAGCATTCACTGGAACTGATGGGCCCCACCACCCCCATCAACGCGGCCGGTACCCACCGGAGGCTTCAGGCCCTGATGGTCGCCGGGTGGCCTGTGGAGCGGATTGCTGAGGCTCTGGGGCAGCGAACCTCCAACATGGCGGCCTTGATGCTTCGCCCGCGGGTCATTGTCCGTACGGCCCTCACGGTCCAGGGCTTGTACGACCAGTGGTGGAAGTCCGACCCGCGTATGCACGGTGTCGACGTTCAGGCGTACACCGAGACCCGGAAGCACGCCGCCCGCCTGGGGTGGGCTCCGGTCGGCGCGTGGGACGACGACACCATCGACGACCCGGCCGCGGTACCGGACCTGGGCGAGCAGGTCACGCGGACTGAAGCGATCGCCGAGGACGCCACCTGGCTGATGGAGAGCTTCGGCTACGACCGGCAGGCCGCCGCGGATCGTCTCGGCATCTCGAAGAACGGTGTCGCGCAGGCACTGTCGAGAACGGCGCGCGCAAGCGCCAACGGTTCAGCACCGACAGAACGGCCGGTGCTGACGTGGGAGCCCCCGAAGTGTGGCGAGGCACGCATGTACCGGCAGCATCTGCGCCGCGGCGAGTCCTGCGAGGAGTGCCGCGGTGCCAACGCTGCCGCGGATCGCCGGTACCGGCTGACAGGAAGCCGCGCGGAGGCGTCCTAGCCGCCTGTTCAGCCACTGCATCACCGGCCGGTCCCACCCCGGGGCCGGCCGAAGTCGTCTCCATCACCTGTTGGGAGGCCCGCCATGGGCGTTGTCCTGCTGTACCTGTCCGTCTCTCTGCTGCTGTCGGCGCCGTTCGGTGTGGCCGCGTGGCGGCACTGGTCGGACCGAATGCCCGACCGGCCCGGCGTCCCCCCGTTGTCCGAATCTGGGCCGCGATGACTCGACCCATGACCCAGCTGTACCGGAGCCCCGGAGAGGAGGCGATGACCATGACCACCACCCAGCAGTACACCGCGATGGCCGCGGTGCTCGTCGTCCTGGCGGGCGCCGGCCGGGTCTGGTGGCAGATGCACCGGTTGCGGCGGCTCCTGCGGTCGGAGCGTGCCGCCGCACTGCTGACCGATGCCACGCACCACCGGGACATGGAGGCGTTCCGGGCCAGGGTCGCCCGCGCGGTCGCCGAGCAGCGGGCCGCGGAGGAGTTCACAGCCCGGTTCCTGGACGACCTGGCGGTCATGGCCGCCGCCGACGAGGTGGTGGCCGCCGAGCTGGCCCGCACCACACACCACAACCCGCAGGAAGGGGACACCCCATGACCACGACCGTCGATGCGATTGCCGCCCGGCAGCGCCTGGTGGACGACCGGCACTACCGGTACCGCGGGTGCGCCCCCGACCCTGACACCCCGGGCATGTCCGCGGGGGACCCTGATGTGCCGCTGGACGCGTGGGGCCCGTACACGGGTGACGGTGCGGAGGCGCAGAAGACTCGCCTGGACCGGGAGAAGACCGCCCTGCAGATTTGCGGCAGGTGCCCGGTGCTGGCGCTGTGCCGCACCTACGCCAACACCACCACCGTGGAGGTCGATGCGAACGGCCGGCAGGTCGAGCACCTCGTCGAGCCGGAAGGGGTCATGGGCGGGCAGAAGGCGCTGGCCCGGCACAAGGCACTCATCGAACGCAAGCACGTGGAGGCCGCCACCGCCGTGGCGCCTGTGCGGGATCTGGCCGACGCCCGCACTCCGCAGAAGGTCGCGGTCCTGCTCGCCCTGGCCGCCGAGGTGGCGGACGTACGGGTGGCACACCGTGCCGGTATGGACCTGCGGACGTGCAACTGGCACCGCAGCGCCCTGTGCTCTCTCCTCGACCTGGACAAGGAGACCGCGACCCGCGACGAACTCCTTACGGTCGCGGTCCTGCGGGGGTTGCTGCCGTCGGCGGCCGGGGTGGTGTGGGACGGGCTGTGGCCTGTCGCCGCAGCTCCTACGACGGACGGTGTGCGCCAGCGGCGGATAGCCCCGGACATGCCGTTGACCGCCCTCATCCCGCGGCCGCGCACCCGACGCCGGAAGCCGCCGGCCACCGACACCCGGCTGCGCGTGCGGTACGTCGCGGTGCCTCTCTTCCCGGTGGCGCTGGTCGCCCCGGCCCCTACCCGAGCCCTGGAGCCCGCAGCATGAACCAGCCCACCACCACCGCGGCGGCCGACGCCTCGTCACCGGCCCACGTCGACCGTGCCCTCGCCGACCGGTGCCAGACCTCCGGCGACTACATCGCCGGCCTCATCGCCCACGGCCACCTCGAAGCCGCCGGCACACCCCGCAAGCTCCCCGCCGCCCTCTTCCCCGACCAGGACCCCGCCGCCGTGCAGCAGGTGTGGGACGCGGCGCTGGCGGTCGGGTACCGGGCCGGGCAGCTGTCCGTACGACCCACGTGGACGAGGGACGCCCTGGACCGTCTCCAGGCCGCCCTCGACGGGGCCGGGTTCGTGGCGATGGGACGTCTGGCCGCACGGTCCGCGACCCTGCACCCGCCCCGGCACCCCGCCGACGGCGAGCACCCCGCCGGGCATGACGAGGACGACACCACGGCGCGGGACGGGGGCACTGGTGACCGCCCCCCGCCGCGGCCGGCCCGCCGTGTTCGCGCCCCCCGCCCAGACCGCCTACCTCGACCTCGTACACCACGGGATGCGGCTGGGGGACGCCGCCGAACACCTGGGCATCAACCGGGCCGTGCCCACCCGGCACGCCCGCACCGACCCCGAGTTCGCCACCCTGCTCGACGAAGCGAAGGCCGTGGGGGCGAAGGTACGGCGGGAGGGAGTACCGCACGACGAGTACCGGTACAACGTGCTCGGCTGCCGCTGCCCGGACTGCGGCCTGGCCGCCAGGGTCGGCCGCGCCGGACGCCGTACGGACGCAACCGCCGACGAACCCCCGGGCGGTGACACCACCGGGGACGTCCACCCGATCCGACTGGACGGGGCCGTCGTTGGCGACTCTTCTCTTCCTTCCTTTTTGCTGGCCAGGGCTTCTTGAGGGGTACCGGGGAAGCTCAGCAAGATCACGTTATTAAAGTCGCAAAAGTATAGGACAGCGCCCCTGGCCCGTACGGCTGTGCGATGAGCCGCATACCTGACGACAAGTCGGATGAACAACACGATCAGCAAGGAGGCAGACAAGTGGCGAGAGGAACGGGTAGGCTGCGCTTGACGCCAGACGACCACTCAGGTCCCGGGTGTGCACAGACAAATAGAACGGCCTCGCTCCCCCGGCTGGTAACCGGGATCGACGCGAGGCCGGTGCCGCAGACAGTCCCTGAAGACTCCTACGGCCGGCCGACACACAACAACGACGAAGGTGCCGACATGGCGAAGCGTACCCGGGAATCATGCCCCGCAGACAGTAGGCCCCGCAGTTCCGGCGTGAAGATCACACCGCCGACGCACGCGGGCCCTGTCGCCACTACCAACCACGTCGCGTGACCGCCGCCGTCCGGCAGCTTCGCCGGACAGTGCCGCACGTCGCTGCTCAGCCGACCAACAGCAGCCCTGACACCACCGAGGCGCACGGCCTCCCAGGTGGAGACTGCCTCTGTGGTCGCGGTGAGACCATCGGCACCTGCATCGTCACGGGCGACCGACTGTGGTTCCGGGCTTTCCGAGACTCGCCCGCCGCCTACCACTTCCAGCGCGTCACCGACTGGGCCTGCGTGGACTGTGTAGCCGACGCCGCCCTGGACGTGGCCACCGGAGTGATCCGCAACCAGATGCGTGAGCAGGCCCGCGAGCGCGCGGCAGAGATGAACGCACTGATGCGGACCAAGGCCATGCGACAGGAGGCTGGTCTGCCGCCCGTCTCTGCGGCCATCCCTGAGGGTTGCGACTGGCCGGAGGGCGAGCGATGACCCTCGACCCTGCAGCGCAGCAGCGCTACCAGCGACTCGAAGCCCAAATCGCAACCCTCGGCGGCGAAGACGTGCCGATGACAACCGAGGAACTGCGCGACCTCCTCGGCGCGATCATCCACGGCCACAGCCACAGGGATCGCACGGACTTCGACCTCAACCTCGCGATGATCGGCGTCGAGAGGCACGTCGAACTCCGCATCCAAGACTTCCTGGCCAAGCAGGCACAGGAGCAGACCTCGCCCAGCAAGGGGGATCAGGTGACCTAGCGATCTTCTAAGCGGGAGGTCCTGGGCCCCTTGGCGGGGGCACTTCCTCTACCGCTGGCCGCTGATGTTGGCGCATCGTGCGCGGCCACTTCCTACGGCTCGGTTTGGCGACCGAGCTAAGGCCCGACTTCCGACTTCCGGTTTGGCGACCGGGGCCGATCAGGTCGAGCGACTACTGGGTTCCCACCCATTCACGAGGACCCCATCGGGGCTCTCGCTTTCATCCATCCCAAGAAGAGGACGGGTACATAGTGCAGTACGACGCACCTGCTTGTCAGCTTGAGCGCGCAAACGATGGCGATTCGCGGCAAAAGTCCACCCCAGAACTCGGCACCCAGTGCCCCACCCTGGCCCCGTGGGCGCCCGTCAGTGCCACCGCCATGGAGGTCGGCACCACCACCTCCCGGCACACCGGCCCCCGGAACTGGCTCCGCTCCGTCGAGTGGCTTATCGCCGCCGGCCTCCACCCCAAGGCCAACCACACCACCCTCGCCGTCGCCCAGGACCTCGCCAAGCGCATGGACTACAGCACGGGGCACGTCCGCTACGGACTCGAGGACATGGCCGTACGGCTCGACCTTGACCGGTCCAGCGTCGCCCGGCACGTGAAGTACCTCCGTCAGCTCGGCGCTCTCGTGTGGGCGCAGCACGGCTCCCGCAGCAACATCAAGCGCATCCTCGGCCGCCCCGGGTACGCAGCCACCGCCACCGTGTACGCCGCGACGATCCCGGCCGCCTACGACCACGCCATGGGCCACCGCGTCCTCGGCGAGGGGTACGAGGCGCGGGCCATCGCGGTCCGCCAGGAGACCGCCGTTGCCGGGGGTGCGAATGGGGCCGAATCGGCTGTGGACAACTCCCTTTCGGGCCCTGTGGATAACCCCGCTAAACGATCTCTTGCGACCCCTTCCCTTACCCCAGCCACCTATGGGGTTCAGGTTCAGATGGTGGGGGGTGTAACTACTACCGCGACGCGGCAGCAAACCACCCCCAGCCCCCCCTCCCGGACGGCCAAAACCAACAGCGGCAGCAAGAAGCGGGCCACGATCCTCGGCAACACGGTCACCGCGACCGGCATGCGCCTCGGAGACCGCCTCGCCCACGCCATCCGCCGCGCCGTTCCGTGGACCCGCCGCGCCACCCACGACCAGCTCCGGTGGATCTGCGCCGACATGGGCGAGCAGCAGTGGACCGAGGACCAGGCCGTACGGTTCACCGTCGAGACCGGCCACCAGCACGCCGCCGGATACGCCTGGAACCCCCACCAGCCCCACCGCGTCCTCGCTGCCGCCCTCCGCACCGCCGACGCCGACCAGCTCGAGGACATCCCCCTCGACTCGGCGCACACCGTGGCGTACGAGGACTCCACCGTCGCCCGCAACCGGGCCTCCCTTGAAGCGCTGTTCGCCCTGATCCCCGCTGACGCTGCCCCGGAGCTCGAGGAGATTCCGGCCGACAGGTACACCAACGAGGACCGGCTCCGCGCCCGCCTCAACTGGAACGACTGGCCCGAGGTCGCCCGCCACTACGCCGACGACCCCGACGACGCCCTCGACCTCTACGGCACCAAGCTCTGCACCTACGCCGTCGGCCGGGACGCCCGCGCCAACAACAGCACCCTCACCCACATCTGACAGGAGCCCGCATGCCCAAGCACGAGGACGCCAACCTCACCGCCGTACGCAACACGGTCAGCGAGAACATCAGCTTCTCCGAGGCTGCGAACCTGTCCGAGACCCCCGACACCCTCACCGACGCCCTTCACGCGCAGGCTCTCCTCCAGGCCGCCCGCATCGTCACCGCCACAGCCACTCCGGGCAGTTCACTGACCGAGGTAGTCGAAGGGGTCGTGCGTGCACTTCACCGAGAAGCCGCCCGCCTGACCGCACCTGAGGCCGCTGGCACCGCCGACCCGAACCTCGCGGCCATGGAGAAGGCGTCCCGGGAGCTGTCCCCCGCACTTAGGCAGTCACGCGCGCAGCTAGCCGACGATGCCGAACGATGCCCGGAGTGCACCACCAGCCTGGCTGCCTACTCCACCCACGAACTCGTCCACGTGCGTATGGAGCCGCGCCCGTTCTGCTCTGGCGAATGCGCCATTGAGTTCGACGCCCGTCGCAGCGACGCCGCCGTTTACCACCGAGCCTGGGACGTCGTCCGTAAGGGAGACCGCTCGTGACCCAGCCGAAGACGGCTGCCGGGGCGGACCTCGCCCGCCAGGCCCTCGCCGCCTACAAAGCCACCGCACCCAGACAAGGCGCCCCCAAACCCCGCCACCGCGCCCGGCGTGCAAACCGAGGCGCCGGCCGCGACCCCGTCGGCCTCAGCGGACTCCTCGGCCACCTCAACACCGAACAAGGCTGGGAACTCTCCCTCTCCGCCGGAAGCATCACCGACCGGTGGGCCGCCCTGTGCCCCGAACTCGTCGGCCACGTCGAACCTGTCGCCTACGACCCCGACCGAGGACGCCTCGACCTCCGCCCCGCCACCCATGCCTACGCCGCCCACCTCCGCCTCCTCGGCGGACAGATCGCCAAGCGCATCAACGACCAGCTCGGCCGCCAGGTCGTCCGCACCATCCGGCCCCTGCCCGTCGGCCCCATCACCGCCACCCCCGCGGCGGCCGCGCCCGGCCGACCCACCGTGCAACGCCCCATCCGCACCCGGGACACAGCGTGCGACGGGTACAAGGAAGCCCTCGCCGCGATCCGCCGAGCCGAGAAGCCCACGGTCAACCCGAAGGCCGCTGCGGCGATCGAGCGGCAGAACCAGGCGATGGCCCGCGAGCCCGAGGGCCAGTTCGCCGACGCCGTTGTCGCGGCCGAGGAAGCAGCCGGCCCGCAGCTGTCCGACTCCGAACGCGCCCGCCAAGCCGCCATCGCCCACAAGCACACCGGCGGCCACACCGCGCCCGTACGACGCGTCTTCGACGTCGCCTGAGTTTTACGGCCGTAAAACTCGCCCCGCCCAGAGCCCTCTCCGAAGACACCCGACCGGTCTGACAGACTGCCCCCAGTCCGGAGTACCGGAACATCGGGAAGTATTCGGAGAGAACCACATGCCCTACATCACTGTGCTCTTGAACAGGAAGGGCGGAGTGGGCAAATCGCTCATCACCGTCAACCTGGCCGCCGTCCTCGCCGAGATCGTCGGCGAAGACCAGTCCGTCGCCGTCGTGTCGATAGACCCCCAGGCCACCAGCGTCGAGCACGCCGAAGAAGTCCGGAAGCAGGGCCGCGAAGTCCCCTTCCGCGTCGTCAACGCCAGCCGCAACGTCGAGCAGCTCCGCAAGCTCCGACGCGCCAAGGCCGACTTCGTCATCGTCGACACCCCCGGCTTCATGCCCCTCAACGAGGAAGAGGAAGACGACGACTCGATCGACCCCCTCGGCGACGGCACCGTCGGAGACGCCCTCCGCGCCGTCCTCGACGTAGCCGACGACGTCATCGTCCCCCTCGAAGCCGAAGGGTCCGCCTTCCGCCCCACCCGCACCACCATCGAACGCGTCCTCATGCCCCGGCAGATCCCCTACGGCGTCGTCGTCAACAACTGGGATCCCCGCGACGGCGAGATCGACCGCGACCGGACCATCAGCATGGTCAAGAAGCGCGGCTGGAACCTCTACAACACGACGCTCCGCCACTACAAGCCCCACACCCGCGGCATCACCAACGGACGCTTCTGCACCCAGTACGAGTCCAACCACACCGCCACCAAGGCCAAGCAGGACTTCGTCGCCCTCGCCCTCGAGCACCAGATCCGCCGCCAGAAGCAGGCGACCCTCTGATGGCGATGAACCCCAACGAGTTCGACGACTTCCTCGAGGACGACGACGCCCCCGACCACGTCATCGACACCCGGGCCGACGGCCGGCTCCTCCGTGTCCCCCTCGGCCGCATCTCGCCGAACCTCGTGAACCCGCGGAAAGACTTCGGCACCGAAGACGACCTCAAGGACTTCGGGCGCAGCCTGAAGCGCCGACAAATCCAGGCCGTCCCCGTCGTGACCCGCAAGGCGTACCTCAACCTCTGGCCCGACCACAAAGACGGAATCGGCAACGTCGACGTCGTCATCGTCAGCGGGGAGCGCCGCTACCGCGGAGCCAGCGCCGTAGACCTGCCGGCGCTCGAGTGCGTCATCAACGACGGGTACGCCGAGTCCCGCAAGACGTTCCTCGACGCGGTCGTCTCGGAGAACATCGACCGGCAGAACTTCGACGCCATCGAGGAAGCCAACGCCGTCGAGGTCCTCGTCGAAGCGTTCGGCACCGCCCGGGCAGTGGCCGAGCACTACGAACGGGTCGACGGCTGGGTATCGCAACGCCGGATCCTGCTCCGCCTCGCCCCCGAAGCGCAGGAGCTCGTGCGCCGCCAGAGCATGCCGCTCGACGCGGCACGCAAGCTCGGCAAGCTCGTCAAGGACTACCAGTGGTCCGCCTCGGACCAGTTGCAGTGGTGGGAGGACGAACAGCAGGAGCGAGCGAAGAAGGCGGCGGCGAAGAAGGCGGCCCGCGCTGCGGAGCGAAAGGCCGCCGCTCAGGCCGCTCCGATGCCACCGAGTTTTACGGCCGTAAAACCGGTTGGTGTGGCACCGGCCCCGGACCCGGGCATTCCGCAGCGCGTCGAGCCGGAGCAGAGCAGCCCCGCCCCGACACCGGACCCGGCCCCGGCCGCTCTTCCGGTTCAACGGGAGACGGCACCCTCGCCGACTCCAACACCATCAGAGGCCCCACTCAACGTTGCCACGCCCGCAGTGAGACCGACAGGACCCATTCGGCAGTCCGTAGCCGCTGAGCCCTCTGTCCGGGTGCAGCAGCTGCCGACGCACGACTGGCAGCAGCTCGCGGACATCGTCATCGCCGAACTCCCCCGAGCAGCACTGCAAAACCTGACCGAGCGACTCCTCGAGGCGGCTACAAGCCGTTCCGCCTGACCCAACAGAACCGGCCCCGCCCTCACCATCACGGTGCGGGCGGGGCCGGTTTCGTGTGCGGTCGGTTTCGGTCGCATTCCGGCACCTTGCCGGGGTTTTTCGGTCACACGTCCGAGTGACTCCACGACCCGCCCCTTCCCACCTGCGGCCGGTCGTGACTTGGCTGGAAACGCCGTGCGCCCAAACCGGGTACGGCAGCAGGGGCAGGGGCGCCCCCGCCCGGGTTCGCAGCACCCCTGCCCCTGCCCCAGCTCTCACCAGGAACCTTGCCCAACGCATTCCGCTGACGAGAGCCGAGGTCTACAATCGCCATCATCTGATGGGCATGCCCCGTGAGGTCTCAAGCCCCCGCAAGACCGGAAGCTGGCGTCGGCGAAAGCACCAGCCCCCGACCGCGGGGGCTTCCTCATGCCCACACCCAGACAGCAGCACGACCCTCCCGGACACCTGACCAAGGACTGGCCGGGACCCTACCCCAGCAGGGGCGCACCGGTATCAAAATCCAGACCTGCCTTACCCACGTGGCCAAATCAGTGTCACAGTGAACATCCCCCGGTATAGGCCACCGGCAGCCAGCCGGGGGAGGCCGCACGGACTGCGATCGTGTGGTCGCCCTTCCCAATGCCGGAGGAGCGGAGACGCCCCATGCCCTCATCAGTCGAGCCCGCCCCCACCACGGGCCACCACACACCCGGGCCCCCAGGCCCCGACACCACGCGCCCGCCTGGCGATACGTCCAACCGGGTCATCCCGTTCGGCCGGCGCACCACCCGCACCGGGCGCGGCCGCCGCACCCCGCAGCCCGCCCTGCCGGAACGCGTCGTCGCCCCAGACAGCCCTCAGCAGCGCCTCGCCGAAACCGCCGAAGCATGGTTCCTCGCCCGCGGCGCCACCCTGACCGACGAGACGACCGCCGACACCTACCGGGCCACCCTCGACCTGGTGCAGCTCATGATCGACGGATCCCGCGCCGAGAACCTTGTCGGCGAGGACGAACACCAGACCCTGACCGGCATGATGCGCGGCCTCCGAGACACCCCCGACGTGCTGTGAATATGCCAACCACCAATGCGGTTCGATGGGTGGCGACTCGACCACAGTCACACACAGCCCGTTGATCACTTAGCACTTTCTGTTCAACACGGGACCAATACGTGCCATCATGGGCGTCCGGAACTACCCGGAGTCACACTCTCCGGCCACCGGCGCGCGCCCCGGCCCCACACCGCACGCCCCGCGCCCCCGGCCGGTTTCCAACGGGATCGGGGACACCATGCTGGGAGACGACACCACCACCGAACGTAGACTCCGGCTCCTCCAGGCGGAGTTTACCCAGCTTGAGCAACGCGGGCCCGGTGACGGGCGCACCGCCACCCGCACCGAATCACCCGCACCCCTCAACCTCGCCGTCATCGACCGCATCCGCGCCGCTGTGTACGAGGTCGAAACCCACACCCGCGCCGCCGTGCCCGACGCCGGCCCCCTCCCGGCGGACGCCGCCCGCGTCTACGACTGGGCACGCCAGCACACCGCAGACCTCGAGCCTCAACGCCAGCAGGCCCGCGAGACCCTGATCTACCGACAAGGCCTCGAGCACGCCATCGAGATGGGTGACGCCAGCGTCATCCGCAAGCACCCCTGCCCCGGCTGCGGATGCTGGGGACTCATCTGGCGGCCCGCCGCCCACCGCGCCGCCTGCGTCAACCGGTACTGCGTGGACCACGACGGGCTCTCCCACACCTGGCCACTCAAGACGCTCGCCCACCACCACGTCGCCCGCCAATTCGCCACGAAGACCAGCGCAACCTGACCGCCCTCCCGACGGTCAAACAACCAGCACCCCCCGCAACAACCTCATCACGCACAACCCTCACGGGCCCACCAGCCCACCCCGTGTCGGCCGCCGGAGCTGCGAACGATGGCCGCCCGACCCCGGGAGCACCATGGCCGTCGAGCACTTCGTCCCTCACCCGGCACCGAACGACCTGATGCCCCTGCCGGCCATCTACGACCTCCTCCAGGACACCGGTCATCCCGCGTCCGAGTCAACGATCCGCCGGTGGATCGCCCAGGCGGAGGCCCGCGGTGAGGCCATGTACGTCGAGCGCCGGCTGTCCTTCGCCGGGCGCCGGCGGGATCTCGTGTCCGTCTCCGACATCCTGATGGCTCACCGTGACTGGGTGAACGGCACCGTGCCCTGACTGGGCGTCACCCGCAGAGACCAGCCCTCACCCCTTTCCCCCGGGGGTGGGGGCTTTCTCATGCCATCACCCCGAACGTATTGCATAGCAATACGAGAATGGGTACTGTGGTGTCACCGGAAGGGAGAACACCCCCACCGGACCACCACCCCAACCAGGAGGCCGCCATGGGCCACGCCGTGATGACGCACGCCCCCAACCGGGCCACCACCGTCAACTACGCCGACCTCACCGCCCTCGCACAGGACGCCTTCGACCACCACATGGAGCAGGCCGACAACGCCCGCACCAACACCGACTACCGCCAGGCCATGACCTGCGCCGCCCTCACCGCCGGAATCCCCCTCCCCACCGGAGGCGAGATCGCCCTCTGCGCCTGCCCCAACTGCTGGGACTGCGACCGCATCTTCAACGCCAACGACCCCGACGCCCACCCCTTCGGGCAGTCCACCGGCTACAACCTCGGCCGCATCCAGTGCCCCCACTGCACCGACGCGCACCGCGCGACCGACGAGCAGTAACCCACCGGCCCCCGCTCCTGCCAACCGCGACGTGGCAGGACCGGGCCAACCCCGGCCCCGAGTCGAGCACCACACCCCATGGGTGCGCAGTAGCTCCCGGGGCCGGGTGAACACCCCCAACCTCACCACCCGGGAGACCGCCATGCCCACCGACCCCACCAAGCACCTCCTTGGCTACGGGCGCCAGGACACAACCACAGGCATGCTGCACGGCCACATCCGTTGGCCCAACGGACAACCGCCGACCCCGTTCGGATGCCGCTGGTGCGGAACCGCTCAGAACGTCCACGGCAAGCGCTGGATGCCAGGCAAGGCACTGCATACCTGGGAACGCCCCACCACCGCACAAATCAAGGCCCGCATGCTGGCCCGCCGCAACGCCTACAAAGACGTCTGCCGGTGCCCGCGGGACGACGAATGGCGCCCGTTCGCCCCGGTCTTCGACCCGTACGCCTGCGAAGCCTCCAACTGCCACGGCTACACCTCCGAGACCAGCCCGTTTGGCGGCGGCCTGTACTCGCGATCTGTCACCACGACCAGCGCCGAGGTGTCCCGGAAGTGCAGTACGTGCGGCTGGCGGACGTCGGTGTGGCACGTCGATGACGGGTCTGCGGAAGAAGAGCTGCACCGCCACGTCACCCGCGTCCACGCCTGACCTCCACCACTCGGGAGACCGCCATGCCTGCATCCAGCACCGGCACCATCCTCCGCACCACCGCCCACATCCTGAACTACTACGGCCTCCACACCGGCAAGCAGTTCGCCACCCACGACGGGCGCCTCGACATCACCGCCGCGATTTTCCGCGCCACCACCGGCAAAACCCCCAACTGCTTCCTGACTAACGAGAACGCCTCGCTCCTCCAGATCCAGGTGTGCGAGCCCGCCATGGACGCCATCCGCATGGTCTCCGCCGTCCTCCCCACCGAGCCGTCCACCGACCCGGCCACAGGGCGCGACGACCACATCGAGCACGTCAGCAACTGGGCCGGCCCCACCCGCCCCGACACGGATGCACCCACCCACCCCGAGGTCATCGGCGTGCTCCTCCGCGCCGCCACGGCCGCCGACAGCATCACCGCCTTCCCCCACCAGACCGAACGGAGCGCCGCCTGATGGACACCCGCATCGCCGTCACGATCACCGTCACCGCCACCAACCTCACCGAGGCCGACGTCGACACCATGCGCCAGGAGATCGAGGACGCAGCAGCTGCCTACAAGGGCGACGTCACCGTCGACTCCCGCACCTACGAGGCCGACTAGCCCACCTGACCGTCGCCCGCCCGGGGCCATCGCACCCCGGGCCCCACACCGGAACAGGACACCCCCATGACCACCATGACCATCGCCCCCGCCCTCACCGGCGGCCACGACCCCGCCTACTACGCCGGCCGCGCCGACGCCTACGACGACCACCAGGACGGCACCACGCTCCAGGTCCTCACCGTCCGCCTCAGCTACCTCATCGACCAGCACCCCGACGTCCACTACGTCACCGGCTACGCCGCCCGCGTTCTCGAAATCGACGCCGAGCAGCGCCACATCACCACCAACGACACCTACTGGGAGACCGCCGCATGAACGCTCGCGACAGCATCGAGAACCTGTGGGACCGGGCAACACCGGTTGGGCCACTCCTCGACGCCTACCGCCTTGCGGTTATCGCCGAGCGGGACGCCCAGATCATCGCGTGGCTGGAGAAGAAGGCGCGCGAGGAAGGTTCCTCGAACAAGGAGCGCCGCTCCCGCGCGGAGGTCCTCTTCCGCATGGCCGACAAGATGTCGCGCGGTGCCGTACGACCGCCCTTGTCGAAGGGCCCGGACGCGACTCCTCCGACACGTTCCGAGGTACTGCACGAAGCTGCCGACCTTGGGCGCGAGCTCAGCCGCCAGGGCTACTCCGCGCAGGAGATCGCGAAGCGCCTGGACCGCATGGCAGACGAGGCCACCACCACGTGATCTGGCCGCCCACCGCACCCGCTGTCATTGCCGCCGTGCTCGGATTCATCGCCATCGCCATGATCTGCGCCTCCCAGCACGGCCACGGCACCACCCCGAACCCCCCAGACACGAAGGAGCACCCCCAGCCATGAGCACCCAGCCCACCCCCCACCTCGACGACGAGCAGATCACCGCCCTCTCCGACACCCTCTACGACGCCCTGTACGCCATCACCCCGTACGCCGAACCCCACTTCGCCGACGAGACCGAGGGACTGAAGAACGCCGTCCGCGCAGTCCTCGCCGAAGCCGCTGCCCCCGCCCCGGGTGTCATCGAGTACGGCACCGCGTTCCGCGCGACGGAGCAGGCCGCCATCGAGGTGCACTCCCCGACCGCGAGCCGTGATGAGGCGGCCGCCCGAGCGGACCGCTACCGCGACATGTACCCGGTCGTGCACCTCGTTCAGCGGACGGTGCACTACGGCGAGTGGACCGACTGCGCCGGAGGCCCCCGTGGCTGAGACACACGACCAGACGTACATCGCGATCCTCGGTGCCGCCCTCGCCCAGATGAACCGCAACGCCCTCGTCCTCGCCGAGAACGGCAACAACCAGCTCGGCCGGCCCCACCCCAGCCACCCCGGCTGGCGCATCTGGAACGGCAACCTCTGCCAAATCGGCCACCACCAGCCCACCCCGTTCGTCCTCGAAGCGAACGCGATCCTCCCCGGCCGCATGTACGCCGACCGCGCCCACCACTGGCACGCCCACCTCAACAACAACCAGTGGACCCCCTGCGCACCCACCGCCGACGGAGCCGTCCCCCTCACCATCACCATCACCCAAACCCGGGAGCCGTGATGGCCTGCCCCACCGGCAAACAGCGCTTCCGCGACGACTTCGAAGCCAAGCTCGCCCTCCACCGAGTCACCACCAGCAACTCCCCCCGACGCCAAGAGAAGCGCGCCTACCACTGCCCCCACTGCCACGGATGGCACCTCACCAGCCAACCCAAGAAGCACAGGAAGGCCCGCCAGTGACCACCACCCTCACCCGCCCCAACACCTGGCGGCTCGCACTCCCCGTCAACACCCTCCTCATCAACGCCAACCAGAACCTCCACTACCGCAAGAAGACCGAACTCATCAAAGCCCTCCGCCAGACCGCATGGGCCACTGCCCGTGCAGCCAACCTCCCCGCCCTCCAACGCGCCCACATCTTCTACGTCATCCACCCCGACACCAAGACCCGCCGCCGCGACCCCGGCAACTGGTCCCCCTCCGTCAAAGCCGTAGTCGACGGCCTCGTAGACGCCGGAATCCTCCCCGACGACAACCACCACCACCTCCTCGGCCCCGACCCCCGACTCGGCACCCCCATCAAGGGCTCCCAACTCGTCCTCTGGATCACCGACCTCGACCAGCTGGCACCCGACCACACCGCGTTCCTCAACCCGCCCGGAGACCCGTCATGACCATCATCGAAACCGAAACGTGCCGCGCCACAACGAATGCCGCGTCCGGCCGGGACTGGCGGTTCAGTGCCGCCTGCGCCAGCGTCGACCCCGACCTGTTCTTCCCCCGCCGGGCGGAGGACCGGCCGCTCGCCCAGGTCGCTGAGGCCAAGCTGGTGTGCGGCGGGTGCCCGGTTCGGCAGGAGTGCCTGGACTGGGCGTTGGAGACCCGGCAGGACTCGGGTGTGTGGGGTGGCCTGTCGGAGAACGAGCGGCGCTCCATGCACCGCCGGGTCCGCCGGTACGACACCAGGGGGCCGGGCATGCCGGAGCAGATCATTCAGCACCGTCTGCCCGAGTTTCGGGCTGCGGTCG
Source organism: Streptomyces sp. rh34 (assembly GCF_002551245.1). Lineage (GTDB taxonomy): Bacteria > Actinomycetota > Actinomycetes > Streptomycetales > Streptomycetaceae > Streptomyces. The sequence goes on from NZ_NTGZ01000004.1 coordinate 67,732, forward strand.
CGGCCGGTGGCGGGGTGGGCAAGGTGGCCCGGGCGCTGGGGACGAACGTGCAGACCGTGAACACCGTCCTCGCCCTACTGGAAGACCGGAAGCAGCTGGACGCGGCCGTCGAGGAGGTGGCGTCATGACGCGGACGTTTCAGGAGAGGGCGGCGCACGCCCGGTGGGCGTCGCGCCGGCGGGAGCAGAAGCGTCTCGGGGTGTGGAAGCCGTTCGTGCCAGCCGCCCCGGTAAGGGAGCATCTGGAGCGGGTCCGTGAGGCGGGTATGCCTGTGCGGGCTACCGCAGTCCGGTTGGGGTTGCCGTACACGGCGTTCGAGTACCTGGTGTGGGGTGACCAGAACAACCCGCCGGGGGAACTGGTCCGTACGGAGACCGCGGAACTTATCCTCGGGTACTGGCCGACGCTGGCCGACTTCCCGGACGGGTCCCGGATCGACCCGACGGGCACCAGGCGCCGGGTGCACGCCCTGGAGACGCTGGGGTTCAGCCAGAAGTTCATCGCTGACCGGCTGGGCATTCAGAACTCGAACTTCGCCCGGTCGATGGTCGTCGACCGTGTGACGGCCCGTGTCGCCCGCGGGGTGGCCGCCCAGTACGACCTGCTGTGGAACAAGCGCCCGGAGGACTTCGGGGTGAAGCAGTGGGTCGCTGACCGGACACGCCGTATGGCGGCCCGCCAGGGGTGGGCACCGCCGTTGGCGTGGGACGACGACACGATCGACGACCCGACCGCGGTCCCGCAGATGGACGCACCCGTACCGGGGTTCACGGAAGGCGATGACGTGGTGGCCCGGTTCCTGCTGGGCGAGTCCGTCGTCCTGGACCGTGCGGCGCAGCGTGAGGTGATCAGCCACCTCATGGAGTGGAGCAACGAAACCCCGGAGGAGATCGGGGCCCGTTTGGGGATGACGGGCCCCGCGGTGGGTCAGACGTGGGTGCGGATGAACCGTGAGGCCCGTGCGGCGGGCCGGCCGGTGCCGTGGCGGCGCGTGTACATCCCCCGGAACGAAATCAACCAGAACGACATGAGGAGTGCGGCATGAGCTTGCCGACGATGCACGGAACAGCCCGCTTGATCGATGACCCGGAGCTTCGGTTCGGGGCCGGGTCGGGGAAGGCGGTGGTGCGGGTGCGCCTGGCGTTCAACTCGCGGAAGAAGGACAAGGCCACGAACGAGTGGGTCGACGGTGACACGTTCTTCGTGGACGGGAAGGCGTTCGATCAGGCGGCGGAGCACATCGCGGAGTCGTTGTCGCGAGGGATGGAGGTGGTGGTGTCGGGCCGACTCCGTACGGAGAAGTGGGAGACGGGTCAGGGTGAGAAGCGGTCGGCGTCGGCGCTGCTGATCGACTCGATCGGTCCGAGTCTGGCCCGTGCGACGGCGAAGGTGACGAAGGTGTCCTCGAGCGGTTCCGGCGGCCAGGGTCAGGGCCGGAGTCAGGGGAGGTCGCAGCAGGGTGCGGCGTCGGCGGAGGATCCGTGGGCGTCGAACAACCCGGGGACGTCCGCCGGTGCGCCGGCTGGTGGTGGGTGGGGGAGGGGTTCCCAGGGTGGGGGTTACTCCGACGAGCCGCCTTTCTGAGGCAGCTTCGGCGCGGCACAGGGTCCGGTCCTTTCGGGGGTCGGGCCCTTTGCCGTGCCTGGTCTCCCCCTGGACCGTGAAACGTATTGCTATGCAATACGAAACTGGGTATGGTGGTGGCACCGCACAACACCACCCCGAAGGGGCCACCCGTGCAGGAACTCCGCCTTCTTGACCCCGACGGATACACCGTCCCTTGCAGCGTCACCCGGGTCACCCCCACCACCGAACCCAAAGCCCGCACCGCCCTCCAGGCGCTCGCCCGCGACCACGCCGAACAGTGGGCATGGGCCCGCTACGACTACCGCAACTACCGCATCATCACCACCCCGGAAGGACCCCGATGACCACGCCCTCCGCCCCCGTGTTCGAGCTCCAGACCTACGACTACTCCGCCAACAGGTGGGAGACGGCCGGCACGTATGACACCGCCACCGACAACCGGGCTGAAGGCAACGCGTACTACGCCTACCAGGTGCATTCGGCGGCCGGCCCGACCCGGCTCCTGAAGGACGGTGCCACCCACCAGGGCTACGACAACCCGGACGACTACTACACGCGGTAGCCGCTCTTTCCCGGGGCCGCCCGACGGGCGGGCCCACCCCTAACCCGGAAGGACCCCGATGACCGACGTCCTTGCCCCTCTGCCCACTGCCGAGCAGCTCGCAGATCTGCTCCTCACCCCCGGCCGCAGCGAGGCCGCACTGACCGCGGAGTTGACCGCCCAGGCGGGCGCCCGGCCTGCCCGCCGGCTGCTGGCCGCCGCCCACAGCATCGCCGCGGAACGCCTGTGGGCTGCGGCATGACGTACCTGTTACTCACCGCCGTGTTCATCGTCGCCATGCGAATCGCCGCTGGCGTCATCCTCACCAACCGCAAGGAGAACTGACCCATGACCAGCATCCAGAACCCCACCCCTTGGTCCGACTACGACTTCCTCGAGTTCGAGTGCTTCGTCTCCAAGGTCGGCATCGAGGGCTTCTCGTACGCCGCCGAGCACTACGGGCCCGAGTTCGAGAACGCCGAGCTCCAGAAGGTCACCGACGACCTGGGCACCCTGCGGGCTTTCTACCGGGAGCACTTCCCGAAGGTCGGCGCCTGGTACGAGACGGTCGGCGGTGAGCGCGCCTGCAACCTTCACAACGCGCACGTCGATGAGGCCCGGAAGCGGGAGGAGGACTCCTGCCTGTTCGCTGTCCGCTGCACCGACGGGCACGTCATCACCTACCGGACGGCCCCGGCCCGCGACACGCACGCCCAGTACCTCCTGGACAACCGGGGCAAGGGGTGGCGTGAGCCGGCCACGATGCTGCGCCGCCTGGTCCCGGGCGGGGAGTGGGCCGAGGAGCGTGCCGCATGACCACAACGGTTCCTACTGCTGACACTGCCCTGGCGAAGGCCCGCCTGATCCGTGACTGGCACGACAGCGGGGCCGGCCGCCACGCCGACCTGACCGACTGGGTGCAGTCGACCACCGCGGACGGTCTGCCGATGATGTCCGCCCGTCTGGACGTGCTGCCGCCCGCCGGGGCGCTGGCGGTGTTCGCGGCCCGGCAGGAGGTGGAGGTCGCCCGGCGGTCGGGTGCGGGGGATGTGCTGCCCGCCCTGGACTACAGCGTGCCGGACCGTACGGCATGTGTGTGGCGCGAGGGCGGGGTGTGGGTGGAGGTGTGGCACCCGAACATCCCGGAACCGCCTGCGTCCCGCCCAGGGCCTCCCACGGCTGTCACAGCACCGCCCCGGCCCGTACCGGCTCCCCCACCGCGACCGCCCGCCGTCACCCCATCCGCGCCCCTCCCACGACGACCCGCCAACCGCTTCCGCCGCACACCCAAGGACCTCACGTGATGCCCGTCATCCGTCACCGGACCGCCCCGAACCCGGACGGGTGCCGGTGGTGCGGCTACGACAACCCGCACGGCTGGCAGTACCTGCCCGGGAAGGGCGGCCACCAGTGGGAGCAGCCCACCAACGCCCAACGACTCGCCCGCATGCGCGCCCGCCGGGCCCGCCGCGCCTACCGCAAGGAGAGCTGACCATGTCGTACGCGCAGTACCTCACCGCCGAGGAGAAGCTCGAACAGGGCAAGCAGGCCCTCGGCATCCCCCGCATCGTCGTCATCTGCGGCAGCACCCGGTTTATGGCCGACATGCAGGAGGCGAACCTCCGGGAGACCGCGGCCGGCCACATCGTCGTCGCGCCGGGCTGCAACCTGAAGGAGCCGCACCCCTTGTGGGCCGGCGACATGCTGATGGCGCCGCTCAAAATCCGCCTGGACGACCTGCACCGGGCGAAAATCCGCCTCGCGGACGAGGTCCTGGTGGTGGGGGACTACATCGGCGACAGCACCCGTGCGGAGATCCAGTACGCGGCATCGCTGCGCAAGCCGATCCGCTACACCCACCCCGACGTCAACCCGCTGCTGGACGGTGCCGCATGACCGACCGTGCCGCCGTGTTGGCGTACCTCCAGCAGGCCGGGCTCAGCACACCCCGCGCGAACGCCCACATCGAGGGGAGCGGCTCCGCAACGCGCTCTCTTCCGGGGAGGGCGCGGACTGGAACTGGTGGGACGCAGCCGTGATCCCCGGAGAGTGCGCAAACCTCATCGACCCGCCCGCCGACACCGCACCGAAGGAGCACTGACCCATGACCGGTCCCGAGCACTACCGCAAGGCTGAGGGAATCCTCGACGATCTCCGACGCGCCAGCTCCAACATCATGGGGCAGGCCAGGCCCGAAACTGTCACCCGGATGCTCACTGAAGCCCAGGTGCACGCCACGCTGGCCCTTGCTGCGGTCACCGCCCACCACATGGTCGCGACCTCCGGCAACGACCGCGACGAGTGGAGCGTGGCCATCCACGGTCGCGCCGTTGTTTGCGTGCACCCGGAGCACTACGAGGGCGAGTGCCCGTGCCCGCCGTCCTGCATCTGCTGCGGTTCTACCCCCGCCCCGCCTGCCGGGCCCGAGAGCTTGCCGTGTGGCCCCGTGCCGGACGTCTGCGACGCCGAGGCGGGCGACCCGTGCCGGAACCACGAACGGGAGCAGGCTCACGGCGAGGGCGAGCACGCCTTCTGCGGGCCCGAGTGCACCGGCGTCGCCGAACCCGCTGCCAGCACCCTCGCGGCGTGGCTGAACCAGAGGTTCGACCCGCGCGGTCCGAGCTGGGACCGGCTCGACGAGGATGACCGCTCGTACTGGGAGCACCACGCCCGTGCTGTCCGCCGGGCCGTCGCACGCGGCGGGTTCAAGACGCCCGCCGACCCTGCTGCACCCGAGGCGACTCCGTGACCGCCCCTGCCCGGGTGGGCCCGTCGCCTTCGGGTGGCGGGCCCGCCGCATCCCCGGACCTCGACGACCTGGCCGCCGACATCGGTGACCGCATCCGTGCCGAACGGCTGCACCGCGGCTGGTCCCAAGCCGAGCTTGGCGCCCGGGCCGGCGTGACCAAGAAGTACGTCGGGCTCGCCGAAGCCGGGCACACCAGTCTCCCCGTGGCCCGCCTCGCCCAGCTGTGCCACGGCCTACGCATGTCGATGAGCGACCTGCTGTCCGACGAGTGGCAGATGCCCGAGCGGAAGCAGCAGCCGGTCCTGACGCCCCGGCAGGTGCAGATCCTGGCCGAAGCCCGCACTGGGGCGCCGTTGTCCCGGATCGCGGTGCGGGTCGGCATGTCCCGGGAGTCAGTGTCCGCCCGGATGTCGGAGGTGTACCGGCAGTTGGACGTAGCGCACCTGCCGTACGGGCGCCGGGAGGCTGCGGTGCGGGTCGCGGTGGAGCGGGGACTGCTCGAACCGGCTGTTCTCGACGACGCAGCGTGACCGACGGCGTGTGTCGTTGCCCGCCCCTCCCTCGATTCCTTGATCGATCTATCCCCTTGGCCCCGGGCGGAGACGCCTACCCACCGGTAGGGCCCGCCCGGGACACCCCGAGCCGTAACCCACCGTCACATCACCCTGGAGTCCCTGTGATCCGCAAGCACCGTTCGAGCAGCGTCTACCTGTCCCTCCTCATCCTCTGCGCCGTCCCGTACGGGGTGTTCATCAGCGCCATGCGCGCCCCGATGTGGCTGCACCTGATCGTGAGCGCTGTGGGTGGTCTCGCCATAGCCGTGGCGATGGCGCCGCTGGCCCGGGTGATTCTGCGGCGTCTGGATGACCGGGCGCTGGTCCGCCAGTCCCGGCCCGATGACGGCCCCCGGTGACCGCCCGGCGCGGGTGGTGCGCGTACTGCCACCGGCTCATCACCGTCACCGCAGCCGGCCTGTGGCCCCACGGCCCCGGACGGGACTGCCGCGGCAACCACACCCTGCCCGCCGTGTATGACACCCGGCCCCGCCGCTACTGGCCGACCTGGCACAACGGCCGACGGGTGCACACCATCCCCGGACCCGACACCTGGAACCCCAAGGAGACCGCAGCATGATTCAGCAGCCTGAATCGTCCCCCTTCGTCCTCGACAACACGAAGCTCATGCAGATCACGGCCGTGGACGTCAGATCAACCGCGAGCATCAGCATCCCCGGAGCCAACGGCCCGCTCGTCACTATCCACCCTGACGGTCGCCTGGAGTACGGGCCCGGTTACGAGCCCGACGAGGCGGCCCGCCTGTTCTGGGACGCGATGCGCCGGTGGGCCCCGTCGCCTATGGAGAAGCAGTTCGGGCGGCCGCTCACGGAACGGATCAACGCCAACCTGGCACGTGGCCAGAAGGCCGAGGAGACGTTGCGGACGCTGGCCCTGATGTTCGAGGGTTTGCAGCGTCTCCTGGCCACCAGTTCCCGGGACTGGGGTGAGTACCGGGTCGACGCGTGGTTGTGGGCGGTGCTGCTCGGCTGGGACTGCAAGGAGGACGTACACGACGAGACGTGCGTCCACGGGGCCATGGAGGAAATGCAGCAGCGGCACGGCTGGGATGACGCCGCCGTTGCGAAGGCCCGCCGATACCGAGCTGCGGTGCGTGCCGTCGAAGCGTTCGCCGAGGAGCATCCCGCCGCCGGCCACGTGTACCTGTCGACGGGCTGCTTGCACGGTGAGCACGCGTACTGCCAGTCGATGACAGGGCAGCAGGGGGAAAAGCGGCCGGGTCGGTGCAAGTTCTGCGACGCCCGGTGCACCTGCTCGTGCCACGGCGAGGCGGAGGGGGCGGCATGACCGAGACAGCTGAGGACCTGACGCGCCGGTATCTGGTGCCGGTGGCCCGCCTGAATCTGCCCTCCGAGCCGGACGTGATCCACCTGTCCGTGTACCAGTGGCTGCCTGCGTTCGATGCGTGGGCGACGGGCCCGGCGATCTGCGGCAGTTCCACTCAGCAGGGGCCGCTGCTGAAGGCGACGGTGACATGCGAGGGCTGCCTGGCGTACCGGGGACGGTACGAGCGGATGCTGGCCCCCGGGTACCGGCCGGAGGACGACGACCCGGAAGTTCTGCGGGAGCGCCTGACGGCCGCCGTGGACGAGCGGGACCGGGCCCGGCGGTGGGCGGTCAGCCTGGAGAACGAGAACCGGCACCTTGGCGATCAGACCCGTGAAGCGAAGGAGCAGGCCCGGGTCGCTACGGTCGCCGCCCTGAACCTGCAACGCCAGACGCCGGACGCCGCGCAACGCACCCTGGGCCGTATCCGGAAGGCGCGGACGTGGACGGCGGTGTGGGTCGAGCTGGGCCAGTACTTCGGGTTGACGGCGGAGCAGTGCGGTCTGGAGGCGCGGGCGCGCCGTCGGGGGGAGTCGCTGTGATGGGCCGGAACAGTGCGGCCGCCCAGGCTGCTGTCCTGCGCGCGCAGAAGGCGGATGGCTTGGCCGCCCAATGGGAGCACGGGGCGAAGGGCGAGAAGGCCACTGAGCGGCTCCTGCGCGCGCTGAACGGCCCGTGGTGGCGTCGGTGGCTTCGGAAGGCACTGGGGCGGCCGGGATGGGTGATCCGGCACGACCTCCGGTTACGGGGCCGCCGGTTCAACATCGATCACGTTGCCGTGTCGCCGTGCGGTACTGCGGTAGTCGCCCTGGACACGAAGAACTGGCACTGCGGCCGCACCACGACGGAAGTGTCGGGGCGGGTGTTCTGCGGGGACGAGGACCGGCACGACCAGGTCGAGAAGGTTGTGAACTACGCGCGGCTGATCGAGGCGGCGCTGGGCATGCCGGGGGTGTCGGTGCTGCCGCTGGTGGTGGTGCACGGCTCCCTGGTGGCCGGCGGGTTTCTTGAGGCCCGGGTGGATGGCTGGAGCGGTCCGGTTTACGTCCTGGGGCCGGCCCGTCTGGTGCCGACGTTGGCCGCCGCCCCGAAGGTTCACGACCCGGCCCGGGCAGCTGCGGTGGCGGCCCGGGTGGACAGGGTGTTGCTGCCTTACGTCCCGGGGCCGCGCCGCGTACGGTGATCGTGAGGGTGCCGCCCTGCTTGTGGCCCACTGCCCCGCTTGGGGTGGTGGGCCACTTTCGTTGCGTCCGGACCCTCCATGCGGTGTTGCCGTACCGGTCGTACGCTGGGGTTATGAGCGTCCAGACCGGCCCGTGCGCCTCCTGCCAGCAGCCCACCCACCGGTACGGGCACGGCGGGAACCCGCTGTGTGCGTCGTGCCGGGCGCTCCTCCCCGCGAGGAAGCCGACCGCGGCCTGACCGGTCGGCCCGCGGGAGCAACGGAAGGCCTTCGACAAGGTGGCGTTATCCGGAGGCGCTGACCGGGTGTAGATCCTGGTTCTACGATGAGTGCTCGCGTCGAGCTGGGAGGCCGCTGATGGCTGCCGTTGAGCACACTCCGGACTACCCGCCGAAGACCCCGCCACCGCCGAAGCGCCCCGTGTCGCCGCCGCGCCCGGAGGCGAGCCTGGTGGGTACGGCCCGGGCGCGGATGCAGGTGCGGAATCGGCGTAGCGCGAACTGGTCCCTGGAGGCCGCGGCCTGGTCCCCGCAGAAGGCGTCCGCCCACGTGCTGGGCCGGTTGCACGAGTGGGGGTACCGGGAGGTCGACGAGGCGGCGTCCTCGTTGACGGAGCTGCTGGTGCGGACCGCGGTCGCGGACGGCGGCCGGCGCGTCTCCGTACACCTCGCGGACCAGAACCGGCAGGCGTTGATCGTGGCCCTATCGCACCGGCCGGGGTTGGCGGTCGCCGACGACGCGGTGCTGCCGGAGCTGACGGGGCTGGGTGCGGTGTCGTGCGGGACGGACACGGCGGAGGACGGGCGCAGGGTGTGGGCGGTGCTCGACCTGTAGTGGGTCGGCTCTCGCCCCCGTCACCCTTCCGGGTGAATCCTAGGAGCCCCCTTGCTTTCAATCTTAGGGGGGTGCTAACTTTGAGTTGTCGGCGGGGGAAGCCCCGAACAACCCGAGGAGATCACCATGCTGCGAGTCATTCGCTCCACCATTCAGGGCCTCAACATCGACGCCGACCTCGAAGACGACTACGCAGCAGCCGCCGAAGCCGGAGAACTCCTCCACGAGACGCACACCAGCGACAAGAACCTCACCATCGAGGTCCGCGCCTACACCGACCCCGCCGGCCAGAACCGGTTCGCCGTCCTCTACACCCACGGCGCGGACCTCGACTGGCATGACACCAGCGACTACACCGAAGCCCGCAACTCCTACGAGGAGAGCGTCCGCGAGACCGAGAAGGGCGTGACACTCGACGTCGACGATGACGACAACGAGATCCCGCTCTTCGACACCACCGACGTACGCGGCGTCGCCAACTACGAGGAAGGCTCCGAGGAGTCGGGCGAGGCCGAGGCGTACTTGCTGCTCGCCGAGTGGGCCACCGCCGAGGCCGAGAAGGCGCAGGAGATCGCCGCCGAGAAGACGCAGGCCCGGCAGGCCGCCTACGCCCTCGCCATCGACACCTTCGGCCGCGGCGGCAACGCCGTCCTGGCCCGCCGCGTTGGGAAGAGCGAGCCGACCGTGAAGGACATCGCCGACCGGGGCCGGCTGATCCTGGAGGCACAGCGCCGGGAGCAGTTCTCCGTCGACCTGTTCGAGGACAACGCGGGCGGCCTGTACCTGCGCAAGGCCGGTGACACCACCGGCTGGTCCCTGGGTGCCGGGGCCGAGCACACCTGCGGGCCATTCACGGATGACGCGAAGGCCTGGCGCGACGGCGACTGGGAGCCGAACCAGGGCGACGGCCAGACCCCGAACTACGGCATGGACGTCACCAACCTGACCCACATCGCCACGTGGTCCGCCAAGAAGGGGCTGAAGGTCATCAACGGTCAGGCCGGAGGTCCGGCAGCAGGGGCGGCGGGCAGCATCTACCTGAAGCTGACCCGGCACGCCACGACGCTCGGAGCCTGGGGGAACTACACCCCTCACGGCACGATCGAGGAGAGTGCCATCGCGGCCCTGGGCGACGCCGCCGGGCAGTACAACATTGCAGGCATCGCTCGGGACTGGCGGCAGGCGGTCAACGAGGCCCTCCCGGACGGGGTGTCGCTTACGAACGTGGCGTTCACGGGCCCGGTGTACCCGAACTTCCCGATGGAGGGCCTTGAGCTCGACGCGGTGATCAACGAGGTGGACTTCCAGAAGATCGCCGCCCGGCACAAGCTGTAGAAAACGCTGCGCACGCAGAGCGGCCCCTGCCCGTCTGGGTGGGGGCCGCTCTGCTGTGTGTCCGGTGGTGGCATCGGCTTCGAGGCGGGACCACCCCGTGGTTTTGTTCACGACTTCGAGCAGCACTTGTTCACGGTTTCGGGAGGCGCCCGGTGCCCCCGCGAGTCGATGTTCACGAGAACGGGAGGCACGTGCCCGCGGTCGGCAACGGCGCGATGGCCACCACTGCACTCGCCCGTGGCCAGCGCTTTTGCTCGGGCCGCCGCGGCGCGGACGACGGCGAGCGGACGGTCGCCACCGTGGTGCTGTCCGTTCTCGTGAACATCGGACGCGGGCGGGTGCCTCCCGAACTGCTGCCGAAACGCTGCTCTGCGACGTGAACAGAGCCAGGGGCGCGGGTAACGATCCAGTCGGGTCCCGCCGCCTCAATGCGAACGCAGCGGTGGTGGTCGCGGCCGAAGGCGCCGTGGGCAAATCCGTGGATGCCGTCGCCGACCGCGAGAGGACGGTTCGCCGGGCTGGGATGGGAAGGGCTCATGTCTTCCATGCTGTGCCCGCTGGCGCGGTTTGTTGCCCCCGATCGGGTGCGGGCCGACGCGGGGGCGCGGGGCGGGTCAGGCGTGCCAGGTGCCGCGGATAGCCGCGGTGTTGAAACCGGGCCCGTAGGCGACCATGACGCCGCGGGCGCCGGCCGCCGGGGGTTCGGTGTGGGTGCGCTCCAGGATCCGCAGGACGGACGGCCCGCCAAGGTTGCCTTCCTGGGCGAGGGTGTCGGTGCTGTGCCGGGTGTCGTGGGCGTCGAGGCCCAACGCGCGGGCGGTGTCGTCGATGATGCGCTGGCTGCCGGGGTGGATGACCCCGAAGTCGACGAGGTCGGGGCCCAGCCACTTCAACAGGTCGGGGAGGACATCATCGGCGGCGGTGAGCGCGGCCTTCGTGCTGTCGAAGTGGAACCCGGCCGCGTCGACCCTGCCGTTGTAGCGGGTGAGGCTGTCGGGGAGGACGTGCTCGTACGTGTCGTCGGGGGTGGCGACGTGGAGGCCGGGGCCGCAGGGTTCGCCGGTGACGATGGTCGCGGCGGCGGAGTCACCGAAGAGCGCTTTGTAGATCATGTGCTCGACGGCGTTGTCCTGGTGGTTGTAGACGGCGGAGATGGTCTCGGCGGCGACGACGAGGATGCGGGTGCCGGGGCGTGCGGCAATCATGTCGACGGCGCGGATCAACGCCTGGGTGCCGCCGGCGCAGGCCAGGGTGGTGAGGGCGATACGGCGGACGTCAGCACGGAGCCCGAGTCGCTCCACCAGGTGGATGTCCATGTTGGGGACGGCCCAGCCGGTGGAGTGGGTGGTGATGACCGCGTCCACATCGACCGGGGCGAGGTGGTGTGCGGTGAGGGTTCGGCGGGCTGCCTCGGTGGCGAGGTCGAGGGCGTCACCGAACGCTGTGGCCGCCCGGTCGCCGACCCCGGCCTCGCCGGACACGGTGGGGGCGTCCAGGGGGCGGGTGAAGTACCGGGTGTTCACCCCGGTATTCGCGACGATGCGGAGGATTGCCGCGAGCTTGGGGTGGTCGGGGTGGTGGTGGCGGATGTCGTCGGCGATTTGGGTGGTGGTGATCTGGTGCTGGGGGAACACGGTGGTGGGGCGGGCTATGTAGGCGGGCACGACATCCTCCGGCAGGCCTGGGCGGCGGTGGTCAGCACAACCTATGGCACGTGTCACGCAGCATTCCCCCTGATCAGGGGCTTGAAGAACGGGGCGTACGGTCTGTTTCCGGTTGTCGGGGCGGGTGTGACCGGTGGTACGGGAGGGGTGGCGCCTTCGGTTCCCAGGCTGGTTCGGGGCATGGGGAAGCCCCCTGCGCGATGGGGGTGGAGCGTGCAGGGGGCTTCGTCTGAGGGGTCGTCGGCCGGGGCCGCGGCGACCGTGCACTGAGGCTGCGGGCCGACCGCCGGCCGGGCGGTGGGTCAGGGGGCCCGGAGGGCGGGGGTACGGGCGTGAGCCCGCTGCTCCCCAGCATGGAACACGAGGACGATCAGGCGGGCCCCGGGGGCCGTCATCGGCTGGGCGGCGCACATCGTGACCCAGCCCGGCCCGTCTTCGGCGTGCAGCAGGGGCCGTTCGTCGCCGTCGGGGTGGATGTGGGCGACGGCCCCGGTCCAGATGGGGGCGCAGTCCGGGTCGGCGAGGACATCCCGTTCGAGGCGGCGGAGGATCGGGTCGTCGGGGCGTGAGGCCAGGGCGGCCCGGAGTTGGGGGAGGACGAGGGGCGCCCAGGCGGTGTGCCAGTCGGTGAGCATGTGGCGGCCGCCGGGCTCGAGGGCCATCCACCGCATGGTGTTGCGGGGTACAGCGCCGTCGGGGAACAGGCGAGCGAACTCCTTGTTGTGGGCTATGAGCTCCCAGGAGGCGTCGGTGACATAGGCGGGGTGGAGCATGCCGTCGACTGCTTCCTGCCATACGCCGGGGACCTGCTTCCCGGAGGCGGGGGTAAGGGGCCCGGGCGGGTCTCCGATACCGGCGTACCGGCACAGGGACGTCCATTCCTGTTCGTTCAGGGCGAAGAGGGTCGCAACGTCGCGGAGGTAGTCGACGCGCGGGTTCGGGTACCGGCCGGACTCGAGGCGCCGGTACGTGCCTGCTGTGCGGTCCGTCAGTTCGTCGACTTGCTGCTGGGTCAGCCCGGGGGCGCGTCGGCCTTGCTTGCTGGGGCGGGAAAAGCCGTGGCCTGCGGGGTCGATCAGCGCCCGACGCTCCGTCAGGAGTTTACGAAGGGCTGCCTTACTCGCCTTGCTCATGTTCCTACTTTCCCCCGGTGTATGAGGCATCTGGTGCTGTTGAAATCCTAGATGGCGTCATGGTTTTTAGCGCTAAAAACTAACCCTAGAAAACCGGCTGTTTACCCGTGATGCTGAGCTGGTGTCCCGCTGGCCTGCGGAGTCTCGCAGCGTCCTGGGCGGGCGGGGCATGTGTGGGAATCCCGACCAAACCGTGAACGGTGTTCGGTTTGGTCCGTGCAGCAGGGAATTACCCACTACCTGTCCGGAATGTGGCGGGGAGTTCTCGGAACGCTTGTGCGTATCGCAGCGCGGCAGGCGGTTCGGGGCTTCCCGCCATTTCTCTGATCCCAGTTCAGGGGGTCGGGGCGGGGCAGGGGTGAGGCGCGGCCGGTCACTTAGGTGCCGGCCGCGCCTTCGTTGTGTCCGGGTGCCGGGGCGGTGGTTGCGCGCCTGGTGGCGGTGGCGGCCCGGCATCGGGGGTACGGGCAGCCGGCCACCGGCGGGGCGTGGTGCTTCTCGCACATGGCTCGGGAGTCGAGGCACTGCCCGGCGGTCAGGCGGGCCACCTCGGCCTCCAGCTCGCGGACACGGGCGTCGAGGTCGTCGATGCGGGCGTTGGCCTTCCACCACCGGGCGCGCGACTCCTTCCACGCGTTCCTGACCCGGTCGCGTTCGTCGTACAGGGCGTCGAGTGCGTGGCTGGTGAGGTCGTCGAGCGGGATGCGGGGCTGGATGGGGTGAGCTTGGCCCATGTCGGGGATGGCTACGACGGCGAGCGTCATGCCGCAGAGGGTGAGGATGCGGTCGGCCCAGTCCAGGGTGAGGGTGGCGCGGCCGGTGAGCATGTGGCTCATGTGCTTGGTGCTGAGGTCGAGGCGGCGGGCGGCTTCGGCTTGGCTCATGCGTGCGGTGGCGAGGGCGGCTTTCACCTGTGCGCGGAGGTCGCGGTCGGGCTGGGTGGTCACCGGACCCCCTCTGTGGTGGCGTGCTCGTCGCACGTTGGGCGGTTACATGGGCGCCCCAGGGGCAGCCAGTAGGCGCGGTGCGCGACCAGCCCGGCGGCCAACCAGTCATCCCCCGCGAGGTACTGGGGGCGTCGCTCCGCCCAGAATGCGCGGGCCTGCGTCAGGGGCGCCTGCTCGTACATGGCGCTGAACCCGTGGCTCTTGATCAATCGAATCCATGAGTTGCGGGCGTTGTCGTAGGAAGTGCGGGACGTGCTGTAGCCGGAGGCCGGGTCGATGTCGTTGACCGTGTTGCCTATGGCGATGCAGAGGGCGATGCGTGCGTCGGCCATCGACGTTCGGTGGTCCGCAACCTGTTCGGGGGTCCAGCCCATGGCCTGTTGCTCGTGGTGAGACATGGCGAGTCGTTTGATACGGCTGGCCGCTTCGTACCGAGGCTTCCGGTCGTCCTGTTGCTGCTGCTCGGGCAAGGGTGCAGCCTCGCCGGGACGGGCTGGTGCCTGCGGGTAGTCGGACAGGTCGAACAGAACGTCCGTCTGCCGTCCGGCAAGGGTGCGTTGCACGGTCGTGGTCCTTCCGGGTTTGGGGTGGCCGCCGGGTGGGGCGGCCACCCACAGGGGCAGGGGCGTCAGACGGCGGGGGTGCGGCGGTAGGCGTCCAGCGCGGAGTGCCCGTTGACGACGACGTGCGGAGCGGCCTTCCGCGCGAGACGGAGCGCGGTGGTGAGGTCGAACCGGTGGGCCCTCAGCCAGTCGTCGCCACGGTCGTGGGGCTTGATCCCCTCCGCCCATTCGCCGTCGCTGCCGAGGCACATGCCGTGCCGGGTGATCGCCCACTGGTCGACACCCCGGTACTCCACGGTGATGGCGAAGACGTGTCGGTTGATGTCGCCCTCGGGAAGGATCGACACCTCGTACTCGGTGGGCTGGACGATGGCGTCGGGGATGCCGGGGGTGACGTGGCCGAGGGCTTCTCGGATCTGGCGCATGGTCATGGCGGTCATGTGGTGTCTCCTCGGTGGGCCGGGATCACCCGGCAGCAGGGGCGGGGCGGTGGTCTTCGAGGCGCGGGATACCAGCGGCCACGTGGTCCGCGCGGTCAGCGGCGGCGAGCAGCGCCATGGCCAGGTGCCGGGCGTCGGAGGCGTACAGCGGGACGAAGTCCAGCCCGGGGTACATCGATTCCGGGGAGGAGATGTAGACCAGCCCGTCGGCTGTGTTCTGCTCGTCGACGGTGCGGATCACCCAGACCTTCTCCTTGGTGCCGCCGCGCGGGGTCATCTCGCGCAGGTCCCATTCGTGGCCGGGCCACTGGTGGTCGGGGCCGTTGATGCGGGTGGGCTTGGGCCGTTCGGCGCTGCCCGCGAGGGAGGTGAGGCGTTGCAGCTCGGCCCGGATCGCTTCGAGGCTGAGGTCGGGCGTGGTCATCGTGTGGGCTCCTCGGGCGCGGCAGGGGCAGCGGGCGTGGTGGCCAGCGCGTCCATGACCCGCAGCGCGGTCCCGGCGAACAGGCCCTTGGCGGCGTCCCGGATCTGGTGGACGGCGGTGGTGTGGCTGTTCTGCCGGTACTCGGTGGGGGTCATGCCGAGTGCGGTGGCCCGGTCGGCGGTGGTGGGTTGCTGCTCCCCGGCGGCAGCCTCACCGGCCACGTCACGGAGCTCGGCCGCGGCGGCGCGCACAGCCTGATCCCAGGTCTCGTCGCGCTCGCTGGCCGCCGGAGTGACGGAGTGGATGAGCGCCTGCTCGATCAGGCCGGCACCCTCGCGCAGGGTCGTGGCCCGGCGCAGGTCCCGGTTCGCCAGGGCGGCTTGCCGCCACCGGGCGATCACCTGACGGGCGTCTTGGGGCTCGATGTAGTCGCCGCAGTCGCAGGCCTGGCAGGCGTCCTCGAAGTGCTGCTGCTCGGGGTGCCCGCAGATGCAGGTCGCGGCCCGGTCGGCAGGCGCGGGCGGGGCAGCGGGGACGTGCGGGTCGTCCGGCCAGCGGCCAGCGCGGTGGTCGGCGTCCTTCTCGCACCGGCCGCCGGGGGTCATCACCGGGCAGCGGCCGTCCCCGCCCTCGGTGGTGCCGAGGAGCTGCCGGGCCACCGCCAGGGCGGCCTCCCACATGCCGTAGCCCGGCTCGTTGTCACGGTACGGGGCCAGCCACGCCAGGGCGTTGGCGGTCGCGTCCAGCCAGTCGGCGAGCAGCGGGTCACCAGCGGCCCGGCGGAGGTCGGCGGCCTGCTGGAGAGGCTCGGCGGTCGGCCACGTGGTGCGGCCGTCGGCGGGGCGGTCAGCGGGGGTGGGGGTGGTGTCGGTCATCGGGGGCTCCAGGTGGTGGTGTGCGGGGCTGGCGGGGCGCCCGCCCGGCTACGACCCGGGCGGGCGCGGACGTGGTTACGGGGCCTACGCGGCTTCACGGGCGGCCAGGATCGGGTCGAGGGTTTGCCGCATCCACATGCGATACCTCTCGCCCGTCAGGTCGCCTTGGGTGACGCTTGCCGCCTCGTGCACGAGGCTCTCGACGTCGATGTCGTCCTCGTCGAGGGTTTCGGCCGCGTCTTCCAGGGCCCGCTTGAAAGCCTCAGCGGGCGGCATGTCCTCGTAGCTGTCGGCGAAGAGACCGAACGCGTCGATGAGGCGGGGCATGTAGGTGGCGATCAGGGTCTCGAAGGTGTCGGGCATCAGGGGCTCCAGGTGGCGGTGTGGGCTCGCTGGGCGGTTGGGGCCCGGGGAAGGGGGCTATTCCAGGGTCAGCCCGTGGCGGCCGGATGCTCCCCCTGCTCGTGCGGGCGATGCCCCATGATACCGCGAAACGTATTGCATAGCCATGCGAATGAGGGGTTTGGGTTCCCCGCGCCTTACCACCCGCCCGGCAGCAGCCTCAACGGGTTCGGGGATCATCAGAGGCCTGTGCCAAGCTCCCGCCATGACCACCGCAACCCCAGACGACGAGTACGAGATCAGCCCCGAACTCGCCCAGCACATCGCCGAGATCACACCCGAGCAAACCGAGAACCTCGCCGCGGCCCTCGACCGGCTCCTCCCTGCGCTGACTTTCATGAGCGACGAGGTATCGGCAGGGATCACCAACGTGATCCAGCCGACCGTCCTCAACTTCTCCCGGGTTCTGTCCGAGGTCAGCCTTCCCGTGCTGGACACCTCGTGGGCGGAGCGCCTGATCGAATCCGTGCAGGGCCTGCGCCTGAGCGACAGTGCTTACGCGGGGATGACGGACACGCTGGCCCGTGTCGCGGAGATGGCCGCATCCCTGGACCTGGACGCCGAGCTGCCGGATGCTGCCGGCGGGGACCTGGAGGAGCTGGGCGTCCAGGGCGTCACGTTCGCCACGACGCAGGGCGCCGGACTGTCCCGGGAGGCTCAGCGGAAGCTGGCGCTGTACTTCGTCGGGGCGTTGGTGTTCATGCTTCTGATGCAGGGGATGGTGCAGAGCGAGGCGGTGAACGACCTCGTGCAGAAGGCCGGTGTGGCTGGTCCGGCTGCTGCTCTCGCGATGGCGGTGACGGCCCGCCAGTTCGACAAACTGTTCCCGCCGCCCCCCGGCGACGACGAGACCGCGGAGTAACCGCACGCCCACCACACAGCACTGAGCCCCCGACCATGCTGCAGTCGGGGGCTTCGGTCTGCGTCGCGGCGCGGCTACGCGTTGGTGTCCGTGTCCTCGAGCTGGTCGTCGCCCAGCCAGTGGCCGGCCATGTTCGACGACACCTGCACTGCGGACCGCAGGTGTGTCTGGGCGAGGAGCATGGACTGCCGGGCGTCAATCAGCGACCGCAGCAGCCGGGACACGGCCTCGCCGGGCTCATCGCCGTTGGCCATGCGAATGGCCTGCTGTTCCTCGACGTGCCGTACGGCGGACGCGGTCTGGTCGACGGCCTGGGGGAGGCGTTCGAAGAGGACGTACAGGGCACCGACGGCTTCCCCGATGTTGGGGGGCGCGTGGTTGATGATCTGGTGCTCGCCGTAGAACGCCTCGGGGCCGTTGATGGTGAGGTGGTTGTACTCGCGGATGTTGTCGGCGGCGTCACGGATGCTGCGGTGCGGGTCACGGGTCAGGTCCATCGGAGGTCTCCTCGCTGCTCGGCTGCCTGAACCCAGTTTCGCCACGCGGCCTGAACTTTCTGGAGCAGCTTGGCCGCGTGATCGGTCGCGGCGGTCACCTCGCGCAGGGTGCGGTGGGCGCGGATGAGGAAGCTGATGGCGCGCTGAAGCCGGCTGGGCTGCTCGGGCTCGGTGGTGGGGCGTTGAGTCACGGGCGGTCTCCTCGGTGCGGTGAGCGGTTGTGCTGGGCTTACTGTGGCATCGGGGGCTGACAGGCCGGGCGGAAACACGTCGCCCCCCACCCGAACCGGGCAGGGGGCGATGGGGCGACCGACGCGTCAGTCGTCGAGGCCGACCAGGAATCGCCGGTTGCATTCCTCGTTGCCCAGGACCGCCTGACGTCACGGGCTGAGCCACTCGCCCCACCGGCAGCCCAGGCACAGCCACGCCGGGCCCGACCGGCCGTGAGCGGCATGCTCGGCCTGGTACTCGATCTCGCTGCCGCACTCCGGGCAGGCGTCGGGCCGGTCAGCAGGCTCGGCCGGGTCCGGCTTCGGGTCGTCCATGGGCTCGGGGTCGTTCACCGGGTAGTCGTGGGCCACCCGGTAGCTGGCCGCCCGGTACTTGGCGAGCAGCGTGTCGACGGCGGGGCGTCCCTGCTCGCTGTCCTCGTCGTCGCCCCCGTCTACGCGGACGGTGTAGCCGTCGGTCCACAGCTCGATGTGGACGTCCTCGCGGTCCTGGTCGGGGTGGGTGAGGATCCACTGGTGCTGAACGTGGGCGTCGGAGTCGGTTGCAGGCATTCTCTTCTCCAGGTCGGGTGAGGCCATTCTGCAAGTGCCGGAGGAAGCAAACTCACGTCCGCCGGCCGAGTCCGGCCGCCATGGGCCAGACGCCGCCCAGGACGGCGACGGCGCCACCGAGGTGCTGGAGCTGCTCGCCGGTGAGGGTGAGCAGTCCGCAGAGGGCGATGGCCAGGCCAGCGGCGGTGTGTGCGGGGGTCGGGTTCTGGCCGGTGGGGTGGTTATCGGTCATCGTGGTGGCCTTCCGGGGCGTGGTGGG
>NZ_NTGZ01000040.1 GCF_002551245.1 Streptomyces sp. rh34
AGATGTGTATAAGAGACAGAGTCCACAGGATGCCGCCCCACCAGATGTCGCCGTCGCGCTCCAGCCAGACCGCGGTGCGGCCGGGCCGTGCCGAGCGCCGTGCTCGGCGGCGACCCGGATCCGGCCGGGCGCCTCCCGGCCAACGCCCACTTCAGCTTCCCGGGCTGCGAGGGCGACTCCCTCCTCCTGCTGCTGGACGCCCAGGGCATCGAATGCTCCACCGGCTCCGCCTGCACCGCCGGGATCGCCCAGCCCAGCCACGTCCTGCTCGCCACCGGCACCGATCCGGACCTGGCCCGGGGCACCCTGCGCTTCTCGCTCGGCCACACCTCGACCGAGGACGACGTGAAGGCGCTGGCCGAGGCGATCGGCCCGGCGGTGGAGCGCGCGAGGACGGCGGGGCTCAGCTGACGGCGGGACTGGGGCGGCTCGGCGGGACTCAGGGCGGGGCTCGGCGGGGCTCAGCCGGGAGAGGTGCCGCTACGCCTTCGCCGACGGTGAGGGGGAAGGGACGGGAGGCGCCGCCGCGGCCCGGCGCACCAGCTCCAGGTACCGGTCCCAGTCCCAGTGCGGACCCGGGTCCGTGTGGTCGGTGCCCGGCACCTCCACGTGCCCGATGATGTGCTCCCGGTCGATGGGTATGCCGTGCCGCGCGCAGATCGACGCCGTGAGCCGCGCCGAGGACGCGTACATCGCCTTCGTGAGGTCCTTCGGCCGGTCCACGAACCCCTCGTGCTCGATGCCGACGCCGCGCTCGTTGTACGCGCGGTTGCCCGCCTGGTACGCCACGTCCAGCTCGCGGATCATCTGCACCACCCGCCCGTCCTGCCCCACGATGTAGTGCGTCGCGGCCTGGTGGGCGGGGTCCTGGAACACCCTCACCGCGCTGGCGAAACTGCCCTGGGTGACATGGATGATCACCCGGTCGACAGGGAAGTCGTCGGGGCGGTCCGCACGCCGCCAGTTCGCCTCCGACGCGGCCACCCAGGTCGCCCCCGCGTAGTCCAGCTCGCCCGGCTTCCTCGGCTTCTCGACTCCGGGCACCTGCCACCACAGGCGCTTCACCCGGTCGCGCACGAGCACGGCGGCGGTACCGGCGGCCACCACCGCACCGCCGCCGATCAGCAGCGCGCGCCGGCCGACGCCGTCCGCCGGCTTCTTCCGCGAAGACGAGCCCGAGGACTTTACCGAAGGCTTTCGCGCACCCCGGGTGCTTCCGTTGTTCCCCATGTGACCGTCAACGCATATCCGCGAGCGTTCGGTTCCCGGCGACCCGTACCCTGGAGGAGCTATGACTCAGACTTCCCAGCGCCCCCTGCGTGTCCTCGCCGCGATGTCGGGCGGCGTGGACTCCGCCGTCGCCGCGGCCCGCGCCGCCGAGGCGGGCCACGACGTGACCGGTGTCCACCTCGCCCTGTCCGCGAATCCCCAGTCCTTCCGGACGGGGGCGCGCGGGTGTTGCACCATCGAGGACTCCCGGGACGCCCGCCGTGCGGCCGACGTCATCGGTATCCCCTTCTACGTCTGGGACCTGGCGGAACGCTTCCGCGAGGACGTCGTCGAGGACTTCGTCGCGGAGTACGAGGCCGGGCGCACGCCCAACCCCTGCCTGCGCTGCAACGAGAAGATCAAGTTCGCCGCGCTGCTCGACAAGGCCCTCGCCCTCGGCTTCGACGCCGTGTGCACCGGCCACTACGCGACCGTCGTGCTCACCGAGGACGGCAGCCGTGAGCTGCACCGCGCCTCCGACATGGCCAAGGACCAGAGCTATGTGCTCGGCGTCCTGGACGAGAAGCAGCTCGCCCACGCCATGTTCCCGCTCGGCGACACCCTCACCACCAAGGACGAGATCCGCGCCGAGGCCGAGCGCCGGGGCCTGGCCGTCGCCAAGAAGCCCGACAGCCACGACATCTGCTTCATCGCCGACGGCGACACCCAGGGTTTCCTGGCGAACCGCCTCGGCGGCCCGGCCGAGGGCGACATCCTCGACGAGTCCGGTACGAAGCTGGGCACCCACGAGGGAGCTTTCGGCTTCACCATCGGCCAGCGCAAGGGCCTGAAGATCGGCCACCCGGCCCCCGACGGCAAGCCGCGCTACGTGCTCGACATCTCGCCGGTGAACAACACCGTCACCGTCGGCCCCGTCGAGGCCCTCGACGTGACCTCGCTGACCGCCATCAAGCCCCGCTGGTGCGGAACGCCTCCGTCCGGCCCGGGCACGTACACCGCCCAGCTCCGCGCCCACGGCGGCGAGACCGAGGTCACGGCCGAGCTGGTGGGCGGCTCCGAGCTGCACGTCACCTTCACCGAGCCGGTCCGGGGCGTGGCCCCCGGCCAGGCGGTCGTCCTGTACGACGGCACCCGCGTGGTCGGCTCGGCCACCATCGCCACGACGGCCCGCCGCGAGCGGGTGGCGACGGGCGGCTGAGGCTCACGACGCCTGCCGGTACGCGTACACGTCCCTGGCGAAGAACTCCGCCAGCACCGGGGCGATCACCTGGGGCGCCACCTCGCGCATCTGGCCCGTCAGCGTGCGGTGGCGGCCGCGCGGCAGGGCATCGGCCAGGGTCCGGGTCGCGGCGCGCGCCGGGGCGCTGCTGAAGCCACCGCAGATCACCAGCGTCCGGGCGGCGACGGCCGCGAACCGCTCGACCGGGACCGCCCCGTCGCCCAGCAGGGCGTCGTCGTACGCCAGCGTGTGCGCCATCGCCTCCAGCTCCGCCCACAGCGGGGCGCGGCGCATCCGGGCGGCCGTCTCCTCCGCGACGCCCGTCATCGACAGGAACAGCTCCACCGCCCCGCCCCGGTCCCCGGTCGCCAGCAGCCGGTGCAGCCGGGCCGTGCAGCGGGCCTTGAACAGCAGCCCCGACGCGCCCGGCGTGTAGGGCGGCTCGTACACGGCGAGCAGCTCCACCGACAGCCCGGCGGCGACCGCCTCCAGGGCCAGTGCCCCGCCGGACGACATCCCGAAGACCGACGCGCCCGCCCCGGCCGCCCCGACGACGGCGGTCAGATCCTCGACCTCCCGTGCCACGGAACAGCGCCCGGTCTCACCGCTGGCGCCCCGGCCCCGGCGGTCGTAGGTGAGCACCGTGAAACGCGGCGCGAGCAGGGCGGCCAGCGGCGCGTCGGTCGCCGAGGCGCTCAGCGCCCCGCCGACCAGCACCAGCGGCGGGCCGTCGCCTTGGCGGCGGTAGGCGATCGGGGTGCCGTCGGCGGAGAGAATCCTGTCCATGGGAGAGGAGACCGGGGCGGTCGGGAAAACTCATCGTTCCGGCGGAAGAAATTTTCCCGGCGGGCGAACGGCCCGTCAGCCGGCCGGTGTTCCCGACGCGGTTTCCGCGTCGTCCGGCACCGTCTCCGCCGCGTAGAAGCAGAAGTGGTCCTTGATCGCCGCGACGTCGGGCTTCGGTTCCGGGTAGGCCCAGACGAGATCGGCGGCCCCGGGCAGCGACCAGTAGGAGGCGTCCCCCTTGAACGGGCAGTGGGTGGAGGTGTCCGACGGGGAGAGCAGTTCTTTACGGACATCCTCGGGCGGCAGGTAGTAGCGGACCGGACAGCCGGTCTCGCGGAGCACGAGCGGTCGGCGGCTCTCGGCCACCACCTGTCCGTCGTGCACCACCCGGACGTGCTCGGTGCCCGGCTCGACAGTGATGCGGTGTCCTCGTGTGGCAGTCATGCCTGTTCCAGCGGCGTACGGGTCCAAAATCTTCCCCGTTCGCCGCCGTGGCCGGAATCCTCCCCGTACCCAGGCGGCGAACGGGGCCGTGTCCGAAGCGGGTCGTACGGTTGCGCCATGAATATCTGCGTCTTCCTCTCCGCCGCCGACCTCGACGACCGCTACACCGTGCCCGCCCGGGAGTTCGCCGAGCTGCTCGGCAGGGGCGGACACACCCTCGTCTGGGGCGGATCGGAGAGCGGGCTGATGAAGGTCGTCGCGGACGGCGTGCAGGCGGCGGGCGGACGGCTCGTGGGCGTCTCGGTCGACTTCCTCGCGGCGAAGGCCCGGACGAACGCCGACGAGATGGTGATCGCCCGCGACCTCGCGGAACGCAAGGCGCTCCTCCTGGAGAAGGCCGACGCCGTCGTGATCATGGTCGGCGGGACCGGGACGCTCGACGAGGCCACCGAGATCCTGGAGCTGAAGAAGCACGGCAAGCACACCAAGCCGGTCGTCCTGCTGAACACGGCGGGCTTCTACGACGGGCTGCGCCAGCAGTTCCAGCGCATGGAGGACGAGGGCTTCCTGCCCCTTCCCCTGACCGACCTGGTCTTCTTCGCCAAGGACGGCGTCGGCGCGCTCGCCTACCTGGAGGAGTCCGCCGGTCACCAGTGAGCAGGAGCGGTCCGCCCCGCAGGACCTAGGATCGCCCCATGCCTACCCACCTCATCACCGGCGCCGGTTCCGGCATCGGGTCCGCTGTCGCCCGCCGTCTCCAGGAGCGCGGCGACGACCTCGTCCTGCTCGCCCGCGACGCCGGCCGCGCCAAGGAGCTCGCCGACCGCTACCCGGGCGCGCGCACCCTCGTCGGCGACCTCGGCACCCCCGACCGGCTGTCCTGGGCGTTCGGCCAGCAGTCCATGCCCGAGCGCATCGACACCCTGCTGCACATCGCGGGCGTCGTCGAGCTCGGCGAGGTCGGCGAGCTCACCCCCAAGGCCTGGCACTTCCAGCTCAACGCCAACCTGATCGCCCCCGCCGAGATCACCCGCCTCCTGCTCCCGCAGCTCCGCGTCTCCCAGGGCCAGGTCCTGTTCGTGAACTCCGGGGCAGGACTGGCCGCCCACGCCGGGTGGAGCGCGTACGCCGCGAGCAAGCACGGCCTCAAGGCGCTCGCGGACTCGCTGCGCCACGAGGAGCACGGCAACGGGGTGCGCGTCACCACCGTCTACCCGGGCCGCACCGCCAGTCCCATGCAGGCCAAGGTGCACCAGCAGGAGGGCAAGGAGTACGACGCGGCCCGCTGGATCGACCCCGAGTCGGTGGCCACCACGATCCTGATGGCGATCGACCTGCCGCGCGACGCCGAGATCAACGACCTCACCGTCCGCCCCGGCCGCTGACATCCCGGGGGGCAGGTTTCCCGCCCCGGACCGTAGGCTTCCCGCGTGAGCGAGAAGAGCAAGTTCAGCGGGTGTCCGGCGACCGGCATCGGGTCGATGCCCGGAGGAGACGCGAGGGAGGCGGCGAAGACCGTCACGGGATCCTTCGCCGACGGCCAGGGCATGCCGTACCTGGCGGAACTGCCCGCGCGCGGACCGGGCGCCGACATGATCGGCCGGACCATCGGCATGCTCGCCGAGATGTACGGGCACGTCGAGCCGAGCGGCTGGCGGATCAGCGACCGCCCCGGCCGCGACACCCGCCGCGCCCGCTCCTGGCTGGGGGAGGACCTGGACGCCCTGGAGGAGTTCACCCAGGGGTACGAGGGCCTGCTCAAGGTCCAGGCCGTCGGCCCCTGGACGCTGGCCGGAGCACTGGAACTGCGCGGCGGTGAAGCCATGCTGGCCGACCCGGGCGCCTGCCGCGACCTGGCCGGATCGCTGGCCGAGGGGCTCCGCGCCCACCTCGCGGAGGTCCGCCGCCGGATGCCCGGGGCCGAGGTGGTGCTCCAGCTGGACGAACCCTCCCTGACCACCGTCCTGCTGGGCCGGGTCCGCTCCGCCAGCGGCTACCGCACCTACCGCGCCGTCGACCGCCAGGTCGTGGAAGCGACCCTGCGCGACGTCCTCGCCGCGGCGGGCGAGGACGGGACGACGCTCGTCCACTCCTGCGCCCCCGAGGTGCCGTTCGCGCTGCTGCGCCGGGCCGGGGCCGACGGCATCTCGTTCGACTTCTCCCTGCTCACCGAGCGTGAGGAGGAGGCGATCGGGGAAGCCGTCGAGGGCGGCACCCACCTCTTCCTCGGTGTGGTGCCCTCCACGGACGCGGCTTCGGAGGGATTGTCAGACCCGGGCGGTAGCGTCATGGGGGTCAGGACGCTGTGGAGCAGGCTGGGGCTGAATCCGGGGACTCTCGCCGAGTCCGTCGCGATCACCCCGTCGTGCGGTCTCGCGGGCGCGTCGCCCGCGTACGCCCGCACCGCGCTCGCCCACAGTGCCCGGGCGGCGAGGTCGCTCGCGGACAACCCTGAGTGACGGGGACGACGGGTACACAGGAGGACGGGACGATGGCGGGCGAAGAGCGGGTGGAGCAGGACAGCTCGGTTCCGGCGGACGTGCGGGAGGAGCACGCGCTGCTGGCCGAGCAGATCGAGGAGCACCGCTTCCGCTACTACGTGAAGGACCAGCCGGTCGTCAGCGACGGCGAGTTCGACCGGCTGATGCGCGCGCTGGAGGCGCTGGAGGAGGAGCACCCGGCGCTGCGCACCCCGGACTCCCCGACCCAGAAGGTCGCGGGCCCCTACCGCACGGAGTTCACCTCCGTGGTCCACCGCGAACGCATGCTCTCGCTGGACAACGCCTTCGACGACGAGGAGCTGGCCGCCTGGGCGGACCGGGTCGCCAAGGACGTCGGCACCCCCGACCACCACTTCCTGTGCGAGCTCAAGGTCGACGGTCTCGCCGTCAACCTCACCTACGAGCACGGCCGCCTGACCCGGGCGGCGACCCGCGGTGACGGCCGCACCGGCGAGGACATCACCCCCAACGTGCGTACGATCGCCGAGATCCCGCACCGGCTGAAGGGCGAGAACATCCCCGCCCTCGTCGAGATCCGCGGCGAGGTCTTCTTCCCCATGGAGGACTTCGAGGAGCTGAACGCCCGGCTGGTCGCCGCCGACGACAAGCCCTTCGCCAACCCGCGCAACGCCGCGGCCGGATCACTGCGCCAGAAGGACCCCAAGGTCACCGCCACCCGCCCGCTGCACATGGTGGTGCACGGCATCGGCGCCCACGAGGGCCTGAGCATCGACCGCCTCTCCGCGGCCTACGAACTGCTCCACGGCTGGGGCCTGCCCACGGCCCGGCACAACAAGGTCGTCGACTCCCTCGCCGGCGTACGGGAGTTCATCGCGTACTACGGCGTGAACCGGCACTCCGTGGAGCACGAGATCGACGGCGTCGTCGTCAAGCTCGACGAGATCCCGCTCCAGGGACGCCTCGGCTCCACCTCGCGCGCCCCACGCTGGGCCATCGCCTGGAAGTACGCCCCCGAAGAGGTCAACACCAAGCTGGTCAACATCCGCGTCGGCGTCGGCCGCACCGGCCGCGTCACTCCGTACGCCCAGGTCGAGCCGGTCGAAGTGGCCGGTTCCGAGGTCGAGTTCGCCACCCTGCACAACCAGAACGTGGTGAAGGCCAAGGGTGTCCTCATCGGCGACACCGTGGTCATCCGCAAGGCGGGCGAGGTCATCCCCGAGATCCTCGGCCCCGTCGTCGACCTGCGCGACGGCACGGAGAAGGCCTTCGAGATGCCGACCCACTGTCCCGAGTGCGGGACCGAGCTGCGCCCGATGAAGGAGGCCGACATCGACCTCCGCTGCCCCAACGCCCGTACCTGCCCGGCCCAGTTGCGCGAACGCGTCTTCTATCTCGCCGGGCGCAAGAGCCTGGACATCGACCACTTCGGCTATGTGGCCGCCGCCGCGCTGACCCGGCCCCTGGAGCCCGCCGAGCCCGTCCTGCGCGACGAGAGCGATCTGTTCTCCCTCACCGTCGACCAACTGCTGCCGATCCGGGCGTACGTCCTGGACCAGGACAGCGGGCTGCCCAAGCGCGACCCGAAGACCGGCGAGGAGAAGATCGCGACGGTCTTCGCCAACCAGCAGGGCGAGCCGAAGAAGAACGCGGTGGCCATGCTGGAAGGCATCGCCGCCGCCAGGGAAGCCCCGCTCGCCCGGATCCTCACCGGGCTCTCCATCCGGCACGTGGGACCGGTCGCCGCCCAGGAGCTGGCCCGTCAGTTCCGCTCCATCGACCGGATCGACGAGGCGAGCGAGGAGGAGCTGGCCGCCGCCGACGGCGTCGGGCCGACCATCGCGGCCTCGGTCAAGCAGTGGTTCGCCGAGGACTGGCACCGCGAGATCGTGCGCAAGTGGCGCGAGGCCGGGGTGCGCATGGCGGACGAGGGCTCCGAGGCGGACGAGGGCCCCCGCCCCCTCGAAGGACTCACCGTCGTCGTCACCGGCACCCTCGTGGGCCACACCCGCGACGGTGCGAAGGAGGCGCTCCAGGCCCTGGGCGCGAAGGTCGCCGGATCGGTGTCGAAGAAGACCGCGTTCGTGGTCGTCGGCGACAACCCCGGCTCCAAGTACGACAAGGCGACGCAGCTGAAGGTGCCCGTGCTGGACGAGGACGGATTCGCGATCCTGCTCGAACAGGGACCCGAACGTGCGAAGGAGGCGGCCCTGCCGGCCCCGGAAGCCGCGCCCGGAGCCGACCCGGAGAACAGCGGGGAGTAACCGCCCGCCGGACCTCCGTTCGCCCACTGTTCTCCGGATCGAGACGCCTTCGAGACGCTGCCCCGGCATGGCGCGGCCCGTACGGGGAAGGAAACGGGGCAGAGGGGTGAAGAAGGGGCCGCCGTTCCCCGAATGGCCCCGCCGCGCCACCCGTTCGGGTCAATAGCAGATGGTGACGGGTCGTCGGTTCGCATTCGGGCAAGAGCTGTAGAGCGCTGCCCCTGGAAGCCTTTCGCGGCCTACTGTTGAGAGGTGCGCCCGCCGTGCACGGCTGCTCGACCGGGCCGTGGTGCCACGGGAGCGGGCGCCACCGAGGGACATCGGCACCGCCGGCTGTGAGAGGGACGGAATGAAACCGACCGAGAGCGCCGCCCCGGTGTCGCGGCTGCAAGGTTTCGTCGGCCTCACGCCCCCCGTGGGCGCCGTCGTCGTGGGCATCGCCGCGGTGCTGCTGGCGGTCGGGTCCTACCGAACCGTTCAACAGGGACACGCGCTCTTCCCGGACGGTGCGGTGGGCTGGTCCCTCGCCGTGCTCACCGGGATCATCGTCGGCCATCTGGTGGCGCTCGGCCGCGACCGGTGGTGGGGCGGCACCGGCTCCGGGGCCGCCCTCACCCTCGCCGTGCTGCTGCTGTTCGGCTGGCTCCCGGCCGTGCTGGTCAGCCTCGCCGTCGTGGTGCTCGTCGGGACCGCCCGCCGACACCGCTGGTGGCAGGGGCTGCTGCACGGCGGGGTGGACATGCTGGGCATCGGCGCGGCGGCCCTCGTGCTGGCCGCGTTCGGCGAGGTGCCCACCGTCGAGGAACCCTGGCGGCCACTCGACTGGGGCATCGCCGCCGTCCCGGAACTGCTCCTGACGGCATCGACGTACCTGCTCGTCACCCGGGTCCTGCTGTGGTACGCCCAGGCTCCGCACAACGGCGGGTTGCCCACCATCGCCCGTACCGCGATGCTGCGGCAGGGGCTCGTCGCCGTCGCGCTCCTCGGGCTCGCCCCGCTGATCTGCGCCGTCGCGATGTCCATGCCCGTCCTGCTGCCGCTCTTCGCGGTACCGCTGATCGCCCTCGACTCCACGCTCTGGATCGCCCGCGCCCGCGCCGAGGAGCAACTGCGCGACCCGCTGACCGGGCTGCCCAACCGCCAGTGGCTGCTGGAGCGGACCTGGTCGGCGCTGGAGGACGCGGAGTCCATCGGCACCCGCTCCGCCCTGGTCCTCATCGACCTGGACCGCTTCCGCGCGGTCAACGACACCCTGGGGCACCTGGCCGGCGACCGACTCCTGTTGCAGATAGCGGAGCGCCTGCGGCTCGCCCTGCCGCGCGGTGCGGAGGCGGCCCGGCTCGGCGGCGACGAGTTCGCCGTCCTGCTGCCGCACACCGACTCGACCACCAGCGCCCAGCAGGTCGCCCGCCATCTGGTGGCCGAGCTGTCCTCGCCGCTCGACCTCGACGGGCTGACCCTCGTCCTGGAGGCCAGTGCCGGGGTCGCCGTCTACCCGGATCACGCCCTGGACGCCGAGGGCCTGCTGCGGCGGGCGGACGTCGCGATGTACCAGGCCAAGCGGGACCGCACGGGCGTGGAGGTCTACGAGTCCAAGCGGGACAGCAACACCCCCGACCGGCTCGGGCTCCTCGGCGACCTGCGCCGGGCGCTGGACGCGAGCGAGGTCGAGCTGCACTACCAGCCCAAGGTCCGCTTCGACGGGCAGGTCGCCGGCCTGGAGGCGCTGGTGCGCTGGGTGCATCCGGAGCGCGGCCGGGTTCCCCCGGACGAGTTCATCGCCATCGCCGAGTCCTCCGGTCTGATGCCGCACCTCACGGAGTACGTCCTGGAGACGGCGCTCGCCCAGGTCGCCCGCTGGCGGGCGCAGGGCCTGTTCGTGCCCGTCGCGGTCAACGTCTCCCCGCGCGACGTGCACACCCCCGGCTTCGCGGGAGGCGTCGCGGCCCGTCTCGCCCGCCACGGTGTGCCCGCGGGAGCGCTCCAACTGGAGATCACCGAGCATGTGCTGCTGGAGGACCCGCAGCGCGCCGCCGACACCCTGGCCGGGCTCACCGCGCACGGCGTGAAGATGTCCCTCGACGACTTCGGCACCGGCTACTCCTCCCTGGTCCACCTGCGCAGACTGCCGGTCAGCGAGCTGAAGATCGACCGGTCCTTCGTGGCCCGGCTGGCGGTCGACCACGAGGACGCGGAGATCGTCCGCTGCACCATCGACCTGGCCCACTCGCTCGGCCTGGTCGTCGTCGCCGAGGGCGTCGAGGACGACGAGACGTGGGAGCGGTTGCGGGACCTCAGGTGCGACGCGGTGCAGGGCTGGCTGGTGGCGGCCGCGATGCCGCCGCAGGAGACGACGGCCTGGCTGCGGGCGCGCGGCGAGCACGGCTGGCGCAGGCCCGCCGAGCTGAAGGCCCAGGCGGCGGCCGCCGCTGCCACCGGGTCGGCCACCGGCTCGATGAACGCGTCGCTGAACGGCGCGGTGAACGGGACGGCGGAGACCGACACACCCTGAAGATCCCGGCGAGTGGAGCCCGCGGAGGCGTAGCCCGATCGGGGCGGGGCACCCGTCCCCCGGAGACCCCATAGGATTGGGGGCCGGTGGCACATTTCCACCCGCCGCGCGGCCCGTCCTCCGGACGGACGGTGCACATGTGCCGCCGCCCCCGGCCACAACCACACACCAACCCCTGAGGATCGCTGCATGCCTGGCATCACGCGCGAGGAGGTCGCCCACCTCGCCCGGCTGGCGCGTCTGGAGCTGAAGGGCGAAGAGCTCGATCACTTCGCCGGTCAGCTCGACGACATCATCGGCGCGGTCGCCCGCGTCTCCGAGGTCGCCGACCAAGACGTACCGCCGACCTCCCACCCGCTGCCGCTGACCAACGTCATGCGCGCGGACGAGGTCCGTCCGTCGCTCACCCCCGCGCAGGCGCTCTCCGGCGCCCCGGCCCAGGAGCAGCAGCGTTTCAAGGTGCCGCAGATCCTGGGGGAGGACTAACCGCCATGACGGACATCAGCACCATCATCAAGCTCACCGCGGCCGAGATCGCCGGGAAGATCGCCTCCGGCGAGCTGACCGCCGTCGAGGTCACCGAGGCCCACCTGGCCCGGATCGACGCGGTCGACGAGAAGGTCCACGCCTTCCTGCACATCGACCGCGAGGGCGCCCTCGCCCAGGCCCGTGCCGTGGACGCGAAGCGGGAGGCGGGCGAGAAGCTCGGCCCGCTGGCCGGCGTCCCGCTCGCGCTGAAGGACATCTTCACCACCAAGGACATGCCGACCACCGTCGGTTCCAAGATCCTTGAGGGCTGGGTCCCGCCGTACGACGCGACGCTCACGCAGAAGCTGCGCGCCGCCGACGTCGTCATCCTCGGCAAGACCAACATGGACGAGTTCGCCATGGGGTCCTCCACCGAGAACAGCGCCTACGGGCCCACCGGCAACCCCTGGGACCTCACCCGCATCCCCGGCGGCTCCGGCGGCGGCTCCTCCGCCGCCCTGGCCTCCTACGAGGCCGCGCTGGCCATCGGCACGGACACCGGCGGCTCGATCCGCCAGCCCGCCGCCGTCACCGGCACGGTCGGCGTCAAGCCCACCTACGGCGGCGTCTCCCGCTACGGCATGGTCGCCTTCTCGTCCTCCCTCGACCAGGGCGGGCCCTGTGCCCGTACGGTCCTGGACGCCGCGCTGCTGCACGAGGCCATCGCCGGGCACGACCCGCTGGACTCGACCTCCATCGACGCGCCGGTCCCGCCGGTCGTCGAGGCCGCCCGCAACGGCTCCGTACAGGGCATGCGCGTCGGCGTCGTCAAGCAGTTCCGCGGCGAGGGCTACCAGGCCGGTGTCCTCCAGCGGTTCGACGAGTCGGTCGAGCTGCTGAAGTCGCTGGGCGCGGACGTCGTCGAGCTGGACTGCCCGTCCTTCGACCTGGCGCTCTCCGCGTACTACCTGATCGCACCGTCCGAGTGCTCCTCCAACCTGGCCCGCTTCGACGCCATGCGCTACGGCCTGCGGG
Organism: Streptomyces sp. rh34; assembly: GCF_002551245.1. Classification (GTDB taxonomy): domain Bacteria; phylum Actinomycetota; class Actinomycetes; order Streptomycetales; family Streptomycetaceae; genus Streptomyces. Next base: position 12,418 of record NZ_NTGZ01000040.1, read on the forward strand.
TCGGCGACGACGGCACGAAGTCGGCCGAGGACGTCACCGCGCTCACCCGTGAGGCGGGCTTCGGCGACGAGGTCAAGCGCCGCATCATCCTGGGGACGTACGCGCTCAGCTCCGGCTACTACGACGCGTACTACGGCTCCGCCCAGAAGGTCCGCACCCTGATCACGCAGGACTTCGAGAAGGCCTTCGAGCAGGTCGACGTGATCGTCTCCCCGACGACGCCGACCACCGCCTTCCCGATCGGCGAGCGCGCCGACGACCCGATGGCCATGTACCTCGCGGACCTGTGCACCATCCCCACCAACCTGGCCGGCAACTCCGCCATGTCGCTGCCCTGCGGCCTGGCCCCGGAGGACGGTCTGCCGGTCGGACTGCAGATCATCGCCCCCGCCATGAAGGACGACCGGCTCTACAAGGTCGGAGCGGCCGTCGAGGCCGCCTTCGTGGAAAAGTGGGGGCACCCGCTGCTTGAGGAGGCTCCGTCGCTGTGAGTGCCATGGCAAAGAAGGCCAGTAACTTCAAGAAGTCCAAGACCGGGCTGTACGTCTCGCTCGGCAGTACCGCGTTCGGCGCGATCAGCATCGTCAAGCAGGCGAAGCTCGCGCGCGAGGACAACGACGTGCTGCGGCTCGTCGACGCGGCGGTCTCCGCGGCCGCCATCGTCACCGGACTCGCGATCCTCTATCGCGAACTGAAGCGTCTCGGCGACGACGACGTTCTGCTGGGCTGAGAGGGATAAGTTTCACCGTGACTGTCACTGACCTGGTGTCGTACGAGGACGCGCTCGCGTCCTACGACCCCGTCATGGGCCTCGAAGTCCATGTCGAGCTCGGAACGAAGACGAAGATGTTCTGCGGCTGCTCCACGGAGCTGAAGCAGGACGCCAACTCGCAGACCTGCCCGGTCTGTCTCGGACTGCCCGGCGCACTGCCGGTCGTCAACGAGATCGGCGTCGAGTCGGCCATCAAGATCGGTCTCGCGCTCAACTGTGAGATCGCCGAGTGGTGCCGCTTCGCCCGGAAGAACTACTTCTATCCGGACATGCCGAAGAACTTCCAGACCTCGCAGTACGACGAGCCGATCGCCTTCGACGGCTATCTGGACGTCCAGCTGGAGGACGGTGAGATCTTCCGGGTGCAGATCGAGCGCGCCCACATGGAGGAGGACACCGGCAAGTCGACGCACGTCGGCGGCGCCACCGGCCGTATCCACGGCGCGTCCCACTCCCTGCTCGACTACAACCGGGCCGGTATCCCGCTCATCGAGATCGTCACCAAGCCGATCGAGGGAGCCGGCGCCCGCGCCCCCGAGGTCGCCAAGGCGTACGTCGCCGAGCTCCGCGAGCTGATCAAGGCCCTCGGGGTCTCCGAGGCCCGCATGGAGATGGGCCAGATGCGCTGCGACGTCAACCTGTCGCTGCGCCCGCACGGCCGTGAGGCGTTCGGTACCCGCTCCGAGACGAAGAACGTGAACTCGCTGCGTTCCGTCGAGCGGGCCGCGCGCTTCGAGATCCAGCGGCACGCCGCCGTGCTGTCCTCGGGCGGCACCATCGTGCAGGAGACCCGGCACTTCCACGAGGAGGACGGCTCCACCACGGCCGGCCGCATCAAGGACAACGCCGAGGACTACCGCTACTTCCCCGAGCCGGACCTGGTGCCCGTCGCGCCCGCGCGCGACTGGGTCGAGGAGCTGCGCAAGGGCCTCCCCGAGCTTCCCCGGCTGCGCCGGGCGCGGCTCAAGGAGGAGTGGGGCGTCAACGAGCACGACATGCAGTCCATCCTCAACGCGGGCGCGGTCGACCTGATCGTCGCCACGACCGAGGCGGGCGCACCCTCCGACCAGGCCCGCAAGTGGTGGATGGGCGAGCTGGCCCGTAACGCCAACGAGACCGGCCGCGGTCTGGACGAGCTGCCGATCACCCCGGCGCAGGTGGCCCGGGTGGCCGCGCTCGTCGCCGCGGGCGACCTCAACGACAAGCTGGCCCGCCAGGTCATCGAGGGCGTCCTCGCGGGCGAGGGCGACCCGGACACCGTCGTCGAGAAGCGCGGCCTGAAGGTCGTCTCCGACGAGGGCGCGCTGTCCACGGCCGTGGACGAGGCCATCGCGGGCAACGCGGCCATCGCGGACAAGATCCGCGGTGGCAAGGTCGCGGCGGCGGGCGCGCTCGTCGGCGCGGTCATGAAGGCCACCCGTGGCCAGGCGGACGCGGCACGCGTGCGCGAGCTGATCCTGGAGAAGCTCGGCGTCGAGGGCTGATCACCCGCGGTCCGATCCACCGAGCACGTCCCACGAAAGGGGCGGTGCACCCGCGCAGTGCGGGCGCACCGCCCCTTCGCGTGCTTGGACTTCCGGTACGGACTCTTGGACGTTCACCACCGGTCCGTACGCAGTCCTTCCCGGCGCCACCCGGGCTGACTAGCTTCCCGGCTGTAACCACCGGAACCAGGAGGCTCCTTTGACCACGGACATGTCACGGCGACGGCTCTTCGCGCTGGGCGGCGGCGCACTCGGCGCCGCTGCGGCCGGATCGTTCCTGCCGCCGTCGCTCCAGGCCGCCATCGCCGCGCAGCCCGCCCACGCGGGGTCCGGCGGGGGAGGCCTCGGCTCCATCAAGCATGTGGTGATCCTGATGCAGGAGAACCGTTCCTTCGACCACTACTTCGGCACCCTGCGCGGTGTACGCGGCTTCGGCGACCGCAACGCCATCGAGCTGCCCACCGGCGGGACGGTGTTCGAGCAGCCCGCCGCGGCCGGCTCCACCGTGCTGCCCTTCCCGGTGCGCGGAGCGGCCGAGGAGCAGAAGAAGGACCTCCAGTACATCGGCGCCCTCGACCACTCCTGGAACGGCGGCGCGAAGGCCTGGGGCGGCGGCTGGATGAACGGCTGGATCAGCGCGAAGACCGCGGCCACGATGGCGTACTACGACCGCCGCGACATCCCGCTCCACTACGAGCTGGCCGACACCTTCACCGTCTGCGACGCCTACCACTCCTCCATCCACACCTCCACCAGCCCCAACCGCAACCACCTCTGGAGCGGGAAGACCGGCTTCGAGCCGAACGGGAAGCGGGCCGTCGGCAACGACGCGTACAACGAGGGCACCCACCCCGGCTACGACTGGTCCACCTACGCCGAGCGGCTGGAGAAGGCAGGGCGCAGCTGGCGGACGTACACCGAGTGGGAGAACTTCACCGACAACCAGATCGAGTTCTACGCCACCTTCAAGGCGATCGCCCGCAAGGCACTCGCCAGGACCGGCGGGCACACCTACATGGAGGCCTTCTACGCGAAGGTCCGGGGCGCGTCCGAGACCGAGCGCGAACGGCTCCTCGGGCTGCTGGAGGAGGGCGTCGCCACCCTCACCCGGAGCGAGCGCAGCCTGTTCGAGCGGGGGTTGCGCCGGGTGCCGACCGGGACGCTGGCGGACGAGTTCGCCAAGGACGTCGCGGCCGGGACGCTCCCCGCGGTCTCCTACCTGGTCCCCTCGGCGATCGACTCCGAGCACCCGAGCGTCTCCTCGCCGGTGCACAGCGCCACCGTCGTCTACAAGATCCTCGACGCGCTCGGCAAGCACCCCGACGTGTGGCGGCACACGGCCGTGCTGATCAACTACGACGAGAACGACGGCTTCTTCGACCACGTTCCGCCGCCCGTCGCACCCCCCGAGGTCACCGACGAACAGTGGGAGGGCCGGCCCACCGGTCTCGGGATCCGGGTGCCGCTGCTGGTCGTCTCGCCGTGGACCGTCGGCGGGTACGTCTGCTCCGAGGTCTTCGACCACACCTCCGTCATCCGCTTCCTGGAGCGCTGGACCGGGGTGAGGGAACCCAACATCAGCGACTGGCGGCGGCGCGTCACCGGCGATCTCACCTCCGCCTTCGACTTCACCCGGGTCCGGCGGCAGCCCGCCGTCGAGCAGCCGGGGGCGATCCCGCCGCTGAGCGGACGCTGGCAGCCGAAGCCGCCCGCCGTCCAGCACCTCCCCGCGCAGGAGCCCGGCGCACGCCCGGCGCGCCCGCTGCCGTACCAGCCGGACGCCCGGGCGAGGCGGTCGGGCGACACGCTGCGGGTGGAGCTGGCCAACACCGGCCGGTCCTCGGCGCACTTCACGCTGTACCCGTACGAGGGCGAGTTCCCGGCCCCGCAGCACAAGGACGTCCGGGACACCGCGCACTGGACCGTCCCGCTGACGCAGGAGGCGTACCGCTTCACGGTCACCGGGCCGAACGGCTTCCGGCGCGAGTTCGCCGGACCGGCCGACGGAGGAGCGGAGGTCGCCACCCGTATCGACCGCCGCGACCGCGACCTGCACCTCACCCTGCGCAACACCGGCCGCCGGACGCTGACCTTCCTGGTGCGGCCGCTCGGCTACGTCGACGAGGACGACGTACGGGACTGGACCCGCCGCGTCACGGTCAAGCCGGGCCGTAGCCGGGCGCTCGTGCACTCGGCGGCCGACGCCCACGGCTGGTATGACCTCGCCGTCACCGTCGACGGGGAGGACGGCTTCCGGCGGCGGCTCATGGGCCATATCGAGAACGGCCGCGCCAGCGTCTCCGGCTGACCCGGCCCGAGGGTCGCAGGGCTTCATCCGTCCCGGGTAGGGAACAGATCAAGCCCTGTGACCATGGCCACGAAACGGACAAAGGATCACGTTCTGCTGACAGAGTGACGGTCTCAGGTCATGAGACGTTTGCGGGCAGATCGTGTTATCTGCGGGTAAAGGTCCACGAACCCGCAGGGAGCTCATCCGTTGGCTGCCATCGCCCGCTGGTGCATCAGGCACCGCCTCGTCGCCGTCCTCATCTGGCTCGCCGCCCTCGGCGGGACCGCCGCCGCGGCAGGCTTCGCGGGTTCGGCGTACTCCAACGACTACGAGGTCCCCGGCACCGAGTCCGGCCGGGCCGCCGAACTCCTCTCCCGCGGCTTCACCGACCTCGGCGGCGACACCGACACCGTCGTCTGGCACACCACCGGCTCCACGGTCCGGGCCGCCGACGTCGAGCAGACCATGACCCGGACGCTCCACGCGATCGAGGAGCTGCCGGGCGTCGGCGCGGTCACCGGCCCCTACGGGGGCACCGGCCCCGGCCAGATCAGCGAGGACGGCCACACCGCGTACGCCACGGTCACCTTCGACCACCCCGCCGACGAGATCCCCGCCTCCCAGGCGCAGGCCCTCGTCGACACCGCGAAGGCCGCCGAGGCCGACGGGCTCCAGGTCGAACTGGGCGGCACCGCCGTCGCCCTCACCGAAGCGCCCTCCGTCCACCTCGCCGAGGGCATCGGCGTCGTCGTCGCGGCCGTCGTGCTCTTCCTCGCCTTCGGCTCGCTCGCCGCCAGTCTGCTGCCCATCGCCACCGCACTCGTCTCCGTCGGCACCGCCTACGCGGGCATCGTGCTGCTCGGCCACCTGATGACCGTGGCGGACTTCGCCCCGATGCTCGGCATGCTCATCGGGCTCGGCGTGGGCATCGACTACGCCCTGTTCATCGTCACCCGGCACCGCAGAGGGCTGCGGCGCGGCATGACGGTCCCCGAAGCGGCTCAGAACGCCGTCACGACCACCGGCCGCGCCGTCGTCTTCGCCGGGGCCACCGTCTGCATCGCCCTGCTCGGCATGCTGATCCTGCGGCTCGGCTTCCTCAACGGCGTCGCCATCGCCGCCTCGCTCACCGTCGTCCTCACCGTGCTGGCCTCGGTCACGCTGCTGCCCGCGCTGCTCTCCCTCATCGGGATGCGGGCGCTCAGCCGCCGCGAACGACGGCAGCTCGCCGAACACGGACCGCGGCCCGAGCTGCCCACCGGCTTCGCCGCCCGCTGGTCCGCGTTCGTGGAGCGGCACCCCAAGCTGCTCGGGGGCATCGCGGCCGTCGTCATGCTGGGGCTCGCCCTGCCCGCCCTCGGCCTCCACCTGGGCACCTCCGACCAGGGCAACAACCCGGCCACCGCCACCACCCGGCAGGCCTACGACCTGATCGCCGACGGCTTCGGGCCCGGCGTCAACGGCCCCCTCACCATCGCCGCCGAACTCGACGGCGCGGACGACCGGCTCGCCCTGGACTCGCTGCCCGAGAAGCTGCGCACCACCGAGGGCGTGGCCTCGGCCGGCCCGGTCACCTACAACAGCGCCGGCGACACCGCCTTCCTCACCGTCGTCCCCGACTCGTCCCCCCAGTCGCAGGACACCAGCGAACTGGTCGACCGGATCAGGGGCGACGTGCTGCCGCCGCTCCAGGACACCACCTCGTTGGAGGCCCACGTCGGCGGGGTGACGGCGAGTTACGACGACTTCGCCGAGATCATCGTCGGGAAACTGCCGCTCTTCGTCGGGGTCGTCATCTCACTCGGCTGCCTGCTCCTCCTCCTGGCCTTCCGCTCCATCGGCATCCCGCTCAAGGCCGCCGTGATGAACGTGGCCGCCGTCGCCTCGTCCTTCGGCGTCGTCGTGGCCGTCTTCCAGTGGGGCTGGGGGAGCGAGCTGCTCGGCCTCGGCAGCGCCGGGCCCATCGAGCCCTTCCTTCCCGTGATCATGGTCTCGGTCCTCTTCGGCCTCTCCATGGACTACCAGGTCTTCCTGGTCGGCCGGATGTACGAGGAGTGGCTGGAGACCGGCGACAACCGGCGGGCCGTACGGGTCGGCCTCGCCGAGACCGGCCGGGTCATCAACTCCGCCGCCGTGATCATGATCTCCGTCTTCCTCGCCTTCGTGCTCAGCGGCGACCGGGTCATCGCCATGTTCGGCATCGCGCTGGCCACCGCCGTCGCCCTGGACGCCTTCGTCCTGCGCACCCTGCTCGTGCCCGCCCTGATGCACATGCTCGGCGGGGCGAACTGGTGGCTGCCGGCCCGGCTGGAGAGGTGGCTGCCCCGGATCAGCATCGAGCCGCCCGACTGCGTACCGCTCCGTGCGAAGATCCCGGAGACACGCGGTACGGGTGCGGAAGCGGGCGCCGGGCCGGTGACGGTCCGGCCCACCGACGAGGAGCACGATGTTCACCGTATCCCTGGGTGACGACCGGGCGGAGCTGCGCCCGCTGGAGGTCTGGCAGGCCGAGGAGTTCCTGGCCCACATGGACCGGGCCCGGGAGCTGGTCGACTCCTGGATCCCGCTCGCCTCGGCCGCCACCGACCTGGACTCGGCCCGCGCCCTGCTCCAGCGGTACGCGGAGAAGCAGGCGGCGGACACCGGGCGGCTGTACGGCATCCGGCTGGGCGGCGTCCTCGTCGGCGGCGTCCTCTTCCGGATCTTCGACGCGGAGTCCGGCAACTGCGAGATCGGCGTGTGGCTGGAGCCCGCCGCCCAGGGCCGCGGGCTGATCACCCGCGCCGCCGAGCGCCTGATCGACTGGGCGGTGCACGAGCGCGGCATGCACCGCGTGGAGTGGGTCGCCTCCGCCGCGAACACCAGGTCGATCGCGGTGGCGAAGCGGCTCGGCATGACCCGGGACGGGGTGATGCGGCAGAAGTACCTGCACCGGGGCGTACGCCACGACTCCGAGATCTGGTCCGTCCTCGCCCCGGAATGGCGGGCCCGCACCGGGCGCTGAGCCCCGGCGCTGCCACGACGCAAGCCCCGCGCGGCCCCGGCGTGCCCCGGCGTTAAGAGGGCTCTCATCCGGGCCGCCTAGCGTGCGGCGCATGAACACCACCCCCTCCAAGACGACGACCCCGTCCACGACCACCCCGCCCGCCGGGACGACCGACCCCGCCGAGGGCACCGCCGACGCCGTCACGGAGGAGGCGACCGCGCAGGACACCCTGGTGAAGGACCCCGCGACGGACTCCCCGGTGAAGGACTCCGACACGGAGGGCGCCCTCGGTACGCCGTCCGACGCCCCCGACTCCGGGACGCCCGCTGACGACCTCGCCGGGCAGTCCGAGGACGATGACGAGGGCGAGGACCTGGAGCCCGACCCCTTCGACGAGGCCCGGCTCGGTGTCGGCGCGGGCGCGGCGGCCGTCGTCTCCACGGCCCTGGGCGTCGTCGCCCTGACCGGCGCGTGGAGCGGCCGGGTCGCCGCCGAGCGCGAGACGCTCATCGGACAGATCCAGACCTCCGGCGGCGGCAGCGCGGCCCAGCAGATCTCCGAGATCTACGGGGACGCCTGGCACACCACCGCCCTGGTCAACGGCGTCTTCGCCGTCCTGGCCCTGCTCGTCGGCGTCTTCGTCCTGGTCCGCCCCGCCTTCGGCGTCCCCTCCGGGCGTCCGCAGCCCACCTGGGTCCGCGCGGTCGCCCTGGCCGGTGTCGCCCTCGGCGTCCTCGGCGTGCTGATCTCCGCGGGCATGTACCTCGACCTCTTCGTCTCCCTTCCCACGGCGGGCACCCCGGCCGGCGGCTGACACCGGGGCACAGCCCCGTACGGCACGGCCTAAGGCCTCCGCCCACCCCTCGGACACCCGAGGCCCGGCCCTAAGGCCCCCACCGCCGCGAAGATGCGGAACTCGCCCGATGCGGCACCCCCTCCTGGCCGACGACAGTGGACCCACAGCGAACACAGGGGCCCGGCCGACCCGGCCCGGCACCCCTCCGGTCCGCTGCCACGACCAGGAACCAGGGGTTGCCCACCATGTACGAGTACGAGCTCTACCGCTCCACCTCCGCCGAGCTGATCCGCCGGGCCGACACCGAGCGGGAGATCGGCCGGGCACGCCTCGCCCGCCGGGCCGCCCGCCGCTCCGGACGCGGTGATCCCGAAGGGAAGGTGGTGGAGGACCGCACCCGCTTCGCTCCCGCCGCCTGACGATGTCCCGGCCGGGGAGCACCACCGCACCGGTCGCCGGTCCCGCCGACGCCCCCGCCGCATCGGGCGCGGCGGGCCCGGACCGTACCGGGAGCATGATCACCGTCCGCGAAAAGGGTGCCGCCGCCTCGTACGCGTATGCGATGCTCGGCGGCGTGGAGACCAGGTCAGTCAGCCCCGTGTTCATCGGGCGCGCCGAGGAGTTCGCCGCGCTCACCGAGGCGCTCGCGCGGGCCGCGTCCGGCGACCCGCAGGCACTGCTGATCGGCGGCGAGGCCGGCGTCGGCAAGACCCGCCTGGTCGAGCGGTTCGTCACGGCGGCCGAACGGCGCGGCGCCGTCGTCGCCGTCGGGTCCTGCGTCGAGATCGGAGCCGACGGACTGCCGTTCGCCCCCTTCCCCACCGCCCTGCGCGCCCTGCGACGGGCCCTGCCCGAGGAGATGGCCGCCGCCTGCGCCGGCCAGGAGGGCGAGCTGGCCCGGCTCCTGCCCGAACTGGGCGAGGTCCGCCGGGACACGACCGACGAGCACAGCATCGCCCGCCTCTTCGAACTCACCGTACGGCTGCTGGAGCGGATCTCCGCCGAACACGTGGTCGTCCTCGTGCTGGAGGACCTGCACTGGGCGGACGCCTCCACCCGGCACCTGCTCGCCTACCTCTTCCGTGCCCTGGGCAGCGGCCGCCTCATGGTCGTCGGCACCTACCGCGCCGACGACATCCACCGCCGCCACCCCCTGCGACCGCTCCTCGCCGAGCTGGACCGGCTGCGCACCGTCACCCGCGTCGAACTCGACCGGTTCAGCCACGACGAGGTCGGCCGCCAGCTCGCCGGCATCCTCGCCGAGACCCCCGAGGCGGCACTCGTCGACGAGATCTTCGACCGCTCCGACGGCAACGCCTTCTTCGTCGAGGAGCTGGCCCGCTCCCTGGAGTGCTGCGGCGACAGCTCCGGCCTGACCGAATCGCTCCGCGACCTCCTGCTCGTCCGCGTGGAGGCGCTCCCCGAGCACGCCCAGCGGATCGCCGGGCTGGTCGCCGAGGGCGGCTCCTTCGTCGAACACGAACTGCTGGCCACCGTCGCCGGACTGGGCGAGGACGACCTCGACGAGGCCCTGCGCGCGGCCGTCGGCGCCAACCTGCTGCAACCGGCGCCCGACAACGACGGCTACCGCTTCCGGCACTCCCTGGTCCGCGAGGCCGTCAGCGACGACCTGCTGCCCGGTGAACGCACCCGCGTCAACCGCCGGTACGCCGAAGCCCTGGAGGCCGACCCCTCCCTCGTCCGGGACGACGAACGCGCCACCCGCCTCGCCAGCTACTGGTACGCCGCCCACGACGCCGCCAAGGCCCTGCCCGCCGTGCTCCGGGCCGCCGTCGAGGCCCGCCGCCGCTACGCCTACTCCGAGCAACTGAGACTGCTGGAACGGGCGATGGAGCTCTGGGACGACGTCCCCGACGCGGTGCTCGCCACGCTGCGCCCCTTCGACTACGCGGAGGTCTACCCGGCCTCCGGCTGCGACCCGGAGAACACACCGCTGCGCTACCTGGACGTGATGGCCGAGGCGACCGTCGCCGCCCACTTCGGCGGTGACCGCAAACGCGCCCTCGCCATCTCCAAGAAGGCGATGCGGGTCCTGGCGTCCGAGGCCGACCCGCTGCGCGAGGCCTGGTTCTGGGTGCAGCGCAGCCGGCTGATGCAGGGGCTCGACAAGGGGGACGGCTGGGAGGAGCTGGCCACCGCGCAGGAACTGGTGCGCGGACTGCCGCCGTCCCCGGTGCAGGCCGACGTCCTGACCAATGTGGCCAGTTGGCGGGCGCTGCACCAGCCGGGCCCGCAGGCGCTCGCCGACAGCGACCGCGCGGTGGAGTACGCCCGGCTCGTCGGCGACGAGTACATCGAGCTGCACGCCCGCCTCACCCGGGGCTGGCTCACCGCGGACGCGGGCGGCGTCGAGGACGGCCTCGCCGAGATGTACGCGGTCCGGGACCGTGCCGAGAAGCTGCACCTGATGAACCTCCTCGGCCGGGTCAGCGTGAACCTGCCCTCCTCGCTCGAAGCGATGGGCCGCTCGCTGGAGGCCGTCGCGGCCGCCGACCACGGCATCGAGATCTGCCACAGCCACGGCCTGGCCGACTCCGGGGCCTGGGTGTACGCCAACCAGGCGCAGTCCCTGTTCTCCCTGGGGCACTGGACCCAGAGCGAGGCCGCCGCCGCGTCCGCCGGGCGCCTCGCCCTGGCCTCCAAGGCGAAGGGGCTCGCCGCCCTGCGTCGTACCGAACTGGCCGTCGCCCGCGGAGACTTCGCCGAGGCGGAGGAGCTGCTCGCCCTGACCCGCAAGCACTTCGGCCAGCGCGATCCGCAGCCCCAGCACCTGATCGCCCCCGTCCGGCACACCATGCTGCTGGCCGCCTCACAGGGCAGGCTCCCCGAGGCGCGGGCCGCGTTCGAGGAACTGGCCCGGCACGGCTTCCCGCCCGGCACCCAGCGCTACGCCCTGCCGCTGCTCCAGACCGCCGCCATGATCGAGGCGGACGCCCGCGGGCTGCCCGCCGCCGAACCGGACCGCCCGGAGCTGCTCGCGCTGATCCGCCGGTGCGTGAAGAGCCTCCCGATGCTCGTCCCCGTGTGGGCGGCCCACGGCGTCCTCATCGACGCGGAGCTGGCCCGCGCCGACGGCACGGACACCCCCGGTCACTGGGCGCGTGCCGCCGAGGCCTTCGGGCCGCTGAGCCGCCCCTACGAACTGGCCCAGATCCACCGCCGCTGGGCGGAGTCCCTGCTCATCGCCCCCGGCGACCGGTCCACCGCCACGACCCTGCTGCACCGCGCCCAGGAGGCCGCGCAGCGGCTCGGCGCGCGCCCGCTCGCCGAGGCGGTCGAACAGCTGGCCGCCCGCGCCCGCATCCCCCTGGACGGCTCCGGCCCGGCACCCGGGCCAGGGACCCACCCGGCCGTCCTGACCGCCGTGCCCGCCGCAGGGAGCCCCGAGGGGCGGTCGGCCGACGAGCAGGACCCCGCCATCGCCGCCGTGGCGTCCTTCGGGCTCACCCCGCGCGAGCAGGACGTGCACCGGCTGGTCGCGGCCGGGCACACCAACCGCAGGATCGCCGAGGAGCTGTTCATCTCGCCGAAGACCGCGAGCGTGCACGTCTCCAACATCCTGGCCAAGCTCGGCGTCTCCAGCCGCGGCGAGGCGGCCGCCCTCGCCCACCGCCTCCGGCTCTACCCGGCCGCGTAGGCCTTACGTCCCGGGCTCCTCGTCCGCACGCCGCTCGGGCCCGCTCACCGGCTTCCCGGGTCTCGGCCGGTCCAGGACGGCGTCCTGCTCGGGCGCGGCCGGGCGCGTGCGGCCGTTCCGGGGCTCGGCGGCGGCGTCCGGGGGCATGCCGGGAGCGGTTTCCGGGGCCGGGGCGCGGACGGTCACCTTCCCCGAGGTCAGGTCTATCGGCCCCCGGTTCGGATCGCCGATGCCGAGATCCACCCGGCTCAGCTCCAGCCGCCTCCGCTCTTCCGAGACGTGCTTGCGCCCCGGGGCGAAGAGCTCCTCGAAGAAATTGAACACCGGCCGTGCTCCCTCCCACATGCCCCGCGGGCGGGCGGCTAGCCAACCTCCACCTGGAGGACCCTGTCGTCCCCGGGCTTCGGCGTGCCCCGTCCGTCCGTGTTGCTGGTGACCAGCCACAGGCGGTCGCTCCCCGCACTCACCACGGTGCGCAGGCGGCCGTGCTTCTCATCCAGGAACGACTGGGGGTCCGCATAAGGTTCCTCCGCCTTCTCGCCGGACAGCGGAATGCGCCAGAGCCGCTCGCCGCGCAGCCCGGCCATCCAGATCGAGCCCTCCGCGTACGCGATCCCGCTGGGGGAGGCCTCGGAGGTCTTCCACTGAGCCACCGGGTCGATGAACCCGTCCTCGCCCTCCCGGCCCTCGACCTCGGGCCAGCCGTAGTTCCCCCCGGGCTCGATCAGGTTCAGCTCGTCCCAGGTGTTCTGGCCGAACTCGGCGGCCCACAGCCGTTTCCGCGCGTCCCAGGCGAGCCCCTGCACGTTGCGGTGCCCGTACGAATACACCACCGAGTCCGCCTCCGGATTGCCGTGCACCGGCTCGCCGTCGGGGGTCATCCGCAGGATCTTGCCCGCCAGCGACTCCTTGTCCTGGGCCAGCCCGGTGTCCCCGGTCTCGCCCGTGCCCGCGTACAGCATCTTGTCCGGGCCGAAGGCGATCCGGCCGCCGTTGTGGATGCTGCCCTTGGGGATGCCGCGCAGGATGGTGTCCGGGGCCCCCAACTGCTGTCCCGCCGGGCGCTTCTCGTCGTAACTCATGCGGACGATCCGGTTGTCGGACGTGGTGGTGAAGTAGGCGTACACCAGCTGGTCCGCGCCGAACGTGGAGGAGACGGCGAGCCCGAGCAGCCCGCCCTCGCCGGCCGGGGAGACCCCGGGCACCGAGCCGAGCAGCGTCCGCTTCCCGTTCTCGCCGTCGATCCGGTGGACCGTGCCCTCGTCGCGCGAGGACACCAGCAGGTCACCGCCCGGCAGCACGGCCAGGCCCCAGGGCGACTTCAGGCCCTCGGTCAGCGTCGAGACCACCTTCGCCGAGCCCTTCGCGGGCGGCAGATCGGCAGACCGGCTCGGCGAGGCCGGGGGAGCGGAGCCCCCGGAAGCGCTCGGGGAACCGGCGGGCCGCCCGGACGAACCCCCGTCCCCGTCGCCGGAACACGCGGCGGACAGCAGCAGGGCGGCCGACGCCAGCAGGGCCACCACCCCCCTGAGCATCGCCGGGGACTGCACAGGTCCGAACAGAGCACCACGCACGGAACCGATCCTTTCGACGGTTGCCTGACTACCTGTTCCTACACCGCGGCCGGCCCAGGAGTTCCCGATGCGCCCATTCTCCCGCCGCACGGCGGACGACGCCCGGCCCCTCGACGCCCGGCCCCGTCGAGCCTCGGTCCCGTCGACCCTCGGTCCCGTGACGCTCGACCCTCGGTCCCGTGACGCTGGACCCTCAGCCCCGTGACGGCTCAGTCCCACGACTCGCGGGCGGCGGGCAGGCCGTCGATCTCCGCCAGGTCCCGGTCGTCCAGGACCACCCGCGCCGCCCCCGCGTTCTCCACCGCCCACTGCTCCCGCTTCGCCCCCGGCACCGGCACCACGTGCGGCCCCTGGCGCAGCACCCACGCCAGCGCCACCTGGGCCACGGTCGCCCCGCGCCGCTCCGCGACCCGCCGCAGCCCGGCCACCACCGGCTGGTTCGCCGCCATCACCTCCGCCGTGAACCGCGGATGCCTGGCCCGCAGATCCTCCGGCTCGAACCCCTGGCCCGGCTTCAGCGTCCCGGTCAGATAGCCGCTGCCCAGCGGCATCGCGGCCAGCAGCCCGACCCCGCGCGCCGCGCACCACGGCAGCAGCTCCGCCAGCGCCTCGCGCGACCACACCGACAGTTCCGCCTCGACGGCGCTGACCGGGAAGACCTGCTGGATCCGCTCCAGCTGCCGGATCGTTCCCTCATGCGGTCCCGCCCCCGACCGGCGCGGGGCCCGCGCTCCCACCGCGCACAGCCCGAGCGAGCGCACCTTGCCCGCGGTGACCAGCTCCGCCAGCGCACCCCAGGTCTCCTCCACCGGCACCTCGGGGTCGGCCCGGTGCAGCTGGTACAGGTCGATCACATCGGTCTGGAGCCGCCGCAGCGAGGCGTCACAGGCCCGCCGGACGTACCCCGGCCGGCCGTTGGCGACGATGTGCTGATCGCCCACCAGCAGCCCGCACTTGGTGGAGACGAACGCCTCCTGGCGGCGGCCCTTCAGCGCCCGCCCCACCAGCAGCTCATTGGTGAACGGGCCGTACATGTCCGCGGTGTCGAGCAGCCGGACGCCCGCGTCCAGCGCCGCGTGCACCGTCCGCACCGAACGGTCGCCGAGCTGCTGCGAGGCGCTGTAACCCCAGCTCATCGGCATGCAGCCCAGCCCGACCGCACCCACGGCGAGCCCCGCCGCCCCGATTGTCCTGCTCTCCAACTCCACGAACCCTTTCCTGGACGAGCCATTCCGCCTTCCCGTCCGCCGCGGTCCGCGGGCGGCTTTTCCGGGAACGGCGCGAGAGCACGGTCCCGGACCCGGACGGTCACGCCCGTCCGATCCACGACGCAGGTCCCTGTCGGGGGAGTTCGGTGAGTGATTGACGGAAGAGTTTGGGCGATGTGACGATACGCCGCTGTCCGGCCCGCACGCACGGATGGCCGCTCGCGGCCGCTCGTGATCGGACCCTGGAGCGCTCGTACATCCGTCGCATAGCCTCCTGACCATGACTGCGACGACTGCCCAAGTGTGGCTGCCCTACCCGGCCGACGAGATCGACGGGCTGCCCGAGGGCCTCAACTACCTCTTCTGGGACGGTGAACCCGACTACCCCGGAGACCCGGCCGACTGCGCCTACTACGTTGTTCCCTACATGAAGGGCCCCGAGGTCGCGGTGCGCCCGCTCGCCTCGATGAGCGCCGTCCAGGTGGTGCAGACGCTCTCCGCGGGCATCGACCACGTGGAGCCGGGCCTGGGCCTGCTTCCCGCCGGCGTACGGCTCTGCAACGCCCAGGGGGTGCACGAGGCGTCCACCGCCGAACTGACGCTCGCCCTGATCCTCGCCTCCCTGCGCGGGCTCCCCGGGTTCGTCCACGGCCAGGACAACGAGGAGTGGCGTGCCGGCTTCTACCCGTCGCTCGCCGACAAGTCCGTCCTCATCGTGGGCTACGGATCCATCGGCTCGGCCATCGAGGACCGGCTCGCCCCCTTCGAGTGCGCGCGGGTGGCGCGCGTCGCGCGCTCCGCACGGACCACCGCACGCGGTCCCGTACACACGCTCGACGACCTGCCCGCCCTGCTGCCCGAAGCCGACGTCGTGGTCCTCTCCACTCCGCTGAACCCGTCCACGCAGGGGCTGGTGGGCGCCGACTTCCTCGCCGCGATGCCCGACGGAGCCCTCCTCGTGAACGTCGCCCGCGGCGGAGTCGTCGACACCAAGGCCCTGTTGTTCGAACTCGAGTCCGGACGACTCAGGGCCGCACTCGATGTGACCGACCCGGAACCCCTGCCCGCGGGCCATCCTCTCTGGCATGCTCCGAATGTCTTGATCACGCCTCATGTGGGCGGCAGCACCTCGGCGTTCGAACCGCGCGCCAAGCGGCTGCTGGCCGCACAGCTCACCCGGTTCGCCGACGGAGAGGCCGTGCGCAACGTGGTGACCACCACCGGCTGACCCCGCCGCAGCGGCCACGCTACGGGGCGGTCCGGATGCACGCAGTGCCGCTCACCTCGTCTTTCGTCACGGAGCGTAGAGAAGCTATGGCTCTGAGTGACGGATCTGGTGTATCGTCCGGTCCGGGGGGCTGCGCCGTGGAAGGGACGGCGCGGGGGGAGCACCGGAACGCGAGGGGGCGACGGGCGATGTGCTGGCCATGGAGAGACGATCCGACGCGGACGAGCGGACGGCCGAGGCCGCCCGCGCCGACGGAGCACAGCGCCCGCCGATGGCCGGATCCCTGCCCCGGACCGGCAGCGTCGAAGCGGCCCCGGCCGGGCCGGATCGAGCGGTGCCCCCGATGCCCCGCGAGGATCCAGGCGCCGGGGGGCACGTTCCCGGCGGGCCCGGTGCGGGGAGCCCTCCGGTGAGCGCGCTGGGGGCCCTGCTCGCCCCGCGGTCCAGCGCCGGCTCCACGGGGATGCGGTCCCGGATCCTGCTCGGCGTCGTCTGCGCGGGATATTCGGTGGGCGCCGCCGTCGGCTGGGGGTCGCCGCACGTGGCCGTCTTCATGGGGGACTTCGGTCTCGCCGCGGCGGCCCTGGTCGCCGCGGTCTCCTGCTTCCTCTACGCACGGGCGGTCGCGAGCCGGCTCCGGCCCGCCTGGATGCTGTTCTCGCTCTCCTCCCTCATGGCGGCCTGCGGAAACGCCGTCTGGGGCTGGTACGAGGTCGTCCTCGGCGTCCCCGTGCCCACGCCCTCCCTCGCCGACGTCTTCTTCCTCTGCTTCGCGCCGCCCGCCATCGTCGGGCTGCTCGTGCTCGCCAAGCGGCCCGTCACCCGGGCCGGCTGGGTGTGCCTGGCCCTGGACGCCTGGCTGATCGGTGGCTCCCTGCTGACGCTCGCCTGGAGCCTCGCCCTCGCGCACACCACGCACCTGGCGGGGGGCCAGGACACCAGCGTCGCGCCCGCGGCCCTCTCGCTGGCCTATCCGCTGCTCGACATCGTGCTCGTCTCGATGGTGCTCGCCCTGCACTTCCGCCGGGCCGGGGTGAACCGCTCCGCGGTGAACACCGCCATCGCCGCCCTGGCGCTCACCGTGCTGAGCGACGCGGTGTTCACCTCGCCGCTGCTGCGCTCCACGTACCACTCGGGTCAGCTCCTGGACGCCGGCTGGTTCGCCGGGTCGCTGCTCCTCGCCTACGCCCCCTGGGGCACCCGGGGCGGGGCCCGGACGTCCGCCCGTCCCGGGCCCCCGCGAGCCGTTGCCAGCCGCCCGATCGCCGGCTCGCTGGCCGCGCTGACCCCGTATCTCGCCGCCGCCGTCTGCACCCTGGGCATCCTGTACAACGTGGTCGACGGCCGTCGGGTGGACCGGGTCGTCATCTTCACCGGCTGTACCGTCGTCCTGGCGCTGGTCGTCCGGCAGGGCATCATGCTCCTCGACAACATCTCCCTCACCCAGGAGCTGGCCCAGAAGGAGAACCACTTCCGCTCCCTGGTGCAGGGTTCCAGCGACGTCATCATGATCGCCGCGCCCAACGGCACCCTGCGCTACGTCAGCCCCGCCGCCGCCGGGGTGTACGGGCGCGAGGCGGAGGGTCTCGTCGGCTCCGAGCTGTCCTCGATCATCCACCCCGAGGATCTCGGCCGGTTCGTCCACGAGGTGCGGCGCTTCCTGGCCGCGCCGCCGCACGAGGAGCCCACCACCCGCATCGAATGCCGCTTCCGCTCGGGCACGGGCGACTGGCTCCACGTCGAGTCCACCGTCAACCGCCACCAGGGCGGCCTCCTGCTCAACAGCCGGGACGTCACCGAACGGGTCAGGCTCCAGGCCCAGTTGCAGCACAACGCCGAGCACGACCCGCTCACCGACCTGCCCAACCGGGCGCTGTTCACCGCCCGGGTCCGCCAGGCGCTCGGCGGCCGCCGCTCGGGCGACCCCGGCACCGCCGTCCTCTTCATCGACCTCGACGGCTTCAAGGCGGTCAACGACACCATCGGCCACCAGGCGGGCGACGAACTGCTCGTCCAGGCCGGCCGCCGCCTCCAGGACTCCGTCCGGGCCGGCGACACCGCCGCCCGGCTCGGCGGCGACGAGTTCGCCGCGCTCATCATCGGCGACGGCACCCGCGACCAGGGCGCCCGGGAGTACCAGGTCCACGAGATCGCCGACCGGCTGCGCCTCACCCTCTCCCAGCCCTACCGGATCGGCCCCAGCGAGGTGCGGGTGGCCGCCTCCATCGGCGTGGCCTTCGCCGAGCCCGCCATCAGCCCCACCGACCTCATGCGCAACGCGGACCTCGCGATGTACCGCGCCAAGGCCGGCGGCAAGGACCGGGTCGAGCTGTACGCCCCGCAGATGCAGGCCGACGTCGTACGCCGCTCCGAGCTGGCCACGCGGCTGCGCACCGCCCTGCGCGAGGGCGAGTTCGCCCTGCTCCACCAGCCCGTCGTCCACCTCGCCAGCGGGTCCATCGCGGCCGTCGCCGCCCAGGCCCGCTGGCGTTCCGCCCAGGGCATCCTGTTCACCCCCGCCGAGTTCCTCCGGGTCTCCGGCGACGACGACCGCGCCGCCGAGCTCGGCCGCTGGCTCCTGGAAGAGGCGGTGGCCCAGGCCGCCGACCGGGCCAGGGCCGGGCATCCGGTCTCCGTCTCCGTCCGGCTCTCCGCCGCCCGGCTGCTGGACGCGGCCTCGCCCCCCGGCTCCATCGAGGCGCTGCTGACCCGCTACGGCCTGCCCTCGGGCGCCCTGATGATCGAGGTCGCCGACAGCGACCCGCGCGTCTCCTTCGACGCCTTGGAGCAGCGCCTCGTGGCCCTGCGCCGACTCGGCGTACGGATCGCGCTCGACGGCTTCGGCAGCGGCTTCGCGGCGATCAACGCGCTGCGCCGGCTTCCCATCGACGTACTCAAGCTCGACCGGAATCTGGTCGAGGGGGTGGTCGAATCGGCCAGGCTGCACAAGATCACCAGTGGCCTCCTGCGGATCGCCTGTGACCTAGGCCTGCAGTCCGTCGCCGACGGGGTCGACGTCCCCGAGCAGGTCCTCGCCCTGCGCGCCATGGGCTGCACCCACGGCCAGGGGATGGCCTTCTCCGGCCCCCTCGACGAGTACCGGCTGCGACGCGCCCTGGTCCGCGGGGAGTTCCCCGTACCGGGCATTCCGAGCCCCCGGCCGGCGATGGCGGGCGGCTCGATTCCCCTGCTCACCGGATCACATGCTGAGACGCCTGTCCCACCCACTTGACACTTCATACGTGCCGGAGAGAGGGTCAATGCCATGCGCACCCGAATTCTCGTACTTGGAAAGCGCGTCGGCTGAAGCAGAGTCACTCCACGACACTCTGCGGACCACACCCGGCGCGCTCCCCTCGCTTGCCTCATGGCACGAGGGGTTTTTTGTTGCACTGGCACCGTTCAAACCGCTGCAAAACACCCGCGTAAACCCTCAGCTTCGAGAAGAGAATGCCGATGACCGAGCAGGCCACCGGGGCCCACCACCCGCAGCCGCGCGCCCGTAACGGCGGACCGTCGTCCGTCACCGTTGAGCACGTCACGGGCGCGCAGTCCCTCATCCGTTCTCTCGAGGAAGTCGGCGCCGACACGGTATTCGGCATTCCCGGCGGCGCGATCCTCCCCGCCTACGACCCGATGATGGACTCCACCCGGGTCCGTCACGTCCTGGTCCGCCACGAGCAGGGCGCCGGCCACGCCGCCACCGGTTACGCGCAGGCCACCGGCAAGGTCGGCGTCTGCATGGCCACCTCGGGCCCCGGCGCCACCAACCTGGTCACGCCGATCGCCGACGCGCACATGGACTCCGTGCCGCTCGTCGCGATCACCGGCCAGGTCGCCTCGAAGGCCATCGGCACCGACGCCTTCCAGGAAGCCGACATCTGCGGCATCACGATGCCGATCACCAAGCACAACTTCCTGGTCACCAAGGCCGAGGACATCCCGCACACCATCGCCGAGGCCTTCCACATCGCCTCCACCGGCCGCCCCGGACCGGTCCTCGTCGACATCGCCAAGGACGCCCTCCAGGCGAAGACCACCTTCAGCTGGCCGCCCACCCAGGACCTGCCCGGCTACCGACCGGTGACCAAACCGCACGCCAAGCAGATCCGCGAGGCCGCGAAGCTGATCACCCAGGCCAGGCGCCCCGTGCTGTACGTCGGCGGCGGCGTCCTGAAGGCCGGGGCCACCGCCGAGCTGAAGGTCCTCGCTGAGCTGACCGGAGCGCCCGTCACCACCACCCTGATGGCGCTCGGCGCCTTCCCCGACAGCCACCCGCTGCACGTGGGAATGCCGGGCATGCACGGTGCGGTCACCGCCGTCACCGCGCTGCAGAAGGCCGACCTGATCGTCGCCCTCGGAGCCCGCTTCGACGACCGCGTCACCGGCAAGCTGGACAGCTTCGCCCCGTACGCCAAGATCGTCCACGCCGACATCGACCCGGCCGAGATCGGCAAGAACCGCACCGCCGACGTCCCCATCGTCGGCGACGCCCGCGAGGTCCTGGCCGACCTGGTCCAGGCGGTCCAGGCCGAGCACACCGAGGGCAACACCGGCGACTACACCGCGTGGTGGAAGGACCTCAACCGCTGGCGCGAGACCTACCCGCTCGGCTACGACCTGCCCGAGGACGGCAGCCTCTCCCCGCAGCAGGTCATCCAGCGCATCGGCAAGCTCGCCCCCGAGGGCACGATCTTCGCGGCGGGCGTCGGCCAGCACCAGATGTGGGCCTCGCACTTCATCGACTACGAGCAGCCCGCCACCTGGCTCAACAGCGGCGGCGCCGGAACGATGGGCTACGCGGTCCCGGCCGCGATGGGCGCGAAGGCCGGCATGCCCGACCGCACGGTCTGGGCCATCGACGGCGACGGCTGCTTCCAGATGACCAACCAGGAACTGACCACCTGCGCGCTCAACAACATCCCGATCAAGGTCGCCGTCATCAACAACGGCGCGCTCGGGATGGTCCGCCAGTGGCAGACCCTCTTCTACAACCAGCGCTACTCCAACACCGTGCTGCACTCCGGCGCGGACACGGACGGCGTCCCGGCCAAGGGCACCCGCGTCCCGGACTTCGTCAAGCTGTCCGAGGCCATGGGCTGCTACGCCATCCGCTGCGAGGATCCGGCCGACCTCGACAAGGTCATCGAAGAGGCCAACTCCATCAACGACCGCCCCGTCGTGGTCGACTTCATCGTCCACGAGGACGCCATGGTCTGGCCGATGGTCGCGGCCGGCACCTCCAACGACGAGGTCCAGGCCGCCCGCGGCGTCCGCCCCGACTTCGGCGACAACGAAGACGACTGAGAGACAGAGAGAGACCGACTCCATGTCCGAAAAGCACACGCTCTCCGTCCTGGTCGAGAACAAGCCCGGTGTCCTCGCCCGGATCACCGCCCTGTTCTCCCGCCGCGGCTTCAACATCGACTCGCTCGCGGTCGGTACCACCGAGCACCCCGACATCTCCCGCATCACCATCGTCGTGAATGTCGAGGGCCTGCCCCTGGAGCAGGTGACCAAGCAGCTCAACAAGCTGGTCAACGTCCTGAAGATCGTCGAACTCGAGCCCGCCGCCGCGATCCAGCGGGAGCTCGTCCTGGTGAAGGTCCGCGCCGACAACGAGACCCGCTCCCAGATCGTCGAGATCGTCCAGCTGTTCCGCGCCAAGACCGTCGACGTCTCCCCGGAAGCCGTCACGATCGAGGCGACCGGAGGGACCGACAAGCTGGAGGCGATGCTCAAGATGCTGGAGCAGTACGGCATCAAGGAGCTCGTCCAGTCCGGCACCATCGCCATAGGGCGCGGCGCGCGCTCGATCACCGACCGGTCCCTGCGCGCCCTCGACCGCTCGGCCTGAGCGGACGGGCCCGGGCGGAGCTTCCCGCGCCGCTCGCATGGCGAGACCCGACAACCCATACGACGCACCCCGCCGTACGGTGGGACGCAACACCTGCACACCAAGGAGAAGACCCAGTGGCCGAGCTGTTCTACGACGACGATGCCGACCTGTCCATCATCCAGGGCCGCAAGGTCGCGGTTCTCGGGTACGGCAGCCAGGGCCACGCCCACGCGCTGTCGCTCCGTGACTCCGGCGTCGACGTCCGCGTCGGTCTGCACGAGGGCTCGAAGTCCAAGGCCAAGGCCGAGGAGCAGGGCCTGCGCGTGGTGACCCCCGCCGAGGCGGCCGCCGAGGCCGACGTCATCATGATCCTCGTCCCGGACCCGATCCAGGCCCAGGTCTACGAGGAGTCCGTCAAGGACAACCTCAAGGACGGCGACGCGCTGTTCTTCGGCCACGGCCTGAACATCCGCTTCGGCTTCATCAAGCCGCCGGCCGGCGTCGACGTCTGCATGGTCGCCCCCAAGGGCCCCGGCCACCTGGTCCGCCGCCAGTACGAGGAGGGCCGCGGCGTTCCCTGCATCGTGGCCGTCGAGCAGGACGCCTCGGGCAAGGGTCTCGCGCTCGCCCTCTCGTACGCCAAGGGCATCGGCGGCACCCGCGCCGGCGTCATCAAGACGACCTTCACCGAGGAGACCGAGACCGACCTGTTCGGTGAGCAGGCCGTTCTCTGCGGTGGCACCGCCGCCCTGGTCAAGGCCGGTTTCGAGACGCTGACCGAGGCCGGTTACCAGCCCGAGATCGCGTACTTCGAGTGCCTGCACGAGCTGAAGCTCATCGTCGACCTCATGTACGAGGGCGGCCTGGAGAAGATGCGCTGGTCCATCTCGGAGACCGCCGAGTGGGGCGACTACGTCACCGGCCCGCGCATCATCACGGCCGACACCAAGGCCGAGATGAAGAAGGTCCTCACCGAGATCCAGGACGGCACCTTCGCCAAGGCCTGGATGGCGGAGTACCACAACGGTCTGCCCAAGTACAACGAGTACAAGAAGGCCGACAGCGACCACCTGCTGGAGACCACGGGCCGCGAGCTGCGCAAGCTCATGAGCTGGGTGAACGACGAAGAGGCCTAGGCCTCGGGGGAGCGGGGCGGGTCCTTCACGGGCCTGCCCCGCGCCGCGGTAAACCGGAGAAGCCGCTCCGTACGGGGGTACCGGAGGGGCAGTTCCGTACGGGTGTACACGACGTCCACCCTCGTGCGGGTGATCCTTCCACCGGGGCGCAGTGCGAGGCGCGTCGCAGGTCTACACTTCTCAACAGATACACGCGTCAGGGCCCACAGTGTCGTGCGTCTTCCACGCGGCTAGCCCCTCCACCGCCTGCGGCCGTCGGGACGGCCGTCCGCACTGGACTTGTGAGGACTCACGTGAGCTCGAAACCTGTCGTACTCATCGCTGAAGAGCTGTCGCCCGCCACGGTCGACGCCCTGGGTCCGGATTTCGAGATCCGGCACTGCAACGGCGCGGACCGCGCCGAGCTTCTCCCCGCGATCGTCGACGCCGACGCCATCCTGGTGCGCTCCGCCACCAAGGTCGACGCCGAGGCCATCGCCGCCGCCAAGAAACTCCGGGTCGTGGCCCGCGCGGGCGTCGGTCTGGACAACGTCGACGTCTCCTCGGCCACCAAGGCCGGCGTGATGGTCGTCAACGCCCCGACCTCCAACATCGTCACCGCGGCCGAGCTGGCCTGCGGTCTGCTGGTGGCCACCGCGCGCAACATCCCGCAGGCCAACACCGCGCTCAAGAACGGTGAGTGGAAGCGCTCCAAGTACACCGGCGTCGAGCTCAGCGAGAAGGTCCTCGGCGTCGTCGGCCTCGGCCGCATCGGCGTCCTGGTGGCCCAGCGCATGTCGGCCTTCGGCATGAAGATCGTCGCCTACGACCCCTACGTCCAGCCGGCCCGCGCCGCGCAGATGGGCGTCAAGCTCCTCAGCCTGGACGAGCTGCTGGAGGTCGCCGACTTCATCACGGTGCACCTGCCCAAGACCCCCGAGACCCTCGGGCTCATCGGTGACGAGGCGCTGCACAAGGTGAAGCCCTCGGTGCGCATCGTCAACGCCGCGCGCGGCGGGATCGTCGACGAGGAGGCCCTGGCCTCCGCGCTCAAGGAGGGCCGCGTCGCGGGCGCCGGCCTCGATGTGTACGCGAAGGAGCCCTGCACGGACTCCCCGCTGTTCCAGTTCGACCAGGTCGTCTGCACCCCGCACCTCGGCGCCTCCACCGACGAGGCGCAGGAGAAGGCGGGCATCGCGGTAGCCAAGTCCGTCCGCCTCGCGCTGGCCGGCGAGCTGGTCCCGGACGCGGTCAACGTCCAGGGCGGCGTCATCGCCGAGGACGTACGCCCCGGCCTGCCGCTCGCCGAGAAGCTCGGCCGGATCTTCACCGCGCTCGCGGGCGAGGTCGCGGCCCGTCTCGACGTCGAGGTGTACGGCGAGATCACCCAGCACGACGTCAAGGTGCTGGAGCTCTCCGCGCTCAAGGGCGTCTTCGAGGACGTCGTCGACGAGACCGTCAGCTACGTCAACGCCCCGCTGTTCGCGCAGGAGCGAGGTGTCGAGGTCCGCCTCACCACCAGCTCCGAGTCGCCCGACCACCGCAACGTGGTCACCGTGCGCGGCACGCTCTCCGACGGCCAGGAGGTCGCGGTCTCCGGCACGCTGGCCGGCCCGAAGAACCTGCAGAAGATCGTCGCCATCGGTGAGCACGACGTGGATCTGGCGCTCGCCGATCACATGGCCGTCCTGCGCTACCAGGACCGTCCCGGTGTGGTGGGCGCGGTCGGCAAGATCCTCGGCGAGGCCGGGCTGAACATCGCGGGCATGCAGGTGTCCCGGGCCGCCGTGGGCGGCGAGGCGCTCGTCGTCCTCACGGTCGACGACACCGTCCCGCAGTCGGTGCTGACCGAGATCGCCCAGGAGATCGGTGCGTCCTCGGCCCGCTCGGTGAACCTCACCGACTGACGCCGACACGTCGCTGAACCTCATCGGCTGAGCAGAAGCACAGCAGCACGGCCCCGCTCCGTACCCGGTAGCAGGCCCGCTCGTCCCGTACGAGCGGTCCCGCCGCCGGGTACGTTGCGTTTCCGGGCGCGGGGCGATGGTGTGTTTCCGGGCGCCGACTGATCAAGCCGCGACTGATCAACCCGCGGGGGTGGGCCCGGGGTTGGGTCCTGGGGCCCACGACGCGAGCGGGTGTCCGACCCTAGGGTGACCGGTTGTCATGTCACTCTTGGGCGCCCGGGGGGCGGATCACGTATGTCTGCTGTCGGTGGCATACCCGTAGCGGGAGGCCCGGCTCCGGCCGTCCCCCACCGGCGTGAACTCCCGGGTCCGCTCGTCCTGGTCCGTGTGCTGCTCCTCGTGCTGTTCGGGGCGACGGTGCTGGGCGCGGTCGGCCTGTCCGGCTCGGCCCTCGCCGCGGACGCGATGGGCGCCGAGGTGCTCGGCATCCTGCTGTACGCCTCCGCGCCCGGGGTGCTCGCGGCGCTGCTGGCCCGGCACGTCAGGACCGGCGGCGCGCGCGTGCGGTGGGGCATCGTCGCCGTCCAGGCATGGCTGATCCTCGGCGGCCTCGCCAACCTCGGGGACGGGTCGCCGGACGGACTGACCCAGCTGGTCCTGCCGATCCTGATCATCGTCCTCATCAGCCGCGCGGGGAGCCGGGCGTGGTTCCGTCTGCCGCCCGGCGAACGGGGGCAGCCGCCGGCGTTCTCGCTCCCGCACATGATCACCTGGAAGCGGGACCGGGGGCAGACCGCCCTGGAGTACCTGGGCCTGGTCCTGATCGTCGTCGCGCTGATCGGGGCCCTGACCGTGGGCGGCCTCGGCGGCCGGATCACCGAGGGCCTCCAGTCGGCGATCTGCTCGCTGACCGGCAACTCCTGCCCGGTCTCCCCGGGCAGCGGCTCCGTCGAGGCGGGCGACCGCCCTGGCGGCGGTACGGACGGCGGAGCGGACGGGGGTACGTCGGGGAGCGCGGACGGGGGGACTGACGGCGGGGCGGACGGCAGTGCGGACGGGGGGACCGACGGCGGGGCCGACGGCGGCTCGACGACCACGGGCGGTGTCACCGGCGGTTCCACGGGCGGCGACGCCACCGGCGGTACGGGAGGGTCCGGCGGCACCGAGGGTTCCGGCGGTACGGCCGGGACCGGCGGGGGCGACAGCTCCGGCTCCACCGCCGGCGCCGGCGGCGGCACGGGAGGCCCCGACGACGCAGGCCGCCCCGGCACCGGCGAGGACACCTTCCCCGAGGACAACGAGGAGCCCGAGGCCGCCCACGACGTACAGGCGTCCGACGACGGTGAGGGCGGGGGAAGCGGCGAGCAGGCAGAGGACCAGGAGGACTGCGGCGGCTGGGGCTTCTTCGGCTGCGCCTGGGACCGTACGACACAGGTCGTCAAGGGCGTCGTGGTCGACGGTATCTGGGGCGACGTCACGGGGATCATCGACCTGTTCAAGCCGGAGACCTGGTCGGGCCTCGCCGACTACGGCGAGCAGCTCGGCGACCAGTGGGTGAAGGACTCCTCGGGCGCGGGCGACAAGTGGGCGGACGGCGACTACCTGGGCGCGGTGCTGGACTGGGGCAAGGCCTCCGTCAACACCGTGGTCACGGTCGGCGACGACGTCTTCGTCGGGGACGAGGTCCGCGAGCGCTGGGAGAACGGCGAGAAGACCCGCGCGGTCACCGATGTGATCTGGAACGTCGGCTCGATCTTCATCCCCGGCTACAACGTCGGGAAGGTCGTCGGCAAGGTCGGCAAGCTCGGTGTGCTGGGCAAGGTCGCCGGAGCGGTGGCGAGCGCCGCGGACGACGCGGGGGCGGCGGCCCGCCGGGCCCGCAAGGCGGCCGAGGCCGGCGACCTCGACGGCGTACGGAAGGCGGCGAAGGCTGTCTCTTATACACATCTCT
>NZ_NTGZ01000399.1 GCF_002551245.1 Streptomyces sp. rh34
GTCCTCCGGCAAGACGACGCTGACGCTGCACGCGGTGGCGAACGCGCAGAAGCTCGGCGGTTCGGTGGCGTTCATCGACGCCGAGCACGCGCTGGACCCGGAGTACGCGAAGAAGCTCGGCGTCGACATCGACAACCTCATCCTGTCCCAGCCGGACAACGGTGAGCAGGCGCTGGAGATCGTCGACATGCTGGTGCGCTCCGGCGCCCTGGACCTGATCGTCATCGACTCCGTGGCGGCCCTGGTGCCCCGTGCGGAGATCGAGGGCGAGATGGGCGACTCGCACGTGGGCCTCCAGGCCCGTCTGATGAGCCAGGCCCTCCGCAAGATCACCAGCGCGCTCAACCAGTCCAAGACCACCGCGATCTTCATCAACCAGCTCCGCGAGAAGATCGGCGTGATGTTCGGCTCCCCGGAGACCACCACCGGTGGCCGGGCGCTGAAGTTCTACGCCTCGGTGCGCCTGGACATCCGCCGGATCGAGACGCTGAAGGACGGCACCGACGCCGTCGGCAACCGGACCCGCGTCAAGGTCGTCAAGAACAAGGTCGCCCCGCCGTTCAAGCAGGCCGAGTTCGACATCCTCTACGGCCAGGGCATCAGCCGCGAGGGCGGCCTGATCGACATGGGCGTGGACCACGGCTTCGTCCGCAAGGCCGGCGCCTGGTACACGTACGAGGGCGATCAGCTCGGCCAGGGCAAGGAGAACGCCCGCAACTTCCTCAAGGACAACCCCGACCTCGCCAACGAGATCGAGAGGAAGATCCTGGAGAAGCTCGGAATCGGGGTACCGGCGAAGGCCCCGGCCCCCGAGGACACCGGCACCGCCCCGGTTCCCGTCGCCGCCCGGCCCTCGACGGGAACCGCCGCCTGACAGGTGAGCACTCGGCGTGCGGCCGCAGGCGGCGGCTGCACCCGGGCACCGTCCGGCGGGCGCCTCCGCGGCGTCGACCACGGGCGGGGAAGCCTCTGCGGGCAGCGGCGATGAGTTCCCCCGCCGGACGCAGTCCTTACCTGTGTCCATCGACCGGACTCACCCAGGAGAGCATCATGACCGTTACCTACACCTTCGACGTATTCTCCAGCCTCGACGGTTTCGGCTCCTACAACGGTGACGGCGACTGGGGCGGCTACTGGGGCAAACAGGGCCCCGAGCTCCTCGACCACCGGCTGTCTCTGTACGGCGAGGATCAGCGGATGGTCTTCGGTGCCAACACGTACCGGGAATTCGTGCGGCTGCTGGGCCCGAGCACGAAGGAGTCCGGCGTGGGTGACGCATGGGTCACGCGGATGAGGAGCCTGCCGGCGACGGTCGTGTCGAACACGCTCGAAGGGCCCCTCGACTGGCCGGACGCGACCGTCGTGAGCGGTGACGCCGTCGACGTGGTCGCCCGCCTCAAGGAGGAGTCCGAGGTGCCGTTGCGCTCGCACGGGAGCCTGTCGATGAACCGGGCGCTGATGGCCGCCGGCCTGGTCGACCGCGTCCAGGTGACGCTCTTCCCCGTCATCACCGGTCGGACCGGTACGGAACCGGTCCTCCGGGGTGCGGCCGACTTCGACCTCGAACTGATCGAGAGCCGCACGCTCGACGGCCGTACCCAGGAGCTCACCTACCGGCCCACCCCGCATTGACCCCCACAGACCGGGGAGTCGACGACGGCGTCGCCGAAGCCGGGCGGACGCGGGCGAACTCGTCGAGTGCGGCACGCCCCCGTCGGTGATGCCGGCCCGGGTGCCGGCATCGGCAGTCGACGCCGAGCACGCATGGCGGGAAACTCTGAATGATGGTTCACTTCATTCATGGCCTACCGCAAGACCCCGGCCGAAGTCCGTCGGCTCGAAGCCGCCCGGGAGCATCTCGTCGTCCGCGCCACCGAGGTCGTGGCGGAGGTCGGCTGGGCTCAGGCGTCCGTGACCGCTGTCGCCGACGCGGCCGGGATCGCGGCCGGCTCCGTCTACCAGCACTTCTCGTCCAAGTCCGCGCTGGCCGTGGAGGTCTTCCGACGCGCCGCGCAGCGCGAGGTGGACGTGCTGGGCGGGGTGCTGGAGGGCGACGGCGACCCCGCCGAGCGGTTGCGCCGGGGTGTGGAGGTGTTCGCCCGCCGCGCCCTGGAGAACCACGGCCTGGCGTACGCGCTGCTCGCGGCGCCCGCCGAACCGGCGGTCGGCGCGGAACGTCTCGCCTTCCGGCGCCGCTACCGGGCGCTGTTCGCCGCGGTGATCGACGAGGGGGCCACCGCGGGCCTGCTGCCGGACCAGGACGCGGAGATCACCGCCGCCGCGCTGACCGGCGCCGTCGGCGAGGTCCTCGTGTACCCCCTGAGCACCTCGGCCGCGCACGACACGGACCGGCTCGTCACCTGCCTCACCGCCGTTGCCCTGCGCTGCGCGGGCGCGCCTCCCTGACCCGGGCCGCGCCCCTCGCTCCCGCCCGTGTGCCGCACCCGCCGTCCCGTCTCCCGGAGGAGAACCGATGCCCGCGCCCGCCGCACCCCGCAGCAACCCGACCGCCGTGACGCACGAGGTGACGAACCAGCCGCCTCCGCTCACCGGTCACGACGCCGCCGACGACGCGGTGCTGCTCGAAGGGGTACGCCGCGAGGGCGCCGCATGGCACCTGGACGAGCTCCATCGCTTCGGCCGCTACGTCGGCGGCGAGGAGGCGCAGCACTGGGCCGACCAGGCCAACCGCCACGAACCGGAGCTGCGTACCCACGACCGCTTCGGCCACCGGATCGACGAGGTCGAGTTCCACCCCGCCTACCACCGCCTGATGGACGCCTCCGTGCGGGCGGGTCTGGCGGGCGCCGCCTGGGCCGACGAACGCCCCGGGGCCCATGTCGCTCGCGCCGGCGGCTTCATGCTGGCCACGATGCTGGAGCAGGGCCACCTGTGCCCGGTCTCGATGACGTACGCCGTCGTCCCGGCACTGCGCCGCTCGCCGGACCTCGCCAGGACGTACGAACCGCTGCTGACCAGCCGGGTGTACGAGCCCGGGCTGAGCGCCCCCGCCGCCAAGCGCGGCCTGCTCGCCGGCATGGGGATGACGGAGAAGCAGGGCGGCACCGATGTGCGCGCCAACACCACGGCGGCCGCCGAGCAGACCGACGGCACCTGGCGGCTGCGCGGGCACAAGTGGTTCACCAGCGCGCCGATGAACGACCTCTTCCTGGTCCTCGCCCAGTCGCCCGGCGGTCTGTCGTGCTTCCTGGTGCCGCGCGTGCTGCCGGACGGGAGCCGGAACACGTTCCGCATCCAGCGGCTCAAGGACAAGCTCGGCAACCGCTCCAACGCTTCCGGCGAGCCCGAGTTCGACGACACCGTGGCCTGGCTCGTCGGTGACGAGGGCAAGGGCGTGCGCACCATCATCGACATGGTGACGATGACCCGGCTCGACTGCGTGCTGGGGTCCGCCGCAGGCACCCGTGGAGCGCTCGCGCAGGCGGCCCACCACGCGCGCCACCGCTCCGTGTTCGGTGCCCAGCTGATCGACCAGCCCCTGATGCGCAACGTCCTGGCGGACCTGTCCCTGGAGTCGGAGGCCGCCACGACCCTGGCCCTGCGCCTGGCGGGGGCCGCCGACCGTGCCCACCGGGGCGACGACGGGGAGCGCGCCTTCCTCCGCCTGGCCACTTCCATCGGCAAGTACTGGGTGTGCAAGCGACAGCCCGCCGCGGTCGCCGAGGCCCTGGAGTGCCTCGGCGGCAACGGGTACGACGAGGCGTCCGGGATGCCGCGGCTGTACCGCGAGGCCCCGCTCAACGGCATCTGGGAGGGCTCCGGCAACGTCAACGCCCTCGACATGTTGCGGGCGTTGACGCGGGAGCCCGCGTCACTGGAGGCCTTTCACGCCGAGATCGAGACGGCGACCGGGGCGGACGCGCGTCTCGACGCGGCATGGCGGGAGCTGCGGACCGAGCTGGCACACACGGAGGACGCGCAGCTCCGGGCCCGCCGGGTCGTCGAACGGGCCGCTCTCGTGCTGCAGGGCTCCCTCCTGGTGCGCCACGCCCCGGCGGCGGTGGCCGACGCGTTCTGCGCGACCCGCCTCGCCGGGGACCGGGGGCTCGCCTTCGGCACGCTCCCCGCGGACACCGACTTCGCGGCACTGCTGGAGCGGCTGCCCGTCTGACGGGGGCAGCGGGAGGGCGACGGGAAACCGCCGCCGCCCTGTGGTCGACCCGTGCTGCCCGGCCCGCGGTCGTCCCGTCAGTGGCCGTCGTGAGCGTGGCGGAGGTAGGCGTCCAGCTCGGCGGCACCGGCCAGCATCGCCCGCCCGCGGGCGGCCAGCCGGGCGTGCCAGTCACGCAGGGCGGCCGCCAGCGGCTCCGGACCGCCCGCCGCACGCACCTGGGCGACTGTCTCTTATACACATCT
>NZ_NTGZ01000400.1 GCF_002551245.1 Streptomyces sp. rh34
GGCGGGGGCAGCGACCGGGGCGACCGGGGCGGCGGCGACCGGGGCGGGGGCCGTCGGAGCCGGAGGGGCGGCCGCCGGGGCAGCGGGCTCCTCGACCGAGACGCCGAAGTCCGTGGCGATCCCGGCCAGTCCGTTCGCGTAACCCTGGCCGACCGCGCGGGCCTTCCAGGCCCCGTTGCGCAGGTAGATCTCGACGATCACGAGCGCCGTCTCGGCGCCCAGCTGCGGCGGGGTGAAGGTGGCGAGCGCGCTGCCGTCGTCCGCGTTGCGCACGGTGGCGGTGGGCTCGACGCCCTGGAAGGTCTGGCCCGCGGCGTCCGGGCTCGCGGTGACGACGATCTTCTCGATGCCCGGCGGGACGGCCGCGGTGTCCACCACGATCGCGTCGGGCGCGGAGCCCCCGCCGGAGCGGTAGGTCACGCCGGGGCCCGAGGGCTGGTTGTAGAAGATGAAGTCGTCGTCGGAGCGCACCTTGCCGTCGGCGGTGAGCAGCAGGCCCGAGACGTCGAGCCGCACCGGAGCGGCGACGTCCACCGCCACGCGGGCGGCGGAGAGAGGGATGTTCGAGCCGGGGGTCATTGCGGTCATGCACGGGGTAACGAACAACCCGGCTTTGCCGTTCCCTTACCTTCGGCCGTCCGGAGCATGGTCCTCGGAGTGCTCTCAGCGGCGGTTGCGCGGGTGGTCGCGGGCGGTGCGCTCGTTGCCGTGCTTGTACGCGCCGGTCCAGCGCGCCATCACCGTCTGGGCGTCGCCCGACACCACCTCGGCCAGGAACTTCTCCGCCCGGCCACCGCGCAGGATGCCCGCGGGCCGCCCGTGGTGGGTGATGGCGACGCTCTGGTCGCCGTGCTGTTCGTACTGGAATCCGGAAGGTCTCGGCATGTCCGCATCCTGCCCGCCCGGACGCGCCCGCGTCGCCCGGATTTCCGCCGCCCGGCCCCTCCGCCGCTTCCGCCCGGCCCTTGCGCCCCGCTTCCGGTCCGCTCAGTGCGGCCAGATCGGCGGGTCGGTCGCGAAGTGGCCGCCCACGCGGGCGTGCGCGGGATTGTCCGGGTCCAGCTCGCCCTGTTCGGCGACGAGCTTCGCCGCGTACGGCTCCGAGTCGTCCAGCGGCCGGTAGCCCAGCGCCCGTGCCGGCGTCAGGTCCCACCACAGGCGGGTGTTGGCGGAGGAGCCGTACACGACGGTGTGCCCGACGTCCTCGGCGGTGAGGGCCGCGTGGAACAGCCGTGCGCCGTCGCCGGGGCTCATCCAGACCGACAGCATCCGCACCGAGGTGGGCTCGGGGAAGCAGGACCCGATCCGTACCGAGACCGTCTCCAGCCCGTGCCGGTCCCAGTAGAGCTGGGCCAGGTCCTCGCCGAAGCACTTCGAGAGCCCGTAGAAGGTGTCGGGGCGGCGCGGGGCGTCCAGGGGGATCGGCGGATCGCCCGGAGCCGGGCGCGGGGTGTGACCGATGACGTGGTTGGAGGAGGCGGAGACGATGCGCCGGACGCCCTCCTCGCGGGCGGCCTCGTAGAGGTGGTGCGTGCCCTGGATGTTGGCGCGGAGGATCTTGTCGAACGTGGACTCCAGCGAGATGCCCGCCAGGTGGATGACCGCGTCCACCCCGCGCACCGCCTCGCGCAACGCCTCCCGGTCGTTCAGGTCGGCGGTGATCGCCTCGGGTGCGCCCTTAACCGGGACCAGGTCGAACAGGCGCAGGTCGTATCCGTACGCGGGCAGCAGCCCCCGCATCAAGGTGCCGAGGCCGCCTGCGGCGCCGGTGAGCAGGACGGTACGGGGAGCGGTCATACGGGGGTCTCCTCGGGGCGTACGCGGGCGCTGTGCGCAATGCTGGCTGGCATTCACATGCGTGGACAAGCTAAGGAGGGGAGGGCGGGTGCGTCAAGAGCCCGCGTCCGCCTTGACCTGCCATTGGAGGCTGCCTTAGCGTTACGGTGTTCAGAAATATGGACGCCGATCAGAATTGTGCACGCCTGCATCTGCTCAGGGAGCGCCCGTGACCTCAGCCCCCCTTGCCGCCCGGCTCAGCGAAGTCGCCGGGCCGCTCTTCTTTCCCGTGACCGCGTTCGGGCCGGACGGCACCGTCGACCTCACCGTCTTCCGCGCCCATGTGCGGGCCGGGATCGACGCCGGAGCCGCCGCGGTCTTCGCCTGCTGCGGCACGGGCGAGTTCCATGCGCTGACCCCGGAGGAGTTCCGCCTCACGGTCGCCGCCGCCGTCGAGGAGACCGCCGGACAGGTTCCCGTCCTCGCGGGGGCCGGCTACGGCACGGCGCTCGCCGTCCAGTACGCGCGGGCCGCCGAGGAGGCCGGTGCGGACGGGCTTCTCGCGATGCCGCCCTATCTCGTCGTCGCCGACCAGGAAGGGCTGCTGAAGCACTACGCGGCGCTCGCGGCGGCCACCGGCCTGGAGACGATTGTCTACCAGCGTGACAACGCGATCTTCACCCCCGAGACGGTCGTCGCCCTGGCCCGTACCCCCGGCGTCATCGGGCTCAAGGACGGCCACGGCGACCTCGACCTCATGCAGCGCATCGTCAGCGCGGTCCGTACCCACCGGCCCGACGGCGACTTCCTCTACTTCAACGGACTGCCCACCGCCGAGCTGACCGGCCCCGCCTACCGGGGCATCGGCGTCACCCTCTACTCCTCCGCCGTCTTCGCCTTCGCCCCGGACATCGCCCTCGCCTTCTACCGGGCCCTGGACTCCGGGGACGACGCCCTGGTGAACGGGCTGCTCGACCACTTCTACCGGCCGCTCGTCGAACTGCGCGCCCGGGGCCGCGGATACGCCGTCTCCCTGGTCAAGGCCGGTGTCCGGCTCCAGGGCCTGGACGTCGGCGAGGTACGCACCCCGCTCACCGAACCGCCCGCCGCGCACGTCAAGGACCTCATCGAGATCATCGCGAGCGGCCGCGCCCTGCTGGAGGAACGCGCGTCCCGCGATCACTCCTCCCCGGAGCGCGCATCCCAGGAACACGCCTCCCCGGCGGGCCGGGCTGGGGGCCGGGCGTGAAGGCGGGCGCGTTCCTCTACCCGTGGGACGTCGTCGGGGACCCGGACGCCGCAGCCCGGATCGCGGACCTCGGCGTCCGGCAGGTCACCCTGGCCTCCGCCTACCACTCCACCCGGGCCCTGACCCCCCGCCACCCCGCCCACCGCGTCGTCACCGCCGGGCACGCCGCCGTCCTCTATCCGCCGGACCCGGCCCGCTGGGCGGGGCGGTCCCTCGCCCCGTACCGCCAGAGCTGGACGGCCGGCGACGATCCGTACGGGGAGGCCGCGAGCGCGCTCGCCGCCACCGGTCTGGAGGTGCACAGCTGGGTGGTCCTCGCGCACAGCTCGCGGCTCGGCGCGGAGCACCCGGACACCTCGGTGGTCAACGCCTACGGGGACCGCTACCCCTGGGCCCCCTGCATCGCCCGCCCCGCCGTGCGCGCGTACCTCGTGGACCTCGCGGCGGAGGCCGCCGCCCAGCCCGGAACCCGCG
Organism: Streptomyces sp. rh34; assembly: GCF_002551245.1. Classification (GTDB taxonomy): domain Bacteria; phylum Actinomycetota; class Actinomycetes; order Streptomycetales; family Streptomycetaceae; genus Streptomyces. The sequence continues at coordinate 3,500 of NZ_NTGZ01000400.1, forward strand.
GGACCGAACTGGAGTCCTGCGGCTGGTACGGCTTCGCCCATCTGCACGCCCACGACAAGGTCGCCGGCGTGGGCCTCGGCGAGGCGGCGCAGTACCTGATGTCGCTGTGCTTCTGCCCGGACTGCCGCGAGGGGTACGGGCAGGCGGGCGCCGACCCCGGCGACCTGTCCGCCGCCGTCCGCCGCGCCCTGGAACCGGCCTGGTCCGGCGCCGGCTCCCCGGAGTCCGGCCGGGACGGCGTCGAGAAGCTGCTCGGGCCCGAACGCGCGGACGCCACCCTGCGGTGGCGCGGCCGGGTCGCCCGCACGTTCCAAGAGGCGGCCGTCGCGGCGGTACGGGCGACCGCCCCGTCCGGCTTCCAGGTGCTGCTGCACGCCGACCCCGTCCCGTACCGCACCGGTGCCAACGTCGGCGTCGAGGCGGACCACATCCTGACCGTGGCCGACGGCGTGGTGCTGCCCTGCACCGGACCCGACAGCGCCCGGGAAGCGGTCCTCGGGCCGTTCGCCGGCCGGGGCGGCGTGCGCGCCGCCAACTTCGGGATCGTCACCGGGATGGGCGGAAGCCCTCGCACCCTGGAGCGCGACGCGGCCCACGCCGCCTCGCTCGGCGCTGACCAACTGCGCCTGTACCACGCGGGGCTCGCCTCGGGCCCGGACCTGGAGGCGGTCGCCGCCGCTCTCTCACGGCTGGGGTGAGCCGGGGCCGGACGTCGACGTGGGGGCGGACGCCCCTGCGGGGCCGGACGTCGACGACGTGGGGGCGGTGCCGCGCCGTGCCGCCCCCGCCGCCAGCAGCGCCGCGGCCAGCAAACCCGCCGC
>NZ_NTGZ01000401.1 GCF_002551245.1 Streptomyces sp. rh34
AGATGTGTATAAGAGACAGGTCCGGGGCCCAGCTCCGGGGCGGCCTGCTCGCCCCGGGCGGCCAGCGCCGCCAGCCGCTCCCGGATCTCCTCGTCGGGGAAGGCCGCGCCCGGCGGGATCTCGTCCGAGGGGCCGCGCGCGGCGGCGAGGGCCAGTTCCGCCTCCGGGTCGCGGTAGAGGCGCTCCCACGCGGCGGTCTCGTCGTCCTCCTCGCTCTCCGCGTCCCGTTCGGTGGCTCCGGCCCCGTCGTACGGGATGCTGGCCCCGCCCGCGGCGAGCCGGGCCCCGTACCGCCGGCCCCAGTCGAGCGGCACGACCCGCACGCCCGGGGCGGCCTCGGCGAGCGAGGCCGTGACCCGTGCGTACAGGGCCTCGGTGTGCGGCGGTCGCACGCCCGTGCCGTGGATGAATATGACCGTGGTCATGCGTCGCCCCCGTCCGTGGTCTCCCGGCCCTGCGGGCCGGGAGCGTGGTCCGTCCGGACCGGGCGTCAAAGCCCCGGCCCGGTCCGTCGCCTCACAACGGAATCACCGTCACGTCGTACTCGATGCGCTGATGCAGCCGGGCCGAGGTCCGCCACGGATGCTGGTCCCCCAGGACCCGTGTCAGGCCCTCCACCGCTTCGGCGTTGAGCCGGTCCGCCTCCGCGGGGCGGCCGAGTCCACGCTGGTCCAGGGAGAGGTTCGCGACACAGACGAGGGTGCAGGGATGGTCCGCGCCGGCCACCTCGGTGAGCAGCGGCAGCGTGGCGCTGTCCACCTCCAGGGCGCCCGCGAAGTCCAGCCGGGCGTAGTGGTCGTTGGCCCGGCCCAGCGCGGCGGCCAGTGTGTAGACGTGGCGCTCCCCCAGGTCCGCCCGCAGCCGTGTCCCGGCGACCGTGTCCAGCCGCTCGGCCTCCTCCACCTCGCCCATGGCCCGCAGGGTGGCGGCCACGTTGACCATGGCGCACAGGGTGTACGGGTGGTGCTCGCCGAAGATGTCCCGGTAGCGGTCGAGGATCTGCCGGCCGAGGCGCCGGGAGTCCTCCAGCCTGCCCGCGATCCTGCGGTCGACGACCGCCGCCAGGGCGGCCCCCAGGGTCTCCGGGTACTCGGCGCCGTACCGGGTGGTGAAGCGCTCCAGGATCTCCTCGACCAGCTCTGCCGCCCCCTCCAGGAATCCGGCCCTGCGTCGGCAGATCGCGAGATTCAGCGCGGCCCGGATCGTCGCCGCGTTGGTGGGGCCGAAATGGGTCCGGTAGGTCTGGTACGTCGACTCCTGCAGGACCCGGGCCCCCAGGAAGTCGCCCGCCTCGCGGGTGTCCGCCGCCACGGCGCTCAGCGTGTTGAGGGTGAGGCCGCTGGTCGGACCGTAGAGCAACTGGCGTTGCCTGGCGGTCTCTTCGTCGATCTCCTTCGCCAGCCGGAAGTCGCCGTTCACGCGCAGCGAGACGCCGTAGTTGTGGGCCGCGTTCAGGGTCGTCGGGTCCTCCGGGCCGTAGAGGTCGCTCGACCGCTCGAAGGCCTCGGCGCTCAGCTCGCGGGCGGCGTGGAAGTCGCCCCGGTAGCGCAGCGAACCGGCCATCTGGAGCATGGAGTCGATGAGCTCCTCCTCCGGGATCGGCGCGCTGCGCGAGACCTCCATGGCCTGTTCGCTCAACGCCGCGGCCTCCGGGATCCGGCCGAGGTGCTGGAGGTAGAAGCCGAGCATCTTGGTGATCCGGATGACATGCAGGTCGTCCTGGGCCGACTGCTCGCCCCAGGCCTCCCACGCCCGGCGGGTCAGGTCCGCGCCCGCCTCGTGGGCGCCCCAGTAGTAGAGGAAGGTGACCATGTCGAACACCAGGTCGCGCACCCAGCCGTCGGAGCTGTCGACGGCGTCGGAGGCGATCACGTGGGGCAGCAGTCCGAGGTAGGCGGGCCACTGTTCCGGTGAGGCGGGCAGCCCGGGTTTGGCGGTGGTCAGGAGCAGGTGGGCGGCGTTGCGCATCGTCTCCCGCTCCTCCGGATCCAGCCGGGCGACGATCACGTTCTGCATCAGCCGGTGCATCTGGAGCGTGCCGGCCTTGTGGTCGAGGCGCACCAGCGAGAGCTTGCTCAGGTCACGGGTGGCTCGGGCGAGCAGCAGCGGGTCGCGCAGCACGCGGTCCAGCTCCGGGGTGATCTGGACGTTGCGGCCGCCGCGGAGCATGTTGAGCGGGATGGGCTCGGGCGCCATGCAGGCGCAGATCTGCAGCAGTTGGCGGGCGGCCGGGTTCTCGGCGGACAGCCGGCCGAGCGAGATGTCCCAGACCGCGGCGACGGGCAGGGGGTAGTCCGGGGACGGGGCCAGTTCGAGGATCTCGGGGCGCCGTTCGTCCAGCAGCTGGAGGTACTCGTCGACCGGCATGCCGGTGGCCGCGTGCCAGGCGCCGGCCTGTTCGACGGCCAGGGGCAGATCGCCGAGCGCCTCGGCGAGGCGGCCGGCGTCATGGGTGCTCAGGCCCCGGGCCCGGCGCTGGAGCAGGGAGATGCTCTCCTCACGGTCGAAGACGTCGACGCTGAGGGGGGTGGCGACGCGTTCCCACTCCCGGTTGCGCGAGGTGACGATGATTTTTCCCGGTCCGCCGTTGGGGAAGTACGAGCGCACCGACTCGATGTCCTCGGCGTTGTCGAAGACCAGCAGCCAGTTGTCGAAGGGCTTGCCGGTGCGCAGGGCCTCGCGGACGGCGGGCACGGCGGTGTTCGCCTGCGGTCCGACCTCCAGGCCGAGGGCGGTCGCCAGCTCGGCGAGCGCGGCCAGGATCAGGCTCTCCTGCTCGGCGGGGATCCACCAGATGACGTTGTACTCGCCGCTGTGGCGGTAGACGTACTCCACCGCGATCTGTGATTTGCCCACGCCGCCGAGGCCGTGCAGTGCGTGCGGGAGGACCGCCGTCGTCTCGTCCTCGGTCAGCTGCCGCTCCACGGCCGCGAGAAGGGACTCGCGGCCGGTGAAGTTGGGGTTCTTGGGCGGCACGTTGCCCATGATCCTCGGCTGGCCCGAACGTACGACGCGTGCTTCCGGCGCTTTGACTTCCATCTCCTCGTGAGCCCTCCGGGCGGTGTCGTCAGCTGGTGCCGAGGGGTCAGCTGCTGGTGGTGTCGTGGGCGGCACGGGTCCTCCTGGTGAAACGACGCTGTCCGGTGCCAGCTTTGCCCAGTTCGGGGCATTTTTCATCGGTTCCGTGGCGATCTCACCCGGCCGGGCAGGGGGGCGGTCCGACGAACGCACCAGACGGGTGGCCACTCTGGCGGCCCGGCCGGCGTAGGGGCCGGCCAGCGCTCGCAGGACCGCCAGTTCGATCCGGAGCCAGGGGCGGGCGCCGGGTTCCGCTCCGGGAAGGGCGGTGCGCACCGGGTCATGGATGGCCGCCCGGAGCCGGGCGCCGTGACCCTGCCCCGTACGCAGCTCCGCCAGCAGCCCCACCGTGCGGGCGAGTTGGGTTCTGGTGCTGGTGGCCAGCAGCGCTTCGCGTACGTCGTCGGCGAAGTCCGGACCGCTCCCGTCGGCGTCCCAGTCGATCAGCCCGCCCATCATGACCTCGGCGAGGTGCTCGGGCCCGGCGTCCGGCAGCGCCAGGTCGCGCAGCTCGTCGATGACGGCGAAGTCCATCGGGGCGAGGGCCAGCAGCACGGCGAGCTGCCGGGCCAACGGGCTGGCGAGCGAGCGGAACCTGCGTACGGCGGCGGCCGCCGCCCTGGGGCCGTCGACGACGGGGGTGCGCAGCCCGGGGGCGGAGGCTCCCTTGGCCATCGCGCCCGCCAGGACGACCGGCAGCGTCCGCCGCACTCCTCGTTCGCCGGTCACCAGGTCGGCCCAGGCGCGGAAGGACCCGGCGCGCACGCTGAGCACCGGTACGGGCACGGTGCCGTCGTCCGGTTCGGGCAGCGGCCGGACGGGGTCGTGCGCGCCGAGCGGCGGGCGGAAGCGGAAGCGCCGGTTCGGTGCGCCGAAGCCTCCGGCGTCCAGTTGGGCGCGGAAGGGGAACAGTGAGGAGCGGTGGCGCAGATAGGGCGGCAGGAGGTGGACGAGCGCGGTGGGCCCACCGGATGCGAGCCGTTCCAGCAGCCGGTCGGCTCCGGGGCCCGCCCAGCCGTGGGCGAGTCCGTCGGTGACGACGAGGAAGAGCCGCGAGCCGCGGCCGTCGAGCAGTTCGGCGGGGTCGCCGTCGCGGCCGCCGGGCCAGCGCAGCGCGGGTT
>NZ_NTGZ01000402.1 GCF_002551245.1 Streptomyces sp. rh34
AGATGTGTATAAGAGACAGGCCCGCTGCCGGGCCCCTGGTGCGAGCCGCCCGCGGACGTCCGGGCCGGAGCCTCGGACCTCGTCGCACCGCTCTTCGGCGGGGCGGCGGGGGTCCCGGCCTCGGCGGGCGGCCGGTGCACGGCGCCGGGGGGCGGTACGGGCACGGCGTCGGGCGGCTGCGGGGCGTCGGGATCGGTCCCGAGCAGCGACTGCGGGAGAACCAGCACCGCCTGCGTACCGCCGTAGATGTTGCTCTGCAGCCGGACGGCGATGCCGTGGCGGCGGGCCAGGGCCGAGACGACGAACAGGCCGATCCGGCCGTCCTGCAGCAGGTGGGCGACGTTGACCTGGTCGGGGTCGGAGAGCAGGGCGTTCATCCGCTGCTGCTCGTGGTCCGGCATCCCGAGACCACGGTCCTCCACCTCCAGGGCGAGGCCGGCGGTGACGTGCTGGACGCGCAGCAGCACCTGGGTGTGCGGGGCGGAGAACACCGTGGCGTTCTCTACCAGCTCGGCCAGCAGGTGGATCACGTCGGCGACGGCGTGGCCGCGCAGGGTGCCCTCCATCGGCGGGACCAGCTTGACCCGGGGGTACTGCTCGACCTCGGCGATGGCCGAGCGGAGCACCTCGGTCATGGTGACCGGGTTGCTCCACTGCCGCCGGGAGACGGCCCCGCCGAGCACGGCGAGGTTCTCCGCGTGGCGGCGGATCCGGGTGGCGAGATGGTCGACGTGGAAGAGGCCCTTGAGGAGGTCGGGGTCCTCGACCTCGTGCTCCAGCTCGTCGAGGATCTGGATCTCGCGGTGGACGAGGGATTGCAGCCGTCGTGCGAGGTTGACGAAGACCTCGACCTTCTGTTCGTTGCCCGCGCTGCTGAAGAGCTGGGACGCCTGGACGACGGCGGCGACGGCGGCTTCCTGGGACCGCGCCATCTCCTGGCCGAGCAGGTCGAAGGCGTCGGCCCCGGGCGCGGGGGGCTGCGCCGGCGGGCGGGTGGCGACGGTTTCCCCGTTTCGGAGCTGTTCCACCACCCGTTGCAGCTCCGCCTGGCCCTGGGCGCTGAGACGCCGGAGCGCGAGGGCCCGGTCGAGCACCTGGCCCGCGACGCGGTTGGCGCCGAGGTAGGCGGCGGCGACGGCGGCGACGGCGAGCGCACCAGATCCACCGAGCGCCGCCCAGAGGCTGGGCGAGGAGCCGACGGCTCCGGCGCGGACGGTGAAGATGACGGCCGCGGCGCCGCTGAGCACGGCGGCGACGGCCGGGAGCAGAGCGGTCCGGAGCAGCTGGGGGCGCATGCGGGCCTCGGGGGGAGGCCCTGCGGCACGCGACCTGCTCGTGGCCGAGTGGGCGCGCGTGCCGGGGCGGCCGTGCCGCCCGCCTTCACGGCGGTCCGGTCGCGCGTCGGGGGCGCGAAGTTGAGACATCAGCGTCCTCGGTACAGGGGGCACCGGGGATCGGCGGTCATGCCGGCGTCCATGCGGTGGCCCCTACGGTGGTCGGTCAGGCGCGGGTCATCGGTCGGGCAGGCCGAACGTTGTGAGCCCACCGTTGATCACCGGGCACACACGGTAGTCGTCAATGACGTATGCGCGACGGGCAGTTGTCGAACTTGCCCGCCATCCGTCCCACTCTGGTATGAACCCTCGCACGTGCGCCCGATTTCACCACCTTGACCCCGAATCGCTCCGGAGCGTCGACGGGCTGCCCACATGCTGGACACTTCCGGCCCGCCGAGACCGCGCACGAGGTGCCGCTACGGGGTTCACCCGCAGGCAGGGGACCACTCGAAGGGGCGACGAGGCGGCCGGTTACCATATGAGCGCCGCCTAGCTCGAAAGATAAACTTGTGACTGTCAATGACGACTCGTTCACCAACTGGATGCACCGCGAGGAGATCGCGGAGTCGATGATCCCGATCATCGGGAAGCTGCACCGCGAGCAGGACGTCAACGTCCTGCTGCACAGCCGCTCCCTGGTGAACAAGTCGGTGGTCAGCATCCTCAAGACCCACCGCTTCGCCCGGCAGATCGCGGGCGAGGAGCTCTCGGTCACCGAGACGATGCCCTTCCTGAAGGCTCTGACGACGCTCGATCTCGGCCCCTCCCAGATCGACATAGGCATGCTGGCCGCGACGTACCGGGCCGACGGGCGCGGGCTCTCGGTCGAGGCGTTCACCGCCGAGGCCGTCGCCGGGGCGACGGGCGACAACAAGATCGAGCGCCGCGCATCGCGTGATGTGGTGCTCTACGGTTTCGGCCGCATCGGCCGGCTCCTGGCCCGTCTGCTCATCGAGAAGGCCGGCTCGGGCAACGGCCTGCGTCTGCGGGCCATCGTCGTCCGCAAGGGCTCCGGCCAGGACATCGTCAAGCGCGCCTCGCTGCTGCGGCGCGACTCGATCCACGGCCAGTTCCAGGGCACGATCACCGTCGACGAGGCGAACAGCAAGATCATCGCCAACGGCAACGCGATCCAGATGATCTACTCCGACGACCCGACGACGGTCGACTACACGGCGTACGGCATCAAGGACGCCATCCTGATCGACAACACCGGCCGGTGGCGCGACCGCGAGGGTCTCTCCAAGCACCTCCGGGCGGGCATCGCCAAGGTCGTGCTCACCGCACCGGGCAAGGGCGACGTCCCCAACATCGTGCACGGCGTCAACCACGACACGATCAAGCCGGACGAGCGGATCCTGTCCTGCGCGTCCTGCACGACCAACGCGATCGTGCCGCCGCTGAAGGCGATGGCGGACGAGTACGGCGTTCTGCGCGGGCACGTGGAAACGGTCCACTCGTACACCAACGACCAGAACCTGCTGGACAATTACCACAGCTCCGACCGCCGTGGCCGTTCGGCGGCGCTCAACATGGTCATCACCGAGACCGGTGCCGCCTCGGCCGTGGCGAAGGCGCTGCCCGACCTCGACGCCCCGATCACCGGCAGCTCCATCCGCGTCCCGGTGCCCGACGTCTCGATCGCGATCCTCAGCCTGCGGCTGGAGCGCGAGACCACCCGTGAAGAGGTTCTCGACTACCTCCGCAACGTGTCGCTGGCCTCGCCGCTCAAGCGGCAGATCGACTTCATCAGCGCGCCCGACGCGGTCTCCAGCGACTTCATCGGCTCGCGCCACGCCTCGATCGTCGACGCGGGAGCCACCAAGGTCGACGGCGACAACGCGATCCTCTACCTCTGGTACGACAACGAGTTCGGCTACTCGTGCCAGGTCATCCGGGTCGTCCAGCACGTCTCCGGGGTGGAGTACCCGACGTACCCGGCCCCGGCGGTCTGAACCAGGGCCCGCCCCGTTCGATCCGGAGCCCGGTGCCCGGCAGGTCCTCCTGCCGGGCACCGGGCGTTCGTTACGCCGCGGCGGCAGCATGCCGCCGGCATGGACGCTGATCGATCAGGCGCCCGGGAGACCGTCCCCCTGAGCCGGGCAGGCGAGCCGGAGGACATCGTCGATGCCGTCGTGTCTCTCGCATCCCACCGAGCGCGGTGGATCACCGGAATGGGTACCGCAGGTGGCCGGCGGTCACACTTCGTGACGTCATCTCCGGTGAACGAGAGTGGGCACTGCAGGCGGGTCTCCCCCGCGCGGGCGGCACGGCCGAGGCTCAGACCTGGCCGAGGTCCGAGCTGACCCAGCGCTCGGGGCGCAGGGTGATCACCACCTGCTCCCCGTGGTTCTCCCAGGCGAAGTCCACGTAACCGGCGACCTTCTCGGCCGGAAGGTAGCGCGCCGACACCTCCTCCAGGTCCGCCCGCGTGGCGGGTCGGGTGTCGACGACGGGCCCCTCGACGGAGACGTAGCGGATGGTCGGCTCCAGCCGGTCGACCAGCAGCGTGAACCGGCCCGCCGCGTCGATCAGTTCGGCCTTGCGCGAGGTGCGGCCGGTGAGAATGCGTACGTCGCCGCCCGGCGTGTACTGGTACCAGATGGGAACGCTGAGCGGGGCCCGGCCGCTGCTCCCCGACGCGACGGCCAGTGCGGCGACATGGGGTTCGGCGAGGAACTGTTCGCGCTCTTCACGGCTGAGTGCCACTGCACGCTCCTTCGGACGGGGATTCGGGGGCTGCCCCAGTGTGCCTCTGTCTCTTATACACATCT
>NZ_NTGZ01000403.1 GCF_002551245.1 Streptomyces sp. rh34
GATCCCGCCCGGAGGTCGGCGCGCGCCTGCCCCTGCCCGCCATGTCCGGTGCGCCCCGACGCGGCGGCACCCCCTGGGACGGCGTGCAGCGGCGGGCCGTCGCCGCCTCCCCCGGCGCGGGCCTGGTGGCGGTCAGCCGGGGAGGCCACGGCGAGGTCCACGTCTTCGACGCGGACCGGGCGGACCTGCTCACGACCCTGACCGTCCCGACGCCCCTGAACGACGGCGGCCACCTCGCCCTCCTCGCCCCCGGGGACGGGGCGCACGCCGACCCGGTCGGCCGCTGATCGACGCGGAGCGGGTGGTGGCGCGGCGCAACCGCCGCACCACCACCCGCTCCGGTGCTCAGACCGCCCTCACCAGGAGGACTTGGTCACCCCCGGGAGAAATCCGGCGTGGGCCTGCTCACGCATCCGGACCCGGGAGAGTCCGAACCTGCGCAGGTACCCCCGGGGCCTGCCGTCGACGCTGTCGCGGTTGCGCACCCGCGTGGCACTGGCATCGCGCGGCTGACGCCGCAACTCCTCGACGGCCGCGACGCGTTCACGCTCCGGCGTGCCGGGCCGACGGATGATCTCCTTCAGCTCGGCCCTGCGGGCGGCGTAGCGGTCGACGGTCTCCCGACGCCGGTCGTTCCGCGCGATCTTGCTCTTCTTCGCCATCAGACCTTCCCTCCCCGCGCGCGGATGCGCGCGACCGCGGCCTCGATGCCGATGCTGTCGACGGTCTTGATCGCCCGAGCACTCAGTGTGAGGCGCACATACCGCCCCTCGCCGGGCAGCCAGTACCGCTTGCGCTGAACATTCGGGTCGAACCGGCGGGACGTCCGGCGGTGCGAGTGGGAGATGTTGTTGCCGAACCCCGGCTTCGAGCCGGTCAGTTGGCAGTGGGCGGACATGAAAAGTTACCTGCCTCTCCTTCGACGCATCCATTATTGAAAATGGAAACCATTGCCATATAGTAGCGCCCATGGCTCGCAACGAAGTACGCCCGGTCATCAAGCTCCGCTCCACCGCGGGGACCGGCTACACCTATGTCACCCGCAAGAACCGGCGGAACGACCCCGACCGGATGGTGCTGCGGAAGTACGACCCGGTCGCCCGCCGCCATGTCGACTTCCGCGAGGAGCGCTGAGGCCCCGCCGGTCCGGCCCTCCCCCGCGCACACCCCAGACCCGACTCCCAGGAGATCGTCATGAAGCCCGGAATCCACCCCTCCTACGGCCCCGTCGTCTTCCGCGACAAGGCCGCCGACTTCGCGTTCCTCACCCGCTCCACCATGACCAGTGACCGCACCGTCGCGTGGGTGGACGGCAACACCTACCCGGTGGTCGACGTGGAGATCTCCTCCGCGAGCCACCCCTTCTACACCGGCACCGCCCGCGTCCTGGACACCGCCGGACGCGTCGAGCGCTTCGAACGCCGCTACGGACGCGGTGAGGCCCGGTGAGCGAGCACCGCACGAAACTGCCCGTCGTCATCGTCTGCGGCCTGCACTCCGAGGCACGCCGCGACGTGGTGGAAGGGCTGCTGCGGGACGTCCCGCACAGTGTCGCGCTGCACCACGACCTGTCCACGGCCACCGGCGGGACGGTACGTCGCTCCCTGCGGGACGCCGGCGGCGAACTGGCCTCCGGAGATACACCGCTGGTGAACGAATGCGCCTGCTGCGCACTGCGCGAGGACCTCGTCCCCGAACTCGAACGCCTCGCGGGGGACGGTCGCACCCGCCTCGCCGTCCTGGAGCTCTGGGACTCCGTCGAGCCGAAGTCCATGGCCGAGGTGATCGCCGCGCACACCACCACCGCCGAGGTCACCAACGTGTTCGCGGCGGTCGACCCCACCCTCGTCCTGCCCTGCCTTTCCAACGGCGACGATCTGGCCGAGGCCGGCCTCGCGGCGGCGCCTGCCGACCGGCGGACCATCGGCGACACGTGGGCCCGGCAGATGGAGTACGCACCCGTCCTGGCCGTGACGCCGAGCCCGGCGGCCGACGAGGAGGACCACGCCCTGATCCGGCAGCTGCACCCGACGGCCCGCCAGGCCCGGGCCGGTTCCGCCGAGTTGGCCCGGCTCGCCTTCGCGGGATTCGACGTGGAGGCGGCGGACGCGGGCCAGCACCCGGCCTGCGCGCTGCTTCCGCAGGAGGCGGACGAGGCCGGGGTGGGCACGCTCGTCTGGCGGCGGCACCGGCCCTTCCACCCCGAGCGCCTTCTCGACGCACTGGAGGACCTGAGCTGCGCGGCTGCCCGCAGCCGCGGCCGGTTCTGGCTCGCGGACCGGCCCGACACCCTGCTCTCCTGGGATGCCGCGGGCGGCGCGCTGTGTGTGGAGGACACCGGCCCCTGGCTCGCCTCACTCCCGGACGCCGCCTGGTCCATGGTGCCGCCCTACCGGCGGGCGGCCGCCGCACTGGACTGGCACCCGGAGCACGGCGACTGCTGCCAGCACCTGGTCTTCGTCTCCCCCGGCCTCGACCGCGACGGCCTGACCGGCCTGCTGGACTCCTGCCTGCTCACGGACGAGGAGTACGGCTCCGGCCGGGAGACGTGGAAGAGCCTGCCCGCCGCGTTCGACGCGCTCCTCGACCCGGTCCACTGACCCCGCTCCGTACCGCCCGCACCCCGACCCCGTACCCCCGCGGCCACGGCCCACCGACCGCACGCCCAACACTCCCGACACACCGAGCACGAGGAAGTCCCATGGCACGTCAGCAGGACCCCCGCAAGCCGCTCAAGACCCGGCCGAACCCCTTGGACGCCGCCGGGATCACGTACATCGACTACAAGGACACCGATCTGCTGCGGCGGTTCATCTCCGACCGGGGGAAGATCCGCAGCCGGCGGGTCACCCGGATCAGCGCCCAGCAGCAGCGTCAGGTGGCCGCGGCCATCAAGAACGCCCGCGAGATGGCACTGCTGCCGTACTCCGGTTCCGCGGCGGGCAGGTAGGGCGCGACATCCCCGGCCCGGGGCCATCCGGACGCGGGCCCGTCCGGTGACGAGCCGACCGGTGACGAGCCGACCGGGACGGGTCGCCGCCCGCCGCGGCGGAAACGGCTGGGGCGACCGCATGGCTCCCGGTCGTCGTGAACGGGTGGCGTGTGCGGGGCACGCCGGGCGGGGCGGATCGCCGGACGCGTCGGGCGGGAGGGTGGTGCGCTCCGTCACCCCGGCGTCAGCACGCCCCGGTGGGTCAGAAGGCGAATACGGCGTTGTCGTTCATGCTGCCCGCCATCTCGCAGGCGTTGCCGTACGTGGCGCTGAACTCGACCTGCCTGCCCTGCCAGACACCGTGGGCGGTCACCACGACCGGGTCCCACTGGCGGGTGCAGGTCCGGTTCGACGGTCCCGCGGTCAGTTCGGAGAACTCCCCCCGGACCGCGGCCAGTTCCGCGCAGGCTGCCGCGGGATCGGGGTGCGTCCCCTCGGCGGTGGGGGCGCAGGTGAGCGTCACGGCCCGTTCGACGGTGGCGGTCTGCGGGTCCTCGCCGCGGGCCACGGTGAGGACGAGCGCCGAGGGCGCGTAGAGGCTCTCCGCCCCCGCCGGTGCGGCCTGGGCGGTGGCGGTCGCGAATCCGCCGAGCAGAAGGGCGCTCGCCGTGATGGTCGCGAAGATCGCGTGAGGGTTGCGTCGCATGAGTGAAGACTCCTTGGTCGTGTGCCTGATTGCGGTCAGGAGTCTTACGCATGCGGAAAGTGAGCGCACATCGACGGCCAGCTTCCGGCCGCGGACGGGCGTTCGACCCGACCGAATGGTCATTCGGGCAGCTCAGACGCCTCGCGCGAACCGTCCAACATATGGACAGGCTTCGACGGTTCAACGCGAAACCACCTCGTGACCTGCGGATACACGAGGAAGCCCCCAATGCGCCCCACCGCCGCTTCGACCGGAAAGTGCCGCCACCCGGGGATCGCCCGGGTCACGTGGGTCACGCGGGGGACACGATTCCGGATCCCTCTTGACCAGGGCAATTTAGGTTAGGCTAACCTCACGGTCGTGATCGCTCCTGCCCTCGACCGAGAAGACCCACCGCCGCGTCGGCGCTCCGCTGCCGGTGCCACCGCCGCGCCGCCCCCCGGCGCCGAGCCCGGCCCGGCCGCGTCCTGTCTCTTATACACATCTCT
>NZ_NTGZ01000404.1 GCF_002551245.1 Streptomyces sp. rh34
GACCGTGCGCCGGCTCCAGTCCTGCCGGGCGGTCACCGAGCCGGAGGGCTCCGCCGCCCGCCGCAAGCTCGCCGGCCTGCCCCGCTCGCTGCGCTTCCCGAACGCGGACGAGGCGGGCGCGTGGCTGCGGGTCCGCCAGCCCGCCCTGCTCGCCTCGGCCCGCCTCGCCGTGGCGGATGGCGAGCTCGACACCCTGGCGCGGCGGCTGGTGGCGGCCCTGGTGCGGGCGCTGGCCGCGCACCGGGGGACGGAGGAGGCCGCCCCCGAGCTGTACGGGCTGCACGGTCTGGTGCTGGACGTGGCGCTGCGCCGGGAGCTGCCCCGTGAGCAGGCGGCCGCACTGCTCAATCTCGCGGATCTGGACGCCCGCACCGGACGCACCCGGGACGCGCTGACCCGCTACCGGGCCGCGCTGGACGCGGGAAAGGCGGCGAGGGACCTGTACGCCACCGGACGCGCGATGGAATCCGTGGGCGGCGCGTACGAGGAGCTGGGGGACTACCACCGGGCCGCCGACTGGTACGGCCGGGCGCTCTCCCAGCGCCTGACCCAGGGGGAGCGCGCCGACGAGGCCCGGCTGTACGGGCGGCTCGGGGCGGTCCACACGTATGCCGGGCGCTACGGCGAGGCGCTGCGGAACTGGCGCTGTCTCTTATACACATCTAGATGTGTATAAGAGACAGGCTCGGGGCGGTCCACACGTATGCCGGGCGCTACGGCGAGGCGCTGCGGAACTGGCGCGCCGCCGCGGCCGGCCGGCGCAGGCTCGGAGATCCGGCGGGCCAGGCGCGGGCGCTGAGTGAGGCGGCCCGGGTCCAGGAGTACGCGGGCCGGCCGCACGATTGCCTCCAGACCTGCCGGGAGGCCGTCGACCTGGCCCGGCGCGCCGGTGACGTGCGGCTTCAGGCGGCGCTCCAGCTGCGGCTGGCCGACACGCTGGACCGGCTCGGGGACCCCGCGGCGGCCCGGCTGCACCGGGGTGCGGCCGACAGATTGCTGGGCGAGGAGCCCTCTGCCTACGAAATCCGCAGTGCTTCGACAGAAAATTGAGGCTTTGTAAGGCTAGACAGCACGAAGTCCTTCATTAGACTGGCTCTGCCGCGTTCCTTCGTGGCGTCTCCATTTATGCTGTAAATGTCCGGGTGTGCACCGTCCTGCCCGGATAACCCTCCGAGCCAAGGACCGTGATCGACGTGAAGGTCGGCATCCCCCGCGAAGTCAAGAACAACGAGTTCCGGGTGGCGATCACCCCCGCCGGAGTGCATGAGCTCGTCCGCCACGGCCACCAGGTCGTCATCGAGCAGGACGCCGGCGTGGGCTCGTCCATCACGGACCAGGAGTTCGTCGCCGCCGGCGCGCAGATCCTGCCCACCGCCGACGAGGTCTGGGCCGCCGCCGACCTGCTGCTGAAGGTCAAGGAGCCGGTCGCCGAGGAGTACCACCGCCTCCGCAAGGACCAGACCCTCTTCACGTACCTGCACCTCGCCGCCTCCCGTGAGTGCACCGACGCGCTGCTGGCCTCCGGCACCACCGCCATCGCCTACGAGACGGTCGAGACCGCGAACCGCGCCCTCCCGCTGCTCGCCCCGATGTCCGAGGTCGCGGGCCGTCTCGCCCCGCAGGTCGGCGCGTACCACCTGATGCGCTCCGTCGGTGGCCGCGGCGTGCTGCCCGGTGGCGTCCCCGGCACCGCGGCGGGCAGGGCCGTCGTCATCGGCGGAGGCGTCTCCGGCTGGAACGCCACGCAGATCGCCGTGGGCCTCGGCTTCCACGTCACGCTGCTCGACCGTGACATCAACAAGCTGCGCGAGGCCGACAAGATCTTCGGCACCAAGGTGCAGACCGTCGTCTCCAACGCCTTCGAACTGGAGAAGGCCGTCGTCGAGGCCGACCTCGTCATCGGCGCCGTGCTGATCCCCGGAGCCAAGGCCCCGAAGCTGGTCACCAACGAGCTCGTCGCCAAGATGAAGCCCGGAAGTGTACTTGTCGACATTGCAATCGACCAGGGTGGCTGCTTCGAGGACTCGCGTCCGACGACCCACGCCGAGCCGGCGTTCCAGGTGCACGACTCGGTCTTCTACTGCGTCGCCAACATGCCCGGCGCGGTGCCCCACACCTCCACCTACGCGCTCACCAACGCGACGCTGCCCTACATCGTGGAGCTCGCGAACCGCGGCTGGGCCGACGCCCTGCGCCGCGACGCCGCTCTCGCCAAGGGTCTCAACACCCATGAGGGCCAGGTGGTTTACCGCGAGGTGGCCGAGGCGCACGGTCTCCCGCACGTCGAGCTGAGCACGCTCCTCGGCTGACGGGTCAATCCGCTCCGTCAACATCGCACGTCCGGCCGGACCTTGCCGAGCAAGGTCCGGCCGACGTGTATCGGGCCCTGTGGGGCCCTTGCGCAACTCGCGCCGAACGTAGCCCTTTACCCGTTTCGTGCAGCGGTGAAATGTGCGGCTTGGTCGCTGTGCACCCTTGACAGCGAGGCGTTCGATTGCCGACACATCGGGCCGGGTCCGGCGGATTGTGTTGCTGCGAACCGGTGACACGCCATAGAGTCGCCAATCGTCGGCATGGTGCCACGCTGACCTATCGATAAGTTTCCTGGTCACGTCCAAGGAGGTAAGACGACTTGTGAATGAGTCGACAATTACTCCCGGGGGTGGTCAACCAGGGATGCCTGCACGGGGTCTGAGCCCGATCGGGCTCGAAGCTGTCGGCTCCGTCGCTGTCCGCACCTTCGCCACCCAACAGCACATGACGACAGCCCCCCAGATGATGGACGGCCTACACGTGAACGCCACGGCCGGCAACGAGAGCAGCCGGGACACCGACCGCTTCGCCGACTTCGCCGAGGTGCCCGAGGGGCACTTCTACGACCCCGACGCCGAGTACGAGCCCGATCCGGAGTACGCGGCCACCCTCGCGCCCGACGCCGCGCGTCAGCGCCGCGAGCGCATCGGCCCGACCGGACGGCCCCTGCCGTACTTCCCGATCCCGGGCCCCCTGACCGACCACGGCCCCGCGAAGATCATCGCGATGTGCAACCAGAAGGGCGGCGTCGGCAAGACCACGTCGACCATCAACCTGGGCGCCGCGCTCGCGGAGTACGGACGCCGGGTCCTGCTCGTCGACTTCGACCCGCAGGGCGCCCTCTCCGTCGGCCTCGGGGTCAACCCGATGGAGCTCGACCTCACCGTCTACAACCTGCTCATGGAGCGGGGCATGGCGGCCGACGACGTCCTGCTCAAAACCGCGGTCCCCAACATGGACCTGCTGCCGAGCAACATCGACCTCTCCGCGGCCGAGGTGCAGCTCGTCAGCGAGGTGGCCCGCGAGTCCACGCTGCAGCGCGCCCTGAAGCCGCTGATGGCCGACTACGACTACATCGTGATCGACTGCCAGCCCTCGCTCGGCCTGCTCACCGTGAACGCCCTGACGGCAGCTCACAAGGTCATAGTGCCGCTCGAATGCGAGTTCTTCGCGCTGCGCGGGGTGGCGCTGCTCACCGAGACCATCGAGAAGGTCCAGGAACGGCTCAACCCGGAGCTGGAGCTCGACGGCATCCTCGCCACCATGTACGACTCCCGCACGGTGCACAGCCGCGAGGTCCTGGCGCGCGTCGTCGAGGCCTTCGACGAGCACGTCTACCACACGGTCATCGGGCGCACGGTGCGCTTCCCGGAGACCACGGTCGCCGGTGAGCCCATCACCACCTACGCCTCCAACTCGGTCGGCGCAGCCGCCTATCGCCAGCTCGCCAGGGAGGTGCTCGCCCGGTGTCACGTCGAGTGAGTCTGCCGGGGGCCGACGAGCTGTTCCGTACCACCGGAGGCGGGATGGGCCTCCAGGCGTCCTCCCCGGCGGAGCGGCGGCGCAAGGCGAACGGCGAGCCGCGGGTGCCCGCGCCCGCCGGGGAGAGCGACCCCACCGGCCAGGCCCCGCCCGCCGACCGTGAGGAGCACACCGCGGCCGCCGCCGACGGCGGCGACGCGCGCGGCCGCGGCGAGGGCGAGCGTCCCCCGTCCGCCAAGGCCGCGTC
>NZ_NTGZ01000405.1 GCF_002551245.1 Streptomyces sp. rh34
TCCTCGGCCTGCGGGGCCGGGGTGGAGGCGGGCTCGGCGGCGGGGGCCTCGGCAGCCGGGGCCTCGGCCTCGGCCGGAGCGCCCGAGCCGTCGTCGATGACGGCCAGCTCGGCGCCGACCTCGACGGTCTCGTCCTCGGCGACCTTGATGGAGGCCAGAACACCGGACGCGGGGGCCGGGATCTCGGTGTCGACCTTGTCGGTCGAGACCTCGAGCAACGGCTCGTCGGCCTCGACGCGCTCGCCCTCGGCCTTCAGCCAACGGGTGACAGTGCCCTCGGTGACGCTCTCGCCGAGCGCCGGAAGGGTTACGGAAACCGACATGGTTTCAGTTGCTCCTTACGAAATTGCGGAAGTGGTCGGTCGTCGCGCCCGGGACCGGGGGATCAGTCGTGGGCGTGGAGAGGCTTGCCGGCCAGCGCCAGGTGAGCCTCGCCCATCGCCTCGTTCTGCGTCGGGTGTGCGTGGATGAGCTGGGCGACCTCGGAGGGCAGCGCTTCCCAGTTGTAGATCAGCTGGGCTTCGCCGACCTGCTCGCCCATGCGGTCGCCCACCATGTGGACGCCGACCACGGCACCGTCCTTGACCTGGACGAGCTTGATCTCGCCCGCGGTCTTGAGGATCTTGCTCTTGCCGTTGCCCGCGAGGTTGTACTTGAGGGCGACGACCTTGTCCGCGCCGTAGATCTCCTTGGCCTTGGCCTCGGTGATGCCGACGGACGCGACCTCGGGGTGGCAGTACGTCACCTTGGGCACGCCGTCGTAGTCGATCGGGACGGTCTTGAGACCGGCGAGACGCTCCGCCACCAGGATGCCCTCGGCGAAGCCGACGTGGGCGAGCTGGAGGGTCGGGACGAGGTCGCCCACGGCCGAGATCGTCGGGACGTTGGTCTGCATGTACTCGTCGACCAGGACATAGCCGCGGTCCATCGCGACGCCCTGCTCCTCGTAGCCCAGGCCCTGCGAGACCGGGCCGCGGCCGATGGCGACGAGCAGCAGCTCCGCCTCGAAGGTCTTGCCGTCGGCGAGCGTCACGCGGACGCCGTCCTCGGTGTACTCGGCCTTGTCGAAGAAGGTGCCGAGGTTGAACCTGATGCCGCGCTTGCGGAACGCGCGCTCAAGAAGCTTGGAGCTGTTCTCGTCCTCGACCGGGACGAGGTGCTTGAGGCCCTCGACGATGGTGATCTCGGTGCCGAAGGACTTCCACGCCGAGGCGAACTCGACGCCGATGACGCCGCCGCCCAGCACGATCGCGGACTTCGGGACACGGTCCATCTTCAGCGCGTGGTCCGAGGAGATGATCCGGTTGCCGTCGATCTCCAGGCCGGGCAGCGACTTCGGCACGGAGCCGGTCGCCAGCAGCACGTGGCGGCCCTGGACACGCTGGCCGTTCACGTCCACCGAGGTGGGGGAGGAGAGCTTGCCCTCGCCCTCGATGTAGTGGACCTTGCGCGAGGCGATGAGTCCCTGGAGACCCTTGTACAGGCCCGAGATCACCTCGTCCTTGTACTTGTTGACGGCCTCCATGTCGATGCCCTCGAAGGTCGCCTTCACGCCGAACTGGGCCGACTCGCGGGCCTGGTCCGCGATCTCGCCCGCGTGCAGCAGCGCCTTCGTGGGAATGCAGCCGTTGTGCAGGCAGGTGCCGCCGACCTTGCCCTTCTCGATCAGGGCGACGTCCAGGCCCAGCTGCGCTCCGCGCAGGGCCGCGGCGTAACCGCCACTGCCACCGCCGAGGATCACTAGGTCGAAAACGGTGCTGGCGTCGTTCGCCACGTCACGTCCTCCATGCATGTGCGCCGTACGCCGGGCCCCATGGCTGGGGTGTGACCGGCCGGTCGGCTGGTGTGCGGCCGCTTTTGTCTTCGGCCCTGTGGTGGGGGCCCTGTCCTGCCGAGAACCCATCTTCGCACTTGTCGACGGTGGGCGGGACGCGGGGCCCGGGTCCGGGACGGATGATCGTCCGTTCCGGAGGGTTACTGCTGCGTGGATCGCTACGGATTCGGCCGGTGTTCGTCGAGAGCGAAACCCGCTCGCCCGCCGTCGCCCATCCGTCCTCTGCCGCTCATCCTTGCCGCTTCCGCTCCGAGAACACCTACGGCCCCGGACCTGTGCCCGGGGCCGTACGCGACGGAAGGCGGGAACTCAGCCGAGGTCGCCGGCGGCGGTGCGCTCGGCGAGCCGCACCAGGGTGCGGACCGCGGAGCCGGTGCCGCCCTTGGGCGTGTAGCCGTACGGCGCGCCCTCGTGGAAGGCCGGGCCCGCGATGTCCAGGTGCGCCCAGGCGATGCCCTCGCCCACGAACTCCTTGAGGAACAGACCGGCCACCAGGCCGCCGCCCATGCGCTCGCCCATGTTGGCGATGTCGGCGGTGGGGGAGTCCATGCCCTTGCGCAGGTCGGCGGGGAGCGGCATCGGCCAGGAGGGCTCGCCGACCTCCTCGGCGATCTCGTGGATCGACGTGCGGAAGGCGTCGTCGTTGGCCATCACACCGAAGGTGCGGTTGCCGAGTGCCAGCACCATCGCGCCGGTCAGGGTCGCCACGTCGACGATCGCGTCCGGCTTCTCCTCCGAGGCGCGGGTCAGCGCGTCGGCCAGGACGAGCCGGCCCTCGGCGTCGGTGTTGAGCACCTCGACGGTCTTGCCGCTGTACATGCGGAGCACGTCACCGGGGCGGGTGGCGTTGCCGGAGGGCATGTTCTCGGCCAGCGCCAGCCAGCCGGTGACGTTGACCTTCAGGCCCAGGCGGGCGGCCGTGACGACGGCGGCGAACACGGCGGCGGCGCCGGCCATGTCGCACTTCATCGTCTCGTTGTGCCCGGCCGGCTTGAGCGAGATGCCGCCCGAGTCGTAGGTGATGCCCTTGCCCACCAGGGCCAGGGTCTTCTCCGCCTTCGGGTGCGTGTAGGCGAGCTTCACCAGGCGCGGGCCGCGCTCGGCGCCCTGGCCGACGCCGAGGATGCCGCCGAAGCCGCCCTTGACGAGGGCCTTCTCGTCGAGGACCTGGACCTTGACGCCGTGCTCCTTGCCCGCGGCGGTGGCCACGGCGGCGAAGGACTCCGGGTACAGGTCGTTCGGCGGGGTGTTGATCAGGTCGCGGGCGCGGTTGATCTCCTCGACCAGCGCCAGGGCGCGCTCGACGGCGGCCTTGTAGGCCTTGTCGCGCGGCTTGGCGCCGAGCAGGGCCACCTCGGCGAGCGGCAGCTTCGGGCCGCTGTCCTTGGACTTCGCGTCCTTGGGGGCGAGCTTGTTCTCGCCGCCCTGGTAGGCGGTGAAGGCGTACGCGCCCAGGAGCGCGCCCTCGGCGACGGCGGCGGCGTCCTCGACGGAGGCGGCGGGCAGCGCGAAGCCGGCCTTCTTGGAGCCGTGCAGCGCACGGGCCGCGGTGCCCGCGGCGCGGCGCAGCGCCTCGGCGTCGTAGGCGTCCTCCTTGTCCGGGACCGGACCGAGACCGACCGCGACGACGACCGGGGCCTTGAGACCGGACGCGGCGGGCAGCTTGGTCAGTTCGCCCTCGGCACCGGTGGCGCCCAGGGTCGCGAGGACGGCGGCGAGCTTTCCGCCGAACGCCTTGTCCACGGCCTCGGCGCCGGGCGCGAGGACCGGGCCCTTGACGCCCTTGGCGACGCCGACGACGAGTGCGTCGGCGCGCAGCGTCGGCGCACCGGCAGTGCTGAGAGTGAGAGCAGTCACGGTGGTGAAATCTCGCTTCCGTTGAGTTCGAGTTCGGTCGAGGGGTGGGCCGACCGTGCCCGGCGCATCGTAGACGCCCCGACGATGTGCCGGGAATGAGCCTACGCGCGCGGTTCCTGCTCCGTGACGGCGGCGGGCCGTTCCCGACTGTTACGGCGGTCGGTTCCGGCCGGTGCGACGGGCTGTACGGCGGCCGTCGCGGCGGTCGCCCCGATGCGCCGCGCCGTCAGGTCCCGAGCGCCAGCGCCACCAGGGCCGCCGTCGCCGCGGTCTCCTCGACGCCCCCGAAGACGTCCCCGGTGACCCCGCCGAACCGCCGCACGCAGTGCCGCAGCAGCAGTTCGCCCGCGGCGAGCGCGACGAGCACCGCGAGCGCGTGGCGCAGCGCCCCGTACGGGCCCAGATG
>NZ_NTGZ01000406.1 GCF_002551245.1 Streptomyces sp. rh34
AGATGTGTATAAGAGACAGGTGTGGCGTCGCCCACTGCGCGCTCCCGCCCGCGTCCCCCGGCCCGGCCCGATTTCCCTGCCGCACCGGGCGAGCGGGAAGCCCCCGGACGCCCGGGCCGCCCGGCCGTGACCGGGATCTCGTTTTCCGTGGCCCGAGGTCCTGGCACTCTGGTCGGGTCACGGGGGACCCCAGCCGAAGCCGCACGAAGAGCGAGACGCCATGACCGCGACCACCGCCGCAGGAAACGCCCACCACACCCGCCGTGCGCGCACCGGCGGCCCCGAGGACGGCTCGAAGCTGGTGGAGCACATCGCCGGCTGGGCCTTCGTGGTCGTGTTCGCGATGCTCGTCACCCAGCTCGGTCTGCTCTGACGGCCCGGGCCGAACGGCGGGCGGGAGCGCCCGATCCGGCATGGTCGCCAGGTCTTCGGCGGAACCGCGGAAGGACTCGGCCGGTCGGGTCAATGGTCCGGACCAATTCGCCGGTGGTCCGCGGCCTCTCCAGGCCGTCCGGCCTGCGCGTTGACCCCCCGTGACGGGAGGCATTCGATCGGGCATACTCAACCCGCCACAGCCGATGACCGTGCCACCCGTGATCCGGAAGGGCAGGATCGGCGGGGCAGCCTGTTTTTCCCGGGTCACTTCCGGGAGATCACCCGGCGGCGCCTCTCCGACCCCGAGCGCGCGACCGCCGCAACGCCCGACAGGGAGGAGAGCGCCGTCATGTCCGACCGTGCCCCGCAGCCGGTGGAACGCCGTCTGCCCACCGAGGAGTCCCGGCAGCTCGTCGCGCTCGTCCGCGACATCGTGTCGAAGGAGATCGCTCCCCGGGCGGCCGAGGAGGAGGATGCGGGAGTCTTTCCCCGCGAGGTCTTCACCCTCCTGTCCGAGGCCGGACTTCTGGGACTCCCGTACGACTCCGCCCACGGCGGCGGTGACCAGCCCTACGAGGTCTACCTCCAGGTCCTGGAAGAACTGGCCGCCGCCCGTCTCACCGTCGGTCTCGGCGTCAGCGTCCACTCCCTGGCCTGCCACGCCCTGGCCGGATACGGCACCGACGAGCAGCGCGCCACGCACCTGACGGCGATGCTCTCCGGCGGCCTGCTGGGCGCCTACTGCCTCTCCGAACCCGCATCCGGCTCCGACGCCGCCTCCCTGCGCACCAAGGCCGTGCGTGACGGGGAGGAGTGGGTCATCACCGGCACCAAGGCGTGGATCACCCACGGCGGCGTCGCCGACTTCTGCACCGTGCTCGCCCGCACCGGCGTCGAGGGCCCCCGCGGCATCACGGCCTTCCTCGTCCCCGGAGACGCCGAGGGGCTGAACGCCGCTCTCCCCGAGAAGAAGATGGGGATGAAGGGCTCGCCGACGGCCCAGCTCCACTTCGACGGCGTACGGGTCGCCGACGACCGGCGTATCGGCGAGGAGGGCCAGGGCTTCGCCATCGCCCTGTCCGCGCTCGACTCCGGGCGCCTCGGCATCGCCGCCTGTGCCGTCGGCGTCGCCCAGGCCGCCCTGGACGAGGCCGTCCGGTACGCCACGGACCGGCGGCAGTTCGGCCGCCCCATCGCGGACTTCCAGGGACTGCGGTTCATGCTCGCCGACATGGCCACCCAGATCGAGGCCGGCCGTGCGCTGTATCTGGAGGCGGCGCGGCTGCGGGACGCGGGGGAGCCCTTCTCCCGGCAGGCCGCCATGGCGAAGCTGTTCTGCACGGACGCGGCCATGCGGGTGACCACCGATGCCGTCCAGGTGCTCGGCGGATACGGCTACACGCTCGACTTCCCGGTCGAACGGCTGATGCGCGAGGCGAAGGTGCTCCAGATCGTGGAGGGCACCAATCAGATCCAGCGCATGGTCATCGCCCGCCACCTCGCGGGTCCCGAGACGCGCTGAATGGCAGCGGCGCCTGGGGCCAGGGGGGCAGTGCCGCGGCCTGGTGCCACTCCGGGTCGCGGCGGCCCGGCAGTGTGCGGCCGTCGCTCTCCCACTGCCTGAGGAGCGCGCTGTAGAGGGGCGGGTCCACGGGGGCGCCCATGGGTGAGGTACCCGTGGAGCGGGGGAGCGGCTGTGCGGGCGCTCCCGGCTGCGGAACCGATTCTTCGGAGGCGGGGACGGCGAGACGGCGGCGACCCGAACCGACTGTTGAATGCAGCGTGGTCATACGGGGCCAACGCCGCGAGGCGGGCCGGGGTCACTGCCACGCCGATTCGAGCGCTCGTTCGCGGGTGCCCGCACCCTGTCGCCGGTGACCGGGGGATGCGGGACCGCGGACAACACCACGGCGGCCGGGCCGTCGTGGTGCTGAGGGCAGGGCGTACGGCGTACGGGTCAGGCGGCCTCGTGCCGCATCCGCGGCACGCGCAGCGGACGGGAGCCGGGTCCGCCGGCGTGCGAGAAGGGCTGCATCCGCCAGTCGAGCCCCTGAGGGAGCGTCAACAGCAGCCCCGCTTCCTGCTCCTGGAGCTCCAGCGTCTCGTCCGCGGGCCGGGCGTCGCTCACGCCGCGGCCGGTTCCGGCGCAGACGGTGAGGACGAAGGGGTTCCACGGTGTGGGGCACCGGGCGTGCTCCGGCAGGACGTCCTCGTCGGCCAGCAGCGCGATGGGCTGGGCGCAGTCCGGGCAGATCACCCGGACCATCTCGAACATGTCGTACGCGTCGGCGCTACCGTCGTCGTCCGGATCGACAGGCTCCGGATCGACAGGCTCCGGTTCGGTACGTTCGGTGAGCTTCAGGCTCTGCATGGAAATTCCCCCCTCGGGTGGGCCGACAAGGCGCCACGGCCTCGACCACAGCAAGCACTTCCCGCCGTGCATCGCGATAACCGCGAGGCGGGCCGTTACCGACCCGTGAGCCTGTGGCATTCGTCACATGCCGCCCGCAGGTGCCGTTCCGTGGCCCGCGCGACTGTGCCGAGCGGTGCCCGGGGCCATAGGTTGATCCACATGGAGGAGCTGGACCGTCAGATCGTTGAGTTGCTCGTCAAGGACGGGCGGATGAGCTACACCGACCTGGGCAAGGCCACGGGCCTGTCCACTTCGGCGGTTCATCAGCGCGTCCGCCGACTGGAGCAGCGCGGGGTGATCCGCGGCTATGCCGCGGTCGTCGACCCCGAGGCCGTCGGGCTGCCCCTCACCGCGTTCATCTCGGTGAAGCCGTTCGACCCGAGCGCACCGGACGACATCGCCGAACGGCTCGCCGGGGTGCCCGAACTGGAGGCCTGCCACAGCGTCGCCGGGGACGAGAACTACATCCTGAAGGTGCGCGTGGCGACGCCGCTGGAGCTGGAACACCTGCTCACCCGGATCCGCACGCTCGCCGGCGTGTCCACCCGGACCACCGTCGTCCTGTCCACCCCGTACGAGGCCAGGCCCCCGCGTATCTGAACGGCGGACCGCCCGCTCCGGAGGGGGCCGGGGGCCGGGCGGCGGCCGACAGGCGCGAGACTGGTCCCATGAGCCAGAGCACCGCCCCCCAGAGCGCCCCCGAACACCGCACCGTGCTGTTGCGCGGCGGAGACGTCCACAGCCCCGCCGACCCGTTCGCCACCGCGATGGTCGTCGAACGCGGGCATGTCGCCTGGGTGGGGTCCGAAGGGGCCGCCGACGCCTTCGCGAGCGGCGTGGACGAGGTCGTCGATCTCGAAGGCGCCCTGGTCACCCCGGCGTTCACCGACGCGCATGTGCACACCACCGCCACCGGCCTGGCCCTGACGGGGCTCGACCTCTCCGGCGCCCGCACGCTGTCCGAGGCCCTCGGTCTCATCCGTGCGTTCGCGAACGGGCGCCCTGCCGGGGACGTTCTGCTCGGACACGGCTGGGACGCCGCCCGCTGGCCCGAGCGGCGTCACCCCTCGCGCGCCGAGCTGGACGGGGCCGCCGGCGGCCGGGCCCTGTACCTGCCGCGGATCGACGTGCACTCCGCGGTCGTCACGACGGCCCTGCTGGACCTCGTCCCCGGCGTCACCGCGATGACCGGATACCACCCCGACGCGCCGCTGACCGGCGATGCCCACCACGCGGTACGGGCCGCCGCCCACGGCGCGCTCCCGGCCGC
>NZ_NTGZ01000407.1 GCF_002551245.1 Streptomyces sp. rh34
GCGCAAGGCCCGCCCGCCGCCGGGGCGCCGCGCCAAACCCGCCCGCCGCCCCGGGGTCCGCTCAGCCGGACCCCGGGGCGTAGGTCCCGAAGCTCCACACATTGCCCTCGGCGTCCCGCGCCATGTAGTCCCGGGAGCCGTAGTCCTGGTCGGTCGGCTCCATGAGGATCTCCACGCCGAACTCCTTGGCGCGGGCACAGTGCTCGTCCACCTCTTCCACCACCACGTACACCCCCGCCGGGCCCGCGCCCGTCATCGCCTGCGCGAACAGGCCCTCGCGCCCCTTGGAGCCGAGCATCACCCTGCCGTTGCCGCAGGACAGCTCGGCATGCAGCACGCTGCCGTTCTCCCCCTCGTAGACCGCCTCCTCGGTGAAGCCGAGGCCCTGGGTCAGCGTTCTGATCGCGGCCTTCGCGTCGTCGTACAGGATCGTCGGGTAGATCGTGGGAACGCCGCTCGCCCCGCCGGTCATCGCACTCACCTCTTCCGGTGCCGCGTCTGCTCTGCAGACCACTCCGATGTGATCTGCGTCTCAGTCTTCCACCGGGCACTGACAATGCCCTCCCGGATCCGGTCCTCGCCGACCGCCGCCGCGCCCAGGCGGGTGTCGTCCCCCGCCGGACAGCGGACGGTTCGTCCCGACGAGCTCGCGGAAAAGAAGTTGCGCACCGCCAGTAGAATGGGCCGTATGGCTTTCCTCCTTGTGCATTAGCGGCGTCGAGAGACCTCCGCCCTCGTCCCTCCGCCGTCCAAACTGCCCTGGAGTTTTTCCGTGATC
Organism: Streptomyces sp. rh34; assembly: GCF_002551245.1. GTDB lineage: Bacteria > Actinomycetota > Actinomycetes > Streptomycetales > Streptomycetaceae > Streptomyces. Next base: position 779 of record NZ_NTGZ01000407.1, read on the forward strand.
ACCGCTTCCGGCATCGAGCTGCGCGCCGGCGCCCGCATCCTCATCGAATCCGCTTCCTTCCGCATCGCCAAGGGCGACCGCATCGGCCTCGTCGGCCGCAACGGAGCGGGCAAGACCACCCTCACCAAGTGCCTCGCGGGCGAGGGCACCCCCGCCGGGGGCACCATCACCAGGTCCGGCGAGGTGGGCTACCTCCCGCAGGACCCGCGCACCGGCGACCTCGAGATCCTCGCCCGCGACCGCATCCTCTCCGCCCGCGGTCTCGACACGATCCTGCGCAAGATGCGCGAGAACGAGGACCGGATGGCGAACGGGCAGGGCGCCACCCGTGAGAAGGCGATGAAGAAGTACGAGCGCCTGGAGACGGAGTTCCTCACCAAGGGCGGCTACGCCGCCGAGGCCGAGGCCGCCACCATCGCCGCCGCGCTCAGCCTGCCCGACCGGGTCCTCGGCCAGCCGCTGCACACGCTCTCCGGTGGTCAGCGCCGCCGCGTCGAGCTGGCCAGGATCCTCTTCTCGGACGCCGACACCCTGCTCCTGGACGAGCCGACCAACCACCTCGACGCCGACTCCATCGTCTGGCTGCGCGACTACCTCAAGTCCTACCGCGGCGGCTTCATCGTGATCTCCCACGATGTCGACCTGGTCGAGACGGTCGTCAACAAGGTGTTCTACCTCGACGCGAACCGCTCCCAGATCGACGTCTACAACATGGGCTGGAAGCTCTACCAGCAGCAGCGCGAGGCCGACGAGAAGCGCCGCAAGCGCGAGCGCCAGAACGCCGAGAAGAAGGCCGCGACCCTCAACGCGCAGGCCGACAAGATGCGCGCCAAGGCCACCAAGACCGTCGCCGCCCAGAACATGGCCAAGCGCGCCGACCGGCTGCTCTCCGGCCTGGAGGCCGTGCGGGTCTCCGACAAGGTCGCCAAGCTGCGCTTCCCCGACCCCTCACCCTGCGGCAAGACCCCGCTGATGGCGGAGGGCCTGTCCAAGTCGTACGGCTCGCTGGAGATCTTCACCGACGTCGACCTCGCCATCGACAAGGGCTCCCGCGTCGTCATCCTGGGTCTCAACGGCGCCGGGAAGACCACGCTGCTCCGCCTGCTCGGCGGCGCCGAGAAGCCCGACACCGGCGAGATCATCGAGGGGCACGGCCTCAAGCTCGGGTACTACGCCCAGGAGCACGAGACCCTCGACCCGGATCGCACGGTCCTGGAGAACATGCGCTCCGCCGCGCCCGACCTCGACCTCGTGGCGGTCCGCAAGACACTCGGCTCCTTCCTCTTCTCCGGCGACGACGTCGACAAGCCCGCGGGCGTGCTCTCCGGCGGTGAGAAGACCCGGCTCGCCCTCGCGACCCTGGTCGTCTCCTCCGCCAACGTGCTCCTGCTCGACGAGCCGACGAACAACCTCGACCCCGCCAGCCGCGAGGAGATCCTCGGCGCGCTGCGCACCTACAAGGGCGCGGTTGTCCTCGTCACCCACGACGAGGGCGCCGTGGAGGCGCTCCAGCCGGAGCGGATCATCCTGCTCCCGGACGGCGTCGAGGACCTCTGGGGAGCGGACTACCGCGACCTCGTCGCTCTCGCCTGATCCACCGGGGATAGATCATTCGGCCTACGCGTGATCCACCATCTGTGTGAGAGCGTCTCGTACTCCGGTGGTGCGCCCGGCGCTCACCCGCTCTGCGCTCCTTATTCGGCCACTTCTCCCCGTACGGCCCTGACCTGGCTGTTCTCGTCCAGGTCCGGGCCGAAGGCCCTCGTGCGTCCTTCGGAATCAAGGATTCCGCTTGTGCTGAGGTGCCTCTCGTCCGGGAAACCGCTCGCACCGACCTTGCCGAATGGGTGGCCAGGAAGCGCGGGAGGGGTGATCATGAGAGTCCAGAGCGCACTTCCCACGAGGAGGCACGGGTGGCCGAGACTCTGAAGAAGGGCAGCCGGGTAACCGGCGCCGCGCGTGACAAGCTCGCGGCAGACCTGAAGAAGAAGTACGACTCCGGTGCGAGCATCCGGGCGCTGGCCGAGGAAACCGGCCGCTCCTACGGGTTCGTCCACCGGATGCTCAGTGAATCCGGAGTGACGCTGCGAGGACGCGGCGGCGCGACACGGGGCAAGAAGGCCGCTTCGGCCTGAGGCCTCTGCGTTTCGGTGTCTTCGGCATCATTCGGTGTCATTCCGGCCCAACGGAATGCGGGGTGACCACCCGGCTGACCGCAAGGTCGTCCGGGTGGTTACTGTTCAGTCACTTAATTCCGAGTGCTGACCGCACCCCATCCGGAGGCGCCCCATGACCTCGCTCGACACTGTGCTCGACAAGGACGGCGTACGGCTCACCGTCGACGACGCCGTCGCCACGGTGACGCTCACCCGTCCGGCCAAGCGCAACGCTCAGTCTCCCGCTCTGTGGCGGGCGTTGACCGAGGCCGGAAGGGCGCTGCCCGGCACGGTCCGGGTCGTGGTGCTCCGTGGCGAGGGCATGTCCTTCTCCGCGGGCCTCGACCGGCAGGCCTTCACTCCCGAGGGCTTCGACGGCGAGCCGTCGTTCCTCGACATGGCGCGCGGCCCGGAGGCCGAGCTCGACGCGATCATCGCCGAGTACCAGGAGGCGTTCACCTGGTGGCGCCGCAACGACCTCATATCGATCGCGGCGGTCCAGGGCCACGCCATCGGCGCAGGCTTCCAGCTCGCCCTCGCCTGCGATCTGCGGATCGTTGCCGAGGACGTGCAGTTCGCCATGCGCGAGACCAGCCTCGGCCTCGTTCCCGACCTCGCGGGCACCCACCCGCTGGTGCACCTCGTGGGGTATGCCCGCGCGCTCGAAATCTGCGCCACCGGCCGCTTCGTGCACGCCGAGGAGGCCGAGCGCACCGGTCTCGCCAACCTCGTGGTCCCCGCCGACCAACTCGACGCGGCGACCCGCGACCTGGCCGGGGCCCTGGTGGCGGCGCCACGCGACGCCGTCGTCGAGACCAAGGCGCTCCTCGGTGGCGCGCTCTCGCGCGACTACGAGGAGCAGCGCATCGCCGAGCGGGCCGCCCAGGGCCGCCGGCTCCGCGACCTGGCGGGCCTCACGGACTGACCACGTCCGTGATCAGTACCGACACCGGCAGCCGGTCCTCCGTGGCCGCCGCCACCGCCGTGCGTACCGACCGGGCGACATCCAGCGCCCGGAGGTTCCCGGCCGCCGCCACCTCGACCCGTACGCAGTCCTGGGCGGTGTGCACCGGGCTGCCCAGGGCCCGGGTCAGCGAGGCGACTCCCGGGGCCCCGGCGGCGGCCGTCGCCACCGGGC
>NZ_NTGZ01000408.1 GCF_002551245.1 Streptomyces sp. rh34
GCACACGAGGGTGCTCAGGGCGCCCGCGCCCCGGTCGTCACGCCACAGGAGGGATTCGGCCCGCGCGGCTGCGCGGCCGAATCCGGCGACGGGGTGGCCCCGACGGGGGTCGCCGAGCAGAGCGTCGGCGATCAGCCCGGCCGTGGCGCCGTACGCGAAGACGCGGTCGGCACGCACGGCTCAACCCGTCGCGGGGAGAGGCGTTCCGGAAGGGGAAGGAGGGGGCACAGGAAGCGGCACACGGCGGCCGGGCATGGCGTATGTCCTCACTCAGGGTCCGCGCCCTGGTTCGACGTGACCGGCGACGAGAGTCTCCTGGCTTCCGGATCCGCAGTTCCCCCGGCCTTCCAGCCCGCGTGTCGTGGGCCGTGACGTCCGGTGTGGGGGAGTGCTCCCCGGTGACAGTGGCGGGACCGCGCCGGATTCGCACCGGCTTCCTCTGCTGTCGCCGTAAATGGCTCCGGCAGTCCACCACGCCCCGCGAACAACCGTCAACTCGCTGTTGACCTGCGAGGCTCCACTGTGCGCAGACGCACATCGGGCCGGACACACGAGGGTGTGTCCGGCCCGAGGGAGTGCGGGGTACGGGGTCAGGCGACGATCAGGTAGATCCCGTACGCGACCGCCGCCACGCACGCCGCGAAGCAGGCGTACGCGCCGGCGCGCGCCAGCGCGACCGACCCGCCGGCGGCGCTGCCGCCGGCCGTGGCGGACTGCTTGGACAGGGCGACGATGCCCAGGGTGAAGAGGCCGACCAGCGCGACGGTGACCACGAGGCTGACACCGAAGACGGAGGCGAGAGCTGCCCAGTCGATTTTCATACGGATCTGTCCTTACACCTTGGCCGGCGGCCGGGCCGGGTCGTCGGGCGCCGAGGCCGGGGCCGGGATGGTGGTGGCGATGTCGGCGGCCGGGCCGCCGGCGGGCGGCGGCTGGACCGCCGCGATGGCGGTGGTGACGACGCCCTGGGGCTCGCCCTCCCCGTCCGCGTCGTTGACGTTGGTGTGGTCGACCGGCTGGCGGCGTGAGGCCAGCCAGATGGCGAAGGAGCCCCCCACGAGCAGGATCGCGGTGACGGTGATGCCCCAGGGGCCCTGCTTGGTGAGGTACTCGGCGCCCGCACCGATCAGACCGGCCGCCGGGAGCGTCAGCCCCCAGGCGACGAACATCCGGGTGGCGGTGGACCAGCGGACCACGCCCCCCTTGCGGCCGAGGCCCGCGCCCATGACGGCACCGGAGCAGGACTGGGTGGTGGAGAGCGAGAAGCCGAGGTGCGAGGAGGCCAGGATGACCGTCGCCGCGCTGGTCTGGGCGGCGAAGCCCTGCGGCGGCTGGAGGTCGGTCAGTCCCTTGCCCATCGTGCGGATGATGCGCCAGCCGCCGAGGTAGGTGCCGAGCGCGATGGCGACACCGGCGGAGACGATGACCCAGAGCGGCGGGTTGGAGCCGGGGGCGAGGACGCCGCCGGTGACCAGGGCCAGCGTGATGATGCCCATCGTCTTCTGGGCGTCGTTGGTGCCGTGGGCGAGCGAGACGAGACCGGCGGAGGCGATCTGTCCGGCCCGGTAGCCCTTGGCCGTCGACTTCAGCTGGCCCTCGTCGGTGACGTTCCGGTTGATCCGGTACGTCAGTCGCGTGGCCAGCATCGCGGCGAGGCCGGCCACCAGCGGGGCGGCGATCGCCGGGAGCAGCACCTTGGTGACGACGGTGCCGCCGTTGATCGAGGACCAGCCGGCCGACATGACCGCGGCGCCGATCAGACCGCCGAACAGGGCGTGGGAGGAACTGGAGGGCAGGCCGACCAGCCAGGTCAGGAGATTCCACAGGATGGCGCCGACGAGCGCCGCGAAGATGACCTCGGTTCTGAGGCCGTCCTCGTTGACGATCCCGCCGGAGATCGTCTTGGCGACCTCCACCGACAGGAACGCGCCGATCAGGTTGAGAACGGCGGACATCGCCACCGCTGTCTTGGGTTTCAGGGCGCCGGTCGAGATGGTGGTCGCCATCGCGTTGGCGGTGTCGTGGAAACCGTTCGTGAAATCGAACACGAGAGCTGTCACGATCACAATCGCAAGCAGCAGCGTGATGTGTTCCATTTACCCAGGCAATCGTTCGACGTCAGTGGCACGTGGACCGTAGGCAACCTGAATGAACGGAAGGTGAACTGAGCGGGGCGCCACGGTGACCCCAAGCGGAGTGGGTCGCCTCCGCTTGTGCGCGGGAGGGGCTGCGCGATGCCTGTGGGGTGGGGCGTGGGCTTCCCTTTGCCACTAGTTGGCGAACATTTTGAACGGCTGTTCGGCACCCGGAAGAGATCCCCGTCACCTCCCCTGTGCCGTTCCGGTTGCGCGTCCTGCCCCCTACGCTCGCCCCATGAGCGAGCAACACCCGGAATCCGTCGGCCGGGCCTGGCTGGACGTCGTGGCAACGGCCCGTCGCAGCGCGGCGGACGGCCTGGTCGTCGGCACCTCGGGCAATGTGTCGGCCCGCGTCGGCGACCTGGTCCTGGTCACGCCCAGCGGGGTGCCCTACGACCGGCTCGGCCCCCAGGACGCGGTCGGCGTCGACCTGGAAGGCCGCCAGGTCCTCGGAGACCTCGGGCCGACCAGCGAACTCCCCCTGCACCTGGCGGTCTACCGCTCCACCGACGCCGCCGCCGTGGTCCACACCCACGCCGTGCACGCCACCGCCGTCTCCACCCTCGTCACCGAGGTGCCGCTCGTCCACTACGCGGCCGCCATCCTCGGCGGCCCCGTCCGCACCGCCGCCTACGCCCGCTACGGCACCCCCGAGCTGGCCGAGGCCATGCTCGGGGCCCTGGCGGGCCGCACCGGCTGTCTGCTCGCCAACCACGGCACCGTCACCTACGGCGACACGCTCGACCAGGCCTATGAGCGCACCGCCCAACTGGAGTGGCTCTGCCGCCTCTGGCTCACCGCGAGCTCCGTGCCCGGCCGCACCCCGGCCCTGCTCGACGCGGCCCAGCTGGACGAGGTGACGGAAGCGCTCAAGGGATACGGCCAGCCCGGCTGAGCCGCGCACGGCGCCCGCTCCTTCTCCCGGCGCCCTCGCGCACCGCCGGGCCCCGGGCCCGGCCCGCGTCCGCCCCGGACGGCCCCGCCCACTGGCAGCGCGCCTCTCGCCCCACGACACTGGAGCGGTGCGCCCGGTAACCGCGACGGCAACGGCCGTCACCACGATCCTCGGCGTCGGTGCGACAGCGGTCGCGGCCGGCCGGTACGCCAGCGACGTCGCCCTCAAAGCGGCGCCCGGACGTCCCCTCCCCGCCGACCGCAGACTCACCGTGCACGCCACGGCGGCCGGGCAGACCACCCTGACCCGGTCCTTCTCGGCGCTCCGGCCCGGCACCTACGGCCTGTCCGGACCCGGCGTCCACGCGGTCGTCGGGCCCGTCGTCGAAGGGGCCTCCCAGGCCGCCGACACCGTCGTCCGCAGGCTGGAGAGCGTCGGCACGGGACTCCTCGAACCGGGCGTGAAAGTGCGGCTCACCCCCGCCCTGTACGGCGGTGACCCGAGCAGCGACCTCGGCCTGGACCATCAGGAGGTCGAGATCCCCGGCGAGCTGGGAACGCTGCCCGCCTGGTACGTCCCCGGCGCGCGCGACACCTGGGTCATCACCGTGCACGGCCTCGGCACCACCCGGGCCCACCCCATGAACCTGATGCCGTTCCTGCGCGAACAGAACTTCCCCGTGCTCGACCTCGCCTACCGGGGCGACCCCGGAGCCCCGCGCCCCGCGGACGGCCTCGGCCACTTCGGCGCCTCCGAGTGGCGCGACCTCGACGCCGCCCTCCGCTGGGCCCTGCGCTACGGGGCCCGCAACGTGATCGTCCACGGCTGGTCCACCGGCGCCACCATGGCCCTGTACGCCGCGGTCGAGTCCCCGCTCCGCGACCGGATCAGCGGCCTCGTCCTCGACTCCCCGGTGCTGGACTGGCCGGTCACCCTGCGCGCCCTGGCCGCGGCCCGCGGCGTCCCGGCCGCCCTGCTGCCGCTCGCCGTCCGCGCCGCCCAGGGCAGGACCGGGATGAGC
>NZ_NTGZ01000041.1 GCF_002551245.1 Streptomyces sp. rh34
CCTCGCGCCATCAGAGATGTGTATAAGAGACAGACCGGACGCTGCCGGGCCCCGCGGGCGCCCGCTCAGCCCTGGCCGTCCTCCTGCGGGCGGGCCAGGGCCGCGTCCAGCCGGGCGCGGGCGCCCTCCAGCCAGTGCCGGCAGACCTTCGCCAGCTCCTCGCCCCGCTCCCACAGGGCCAGCGACTCCTCCAGCGTCGTGCCGCCCGCCTCCAGCCGGCGTACGACCTCGATCAGCTCGTCCCGTGCCTGCTCGTACCCGAGCGTGCCCGTGGCGGCAGCCGCCGTCGTCCCGTCGTCGTCCGTCATGTGATCCACCCTAAGTGTGAGCTGTTACGACCATGTGGGCGCTGCCGCCCTGCGACACGGCCGTCCGGCCGTCCCGTACCCCGGCACCGGCGGGCGCGGCCGTCGAGCCGTCCCGCTCCCCGGTACCGGCGGATGTGGCTGTCCGGCCGTCCCGCTCCCCGGCCTCACCCGTCCACCCGCACCGTGAACTCGCCCTCCGACACCCGCGCCCGCAGCGGCTCGCCGGGCGCCCCGGCCTCGTCGGGGGAGCGCACCACCTGGCCGTCGGGCCGCTGGAGCACCGCGTATCCCCGCTCCAGGGTCGCGGCCGGCGACAGCGAGACGACCCGGGCGAGCGTGTGCGACAGCTCCGAATCGGCCCGGTCCAGGAGATGGCCCAGCACCCGGCGGCTGCGCCCGAGGAGTGCGTCCACCTCGGCCTCGCGCTCGTCCACCAGCCGCTGGGGCCGCTCCATCGCGGGGCGGCCCAGCGCGTGCGCGAGCCCGCGTTCCTCGCGGTCCAGCAACCCCCGTACGGTCCGCAGCGCCCGGTCCCGCAACTGCTGCACCCGCTCCAGCTCCTCGCCCACGTCGGGGACGACCTTCTTGGCCGCGTCCGTGGGCGTGGAGGCACGCAGATCGGCGACCAGGTCCAGCAGCGGTGAGTCGGGCTCGTGGCCGATCGCGGAGACCACCGGCGTACGGCAGGCGGCCACGGTCCGGATCAGCTGCTCGTCGGAGAACGGCAGCAGATCCTCGACGCTGCCGCCGCCCCGCGCCACCACGATCACGTCGACCTCCTCCAGCGCGTCCAGCTCCTCGACCGCCTGCACCACCTGGGCGACCGCGTTCACCCCCTGCACGGCGGTGTTGCGGACCTCGAAGCGCACGGCGGGCCAGCGGCGGCGGGCGTTCTCCAGCACATCGCGCTCGGCGGCGGAAGCACGCCCGCAGACCAGCCCGACGAGCTGCGGGAGGAACGGCAGTGGCTTCTTGCGGTCCAGGGCGAAGAGCCCCTCGGCGGCGAGCGACTTCTTCAGCTGCTCCAGCCGCACGAGCAGCTCACCGATGCCGACCGGCCGTATGTCCGTCGCCCGCAGCGACAGCTGCCCCCGGGGCGCGTACCACTCGGGCTTGGCCAGCACGACGACGCGCGCGCCCTCCGTCACCACATCGGCGATCCGGTCGAAGACCTGCCGGAAACAGGTCACGCTCACCGAGATGTCGTGGGACGGATCGCGCAGCGTCAGGAAGACGACCCCGGCGCCCGGGCGCCGCGACAGCTGGGTGATCTGCCCCTCCACCCAGATGGCGCCGAGCCGGTCGATCCACCCGCCGATGAGCCGGGACACCTCACCGACGGGCAGCGGCGCTTCCGCGGACGTGTTGAGAGCCATACGGGCGAGCGTATCGGCCGCCACCGACAGGACCCCCGCCCCGCGCGGAGGTTCGCGGCCCGCACCACGCGAAGCCGTACGGGACGCGAAGCCCTACGGGACCGGGGTCCCCTTGCCCCCGCCACCCTGGCCCTCCAAGCCGCCCCGGCGGCCCGTCCCCTGCACCGCCAGCACCACGAGCCCCACGCCAAGCCAGCAGACGCCCACCACCTGCGAGGACGTTGTCGCCTCCACGATGACCGCGACCAGCACCCCCGCGCCGACCACCGGGATCAGGACGTGCCGCCACCACACCGGCGGGCCCTCCATCCGGCGTACGGCGAACCAGCCGACCACCGACGCGTGCAGCAGGATGAACGCCGTCAGCGCGCCGATGTCCACCACGGAGACCAGATGGTCCAGGCCGTCGTCGCGCCGGGCCGCCCACACGGCGGCCACCAGCGTCACGACCGCCGCACACAGGATCGCCACCCGCGGTACCCCCGACGACGGGTCGACCTTCGCGAGGAAGTGCGGCAGGCGCCGCTCCCGGGCCATCGCGAAGACGAGCCGCCCGGCGGCGGCCTGCCCCGCCAGCGCGGCGAACGCGGCGCCGATCGCCTTGCTGACCGCCACCAGGTCATGCAGCCACGTCCCCACCGAGGCATCCACCGCGTCGTAGAACGCCGACCCCTGCGCCGCCGGGTCCGCCGCCAGCTCCGCCGAGCTCACCGGCTCCAGCAACGCCGCCAGATACGACTGCGCCACGAACAGGGCACCGGCCAGCACCAGACAGAACAGCACCGCCCGCGCCACCTTCTGCGAGCCGCCCGTCACCTCCTCGGCGAACGAGGCGATGGCGTCGAAACCCAGATAGGAGAGCACCGCGATCGACACGGCCCCCAGCACCGCCGCCATGGAGAACCCGGCGTCCCCCGTCAGCGGCGTCAGCCAGCCGCGCTGCGCCCCGTCCCGTACGAGCACGACCACGGCCGAGACCACGAAGACCAGCAGCACCACGATCTCCATGGCCAGCACCGCGAAGCCGACCCGGGCTGCCGCCCGTACGCCCCACAGGTTGAGCAGGGTGGTGATGAGCACCGCGATAGCGGTCCAGACCCACCGCGAGACCTCCGGAACCAACGCGTTCATCGCGATCCCGGAGAAGAGGTAGGCGACGGCCGGGATCAGCAGGTAGTCGAGCATGGCCATCCACCCGGCGATGAACCCGGGCCCTTCCCCGAGCCCCTTGCGGGCATACGTGAAGACCGAACCGGCGAAGGGGGCGACCCGCACCATCTGGGCGTAACTGAAGGCGGTGAACCCCATGACCACCGTGGCCACCACATAGACGAGCGCGACCGCGCCGCCGGACTTCGCGTCCAGGGCGCCGAACACCCCGACGGGGGCCATCGGGGCGATGAACAGGAGCCCGTAGACGACCAGATCCCGGAACCCCAGCGTCCGTCGCAGCCTGCCCGGTCCTGTACTGCTCCCCGCACCGCTGCCCGTTCCGCTGCCCGAACCGCTCTCCGGCACCGACGTCATCGCCCCTCCATCACCATCCGTCATGACTCACGAACACACCGCGACCAGTCTCCCGATCCGGCCGTCCTCGCGCCTGTTCGCCACGGCCTTACGATGGGACGCATGACTGCAACTCCTGCCCGTCGTGTCCTGCTCGCCGCACCCCGTGGCTACTGCGCGGGCGTGGACCGTGCCGTGATCGCCGTCGAGAAGGCCCTGGAGCAGTACGGGGCCCCGATCTACGTGCGCCACGAAATCGTGCACAACAAGTACGTCGTGCAGACCCTGGAGAAGAAGGGCGCGATCTTCGTGGACGTCACCGCGGAGGTGCCCGAGGGCTCCATCGTGATGTTCTCCGCGCACGGAGTCGCGCCCACCGTCCACGCGGAGGCCGCCGAGCGCAAGCTCGCCACCATCGACGCGACCTGCCCGCTGGTCACCAAGGTCCACAAGGAAGCCGTCCGGTACGCCAAGGAGGACTACGACATCCTCCTGATCGGCCATGAGGGTCACGAAGAGGTCATCGGCACCTCCGGCGAGGCCCCCGAGCACATCACCCTGGTCGACGGCCCCGAGGACGTCGCGAACGTCGAGGTCCGCGACGAGTCGAAGGTCGTCTGGCTCTCCCAGACCACCCTGTCCGTCGACGAGACGATGGAGACGGTCGACGCCATCAAGGCGAAGTTCCCCAACCTCCTCTCGCCGCCCAGCGACGACATCTGCTACGCCACGCAGAACCGCCAGATCGCGGTGAAGAAGCTCGCCGAGGACGCCGAGCTGGTCATCGTGGTCGGCTCCAAGAACTCCTCCAACTCCATTCGCATGGTCGAGGTCGCCCTGGACGCCGGAGCCCCCGCCGCCCACCTGGTCGACTTCGCCGACGAGATCGACGAGGCCTGGCTGGAGGGCGTGACCACGGTCGGCCTGACCTCCGGCGCCTCCGTCCCCGACGTCCTCGTCGACGGCGTCCTGGAATGGCTCGGAGAGCGTGGTTACGCGGACGTGGAGACGGTGAAGACGGCCGACGAGTCGATCACCTTCTCCCTCCCCAAGGAGCTGCGGCGCGACCTGCGCGCCGAGGCAGCCGCCCTTTCCGCCGAGTAGCCGCGCAAGGGGCCCGGCCTGCCCGTACCGTGGGTCCCATGGAGATCTTCGGCGTGGACATCGGCGGATCCGGGATCAAGGGCGCTCCCGTGGACCTGGACCGCGGAGACCTGGCGCGGGAGCGCCACAAGGTGCTGACACCGCACCCGGCCACGCCCACGGGCGTGGCCGATTGCGTGGCCGACGTCGTCGGCCACTTCGCATGGTCGGGCCCCATCGGCATCACGTACCCGGGGGTCGTCACGGACGGGATCACCCGTACCGCGGCCAATGTCGACAAGGGCTGGATCGATACGGACGCCCGCGCGCTGCTGGGCGAGCGGATCGGTCAGCCCGTCACCATCCTGAACGACGCGGACGCGGCCGGGGTCGCCGAAATGACGTTCGGCGCGGGCAAGGGCCGCGCGGGCACGGTCATCATGCTGACCTTCGGCACGGGCATCGGCAGCGCGGTCTTCACCGACGGCCGGCTCGTCCCCAACACCGAGCTGGGCCACCTGGAACTGCACGGCCACGACGCGGAGAAGCACGCCTCCACGAAGGCCAAGGAGGACGGGGACCTCAGCTGGCAGCACTGGGCGCACCGGGTCCAGAAGTACCTGCTGCACGTGGAGATGCTGTTCTCGCCCGAGCTGTTCATCATCGGCGGCGGCGTGAGCCGCAAGGCGGAGAAGTTCCTGCCGCTGATCGAGAAGGTCCGGGCGGAGATGGTCCCGGCCCAGCTCCAGAACAACGCGGGCATCGTGGGAGCGGCGATGGCGGCGGCGGGCCGGACGCAACACGACAGGGGCTGAACGGGACAGAGGGCATCGGGGGCAGCGCCGGGCGCATGCAACGCCGGGCGCATCAGAGTGACAGCGGCGACGGCCTGAGAGAGCCCGCTCAGGGCTGCTGAGGACGGCGGACAGCCGCGCCCGCCGCACCCGCCCCGGCCCGTACGGGCTTCTCGGCCGCGGGGGCGGCGGAGGAGGAGCGGGGCGTCCGCTCGGGGGCGGCACCACGCCCCTGGGCCAGCACATACCGTCGCCGGGCGCGCATCTGGCGCACCTTGCGCACGGAGGTGATGAGTCCCGCGATCAGCGTCCCGCCGTACAGCCAGCCGGCGTGCACGGCGAGGGCGGTGACGAGGCCCATGATCTGCCCGCCGAAGCCCTCGGACCCGCCGGAAATCGGAAACACTCCGACGGCGAAGGCGATGGGCACGCTGATCGGTGCCGTGACCAGGTCGGCGGGCCTGACCCAGAGCGCGGTCAGAGCGCTGACGGGCAGGAAGAGCAGCCCGTAGACGAGCTCCGAGCTGTCGAACAGCAGCCGGTCGACACAGGCGAGCACCAACATCGTGAGGGCGGCGAACAGCCCGGCCCCGATCCCGGTGAGCCGGGGGTTGGGGAACCGCCGCAGCGCGAGAACCACGGGGGGCACGCTGCGCACCCGTACCCGGTACACGGCGGAACTCTCACCGGCGGAACCACCCGGCGCGGGCGGGGCGGGCGCGGCCTGCGGGGGCTGCCTGTGCTGCGGGGGACGTGTCCTGTGCTGCTCCACCCGCACAACGTAGGTCGCGGGGGGCGGGGAATCAGGTGTTGGACACGCGCTTTGGCCGACCTTGGCATTGCGTTCGATGTCACACGGCCGAAAGGCGCACTGTTCGGGCAGGCGGGAGGGGCCGGTAAACCGCACTGTCCGGGCCCACCGGCCCGGCCCGTAAACTGGAGAATCGGTCCACTCCGGGACCCGGCCGAACAGCCGAGCCGGACCCGGACGCCCCTGACCCCCTCCTCACTCCAGGAAGTCGCCAAAGTGTCGCTCACGATCGGAATCGTCGGTCTGCCGAATGTCGGCAAGTCGACCCTGTTCAACGCCCTGACCAAGAACGACGTGCTGGCGGCCAACTACCCGTTCGCCACGATCGAGCCGAACGTCGGCGTGGTCGGCGTCCCGGACCCGCGGCTGAACAAGCTCGCGGAGATCTTCAGCTCGCAGCGGCTCCTCCCGGCGACGGTGGACTTCGTCGACATCGCCGGCATCGTCCGGGGCGCTTCGGAGGGCGAGGGCCTGGGCAACAAGTTCCTCGCGAACATCCGCGAGTCCGACGCGATCTGCCAGGTCATCCGGGCCTTCAAGGACGAGAACGTCGTCCACGTCGACGGCAAGGTCTCGCCGAAGGACGACATCGAGACGATCAACACCGAGCTGATCCTCGCCGACCTCCAGTCCGTCGAGAAGGCCGTCCCGCGCCTGACGAAGGAATCCCGCCTCCAGAAGGAGAAGGTCGCGGTCCTCGCCGCGGTCGAGGAGGCCCAGAAGATCCTGGAGTCCGGCCAGACGCTGTTCTCCGCGGGCATCACGGCGGCCACCGAGAAGGGCCGGCTCCTCCACGAGCTGCACCTGCTCACCGTCAAGCCGTTCCTGTACGTCTTCAACGTCGACGAGGACGAGCTGGTCGACGAGGACTTCAAGAACGAGCAGCGCGCCCTGGTCGCCCCCGCCGAGGCGATCTTCCTGAACGCCAAGATCGAGTCCGAGCTGATCGAGCTCGACGACGACGAGGCCCTCGAACTGCTCCAGTCCATGGGCCAGGAAGAGCCCGGCCTCGCCACCCTCGGCCGCGTCGGCTTCGAGACCCTGGGCCTCCAGACCTACCTCACGGCAGGCCCGAAGGAAGCGCGCGCCTGGACGATCAAGAAGGGTGCCACGGCCCCGGAGGCGGCCGGTGTGATCCACACCGACTTCCAGAAGGGCTTCATCAAGGCGGAGATCATCTCCTTCGACGACCTGGTGGAGACCGGCTCGGTCGCCGAGGCCCGCGCCAAGGGCAAGGCCCGCATGGAGGGCAAGGACTACGTCATGCAGGACGGGGACGTGGTGGAGTTCCGCTTCAACGTCTAGCGGGTGACGTACCATCACATCGCTTATCTGGCAAATATGCAGGTCAGAGGGGGCTCGGCTCTTCGGAGGCGAGCCCTTGGCTTTTTTCCGTGCTGGGATGGTGCTGGGATAGCTGACCCCTCGTCACCTGTCATCATCCCTGGTCATCCGTACCGTGCTGGGATCGTGCTGGGACGTGGATGTGGCGGCGGTGCTGGGTTCGGCCCTGGTGAGTGGCCGAACCGTGGGACGGCGGCTGCTAGCTCTGGCAAAGTGATCGGCACTGCTAGACGATTCTCGTGAGGAACTTGTGAGCACGCTCGGTAGCTTCATCTGGTCAATTGCTGACCAGCTTCGGGGTCCATATCGCCCCAACCAGTACGGGACGGTGGTCCTCCCGTTCACGATCCTGCGGCGGCTCGACTGCATTCTCGAGCCTGATCGCGCGATGGTGCGAGAGCTAGCTGCGCGGTACGAGAATCCGAACCGGCTCAAGGTCGAGGTCAAGAAGGCCACGGGGCGGGCGTTCTACAACACCTCCAACTATGAGTTCGCGACCCTGCTGGCCGATGCGGATGGGCTGGCGGACAACCTCGCTGACTACATCGATCGATTCTCCGCCGACGTGGATGTATTCGAGTACTTCGACTTTAAGAATGAAATCCTGGCCTTGGAGAAGGCCGGGCTCCTGCGCGAGATTGTTAAGTCCTTCGGCGCCGTCGACCTGCATCCCGACGTGGTGTCCAACGCAGACATGGGGGATGCGTTCGAGTACATCATCCGCAAGTTCAACGAGGCCGCGAACGAGACCTCCGGAGACCACTACACACCGCGTGATGCGATCCGACTGCTGGTCGATCTGCTCTTCGCAGAGAAGGACGTCGACCTCACCGAGGGCGGCATCATTCGGTCGCTGTACGACCCCACCGCCGGCACCGGCGGCATGCTCTCCCTGGCAGAGGAGCACCTGCTTGGCCAGAACCCCGAGGTCAAGCTGAGCCTGTTCGGCCAGGAATACAACCCGCAGTCGTATGCCATCTGTAAGTCCGACCTGCTCGCCAAAGGCCACGACGCGACCAACATCGCCTTCGGTAACACGCTCACGGACGACGCCTTCAAGGGCCGCCAGTTCGACTACTGCATGTCTAATCCGCCCTACGGAGTGGACTGGAAGCAGTACTCCAAGGCGATTAAGAATGAGCGCGACTCCGCCGGCCCCTACGGCCGCTTCGCGCCGGGCCTCCCGGCGATCTCGGACGGACAGATGCTCTTCCTGCTCCATCTAGCCCACAAGATGCGTGCACCTGAGGACGGCGGCGGCCGTGTCGGCATCATCATGAACGGTTCACCGCTGTTCAACGGCCCCGCTGAGTCTGGCCCCTCCAGCATTCGCAGGTGGCTGTTGGAGAACGACCTGGTCGAGGCGATCGTCGGGCTGCCGACCAACATGTTCTTCAACACTGGCATCCCTACCTACATCTGGATCCTCGACAACACCAAGCACCCTGACCGCCGGGGCAAGGTCCAACTCATCGATGGCACGTCGTTCTGGACCAAGATGCGCAAAAGCCTCGGCTCGAAGACCCGCGAGATCAGCGACGATGATCGCGCCGAGATCGTGCAGTTGTACGCCGACTTCGAGACCGCCGATCCCGACCTTTCTAAGTTGTTGCACAACGACGAGTTCGGCTACTGGACCATCAGCGTAGAACGCCCGCAGCTGGACGACGGTGGTAAGCCAGTCATTGACCGTAGGGGTAATCCGAAGCCTGACTCGAAGAAGCGCGACGCTGAAAATGTTCCCTTTGCCTACGGCGGCTCGACGGCTGGCGCAGCGGGGTATCGCGAGGTTATCCAGGCTTACTTCGACGCAGAGGTGAAGCCTCATGTACCCGACGCCTGGATCGACTGGTCCAAGACCAAGACGGGTTACGAGATCCCCTTCACTCGCCACTTCTTCAAACACATTCCGCCCCGCCCGCTCGCCGAGATCGACGCTGATCTGGAGAAGCAGATCGCCAAGATCATTGAATTGCTTCGAGAGGTTGAGAAATGAGTTGGGCGAACTGGCAGGTCATCCCACTCAAGCGAATCGTTAGCTCCGTTCGAAGCGGGACCAGTGTGAATGGTGCACCCTGGCCGGCCCAAGGTGATGAGCCTGGTGTACTCAAGACGAGCGCAGTTTACGGCGGAGTCTTCAGGCCGACAGAGAACAAACAGGTCGATAGTTACGACTTGGATCGGGTGTCGTGTCCGGTGCTGGCTGGCTCGCTGATCGTGAGCAGAATGAACACGGCGCAGCACTTGGGCGTAGCTGCCGCTGTGGCTCAGGATCATCCAAACCTCTACCTGCCAGACCGATTGTGGGCGGTGACCTTTTGCGGTGCTGACGCACGGTTCATCGATTGGTGGACAAAAACGCTGGCTTACCGAACTCAGGTGGAAGCTGTCTGTGTCGGCACGAGTTCCTCAATGCAGAACATCAGCCAGAGCGACTTCCTGGATCTGAGGATCGATCTTCCGGAACCAGGGATGCAGGGCGCCATCGCCGACTATCTCGACCGTGAGACGGCCAGCATCGACACGCTCATCGGGGAGCAGCAGAGCCTCATCGGCCTCCTCCGTGAACGACGTCAAGCGATTATCGATGCAGCTTTCTCGGTTCTTGGCGAGCCGAGCGTACAACTGCGCCGGTACACCAGGTTCCTAACGAGCGGCTCCCGCGGGTGGGGTGATTACTATGCAGACGAAGGCGAGCGTTTCGTTCGCATCGGAAACTTGCCTCGGATCAACCTCGATCTTCGAGGTGAAGTTCAGTTTGTCGACATTCCGGTCGATGCGGCTGAGGGCTCGCGAACGATGTTGCAGGGAGGTGATCTACTCTTCTCCATCACGGCTTATTTGGGATCAGTAGCCGTAGTTGAAGGTGAATGGGTCGGTGCGTACGTAAGCCAGCACGTGGCCCTCTGCCGCCTGGAATCAGAGCACGTGGATTCCAGGTTCATTGGATGGTTCATGCTGACTACCACGGGCCAAGGTCAGCTCAGCCAGGGGGCTGCGGGCGGAGCGAAGATACAGTTGGCGCTCGATGACATCAGGGAACTTCGGGTTCCACTTGCGCCCATCAACGAACAGCGAAGCATCGCTTCATCCCTCGATGAGCGGACTGCAAAGATCGATGTGCTCATCGCGGAATCGGAGCGGTTCATCGAGCTTGCTCGCGAACGCCGATCGGCACTGATCACGGAGGCTGTCACGGGGCAGATCGACGTGCGGGAGGCGGCGTGATGGCTGACCACAACGAGGCGGTCTTCGAGAAGGAGATCTGCGAGTATCTCGAGGCCCGCGGCTGGCTGTACTCGGTGAACGACCACGACGGCGGCGAGTACGACCGCGAGCGGGCGCTGTTCCCGGCGGATCTGTTCGAGTGGCTGGAGGTGACGCAGAAGTCGGCGTACGAGAAGGCGCTGAAGGCGGCGGGGTCACAGGCGAAGTTCCTCGACGTGCTGACCGCAGCGTTGGACAAGCCGCTGGAGCACGGCGGTGGGACGCTGAATATTCTCCGCAACGGGGTGCAGTACATCGGTGGCGGCCGGTTGAAGATGGCCCAGTTCCGCCCCGAAACCTCGCTCAACGCGACCACTGTGTCGCATTACGAGTCGATGCGGGTGCGGGTGGTGCGCCAGGTCCACTTCTCGACTGCCGACCAGCGCACCATCGATCTGGTGTTCTTCATCAACGGGCTCCCGGTGGCCACGGTGGAGCTGAAGACCGACTTCACTGAGTCGCTGGACGCGGCGATCAACCAGTACAAGCAGCGCCGCAATCCATTGACGAACGGGCGCCCGGAGCCGCTGCTGTCGTTCGGTCACCGGGCGCTGGTGCACTTCGCGGTCTCCAACGGCCTAGCGGCCATGACCACGAAGCTGGAGGGGGACAAGACCCACTTCCTACCGTTCAACGTCGGCTTCGACAGTGGTGCCGGCAACCCGCCTGGCGCGGACGATGGGTCGGCGACGGCGTACCTATGGGAACGCGTCTGGGAGAAGCACGCTTGGCTGAACGTCATCGGGCGGCTGATGATCGTGCAGACCAAGGAGGAGTGGGACGTCACCGCTGGCACCTCCGTGCGGCGTAAGAGCATGCTCTTCCCGCGCTTCCACCAGTGGGAGGCCGTCACGAGCATTGTCGCCGCAGTGAAGGAGGAGGGTGTCGGGCACCGGTACTTGATCGAGCACTCGGCCGGGTCAGGGAAGACGAACACCATCGCCTGGACCGCCCACGGGTTGGCCCGACTACATGATGCCGACGACAAGAAGGTCTTCGACTCCGTCATCGTGGTCGTGGACCGTACCGTGCTCGACTCCCAGCTGCAGGATGCGATTCGGCAGATCGACGGGAACAAGAAGATTGTCGCGACGATCAGCCCCGAGGACGTTCGCAAGGCTGGCGCGAAGTCGAAGTCGGGTCTGCTGGCGCAGGCGTTGAAGAACGGCGAGCTCATCATCGCGGTGACGGTGCAGACCTTCCCGCATGCGTTGGAAGAGATCCGGACCGACGCCGGCCTGAAGGGCAAGCGGTTCGCTGTGATCGCTGATGAGGCGCACTCGTCCCAGTCGGGGCAGATCTCCTCGAAGCTGAAGCAGGTGTTGACAGCCGAGGAGGTCAAGGAGATCGAGGAGGGCGGCGAGGTCGATGTGGAGTCGGTGCTGGCTTCGGAGATGACCGAGCGGGCCGAATCGGAGAACATCTCCTACTTCGCTTTCACTGCGACGCCGAAGAACAAGACCCTTGAACTGTTCGGCCGCAAGGGGCCCGACGGGAAGCCGCACGAGTTCCACCTGTACTCGATGAAGCAGGCAATCGAGGAGGGCTACATCCTCGACGTACTCAAGGGCTACCAGTCCTACAAAACTGCGCTGCAGATCGCAGGCAAGGCCGAGGCCGGTGACGGAGGCGAGGTCGAGGAGGCCGCCGCCCGCAAGGGGCTGATGAGGTGGGTTCAGCTCCACCCGACGAACGTCAGCCAGAAGGTACAGATCGTCGTCGAGCACTTCCACGCCAACGTCGCCTATCTCCTCGAAGGCAAGGCGAAGGCGATGGTGGTGACCGACTCACGCAAGTCCGCGGTGAAGTACAAGCTGGCGATAGATGCCTACATCGCCAAGCGTCGCGCCGAGGACGCCTCATACAACTACCGCACCCTGGTCGCCTTTTCAGGCGGGGTTACGATGCCTGAGAACGAGACCTGGCACAGCGACTGGGGTCCGCAGCCGTCGAAGGACGACGAGTTCACCGAGGTCAATATGAACCCCGGCGCCGGGGCTGATCTGGCGGCCGCCTTCAAGGGCGACACGTACAAGATCATGCTGGTCGCCAACAAGTTCCAGACCGGCTTCGACCAGCCCTTACTCACGGCGATGTACGTCGACAAGAAGCTGTCGGGGGTCACCGCCGTGCAGACGCTCTCGCGCCTCAATCGCACCCACCGGACCGCTGGTGGGGAGCAGAAGCGCAAGACGTTCGTCATCGACTTCGCCAACAAGCCCGAGGACATTAAGGCGGCCTTCGAGCCGTACTTCAAGAACGCGACTCTGGAGACCGAGACCGACCCGTATGTCGTCGTCCACCTGGCCAACAAGCTTGCCCAGGCCGGGGTCTACACCGAGGACGACGTCCGCAAGGTCGCCGAACTGTGGGTGACACGGAAGGGCAACAATGCTCTCTCGGCGGCGATCAGCCCGGCGCAGCACGACTTCCGGCGCCGCTACGCGCGGGCGATCGAGGAGGAAGACAAGGTAAAGCTCCAGGAGCTCGACCTGTTCCGCAAGGACGTCTCCACATACGTACGGCTCTACGACTTCATGTCTCAGATCGTCGACTATGGCGATCCCTACATGGAGATGCTTTCGATCTTCTTGCGCTTGCTGGAGAAGGTGATTGCCGAGTCCGCTTGGGCGGCCGACGTGGATCTCTCCGACGTTGTGCTGGTCGGGGTCAAGCACAACAAGGCGATCGCGGTCGACATCTCACTCGTGGGGGACGGACAACTGAAGGGCATCAGCGCCGCCGGCACAGGGGCGAAGAAGGACCCGAAGTACGTCGCGCTTCAGGTCGTCATAGACAAGATGAACGACCTCTTCGGCGCCGAAACGTTCGCTGCCTCCCAGGTCAGGGAGTTCGTACAGGGCCTCGTGCAGCTGCTGCTCGCCGACTCGAACTTGGTCCAGCAAACCAAGGTGAACTCCAAGAAGCAGTTCCTGGAATCACAGGACTTCCAGGCCGCCGTCACGGAGGCAGTCGCAGACAATCAGGACGCCCACAACACGATGGCTGACTACTTCTTCACCGACGGGCCGGCCATCAACGCGATCATCGTCGCCCTCGCTGATGCCTTCTACGAAGCAGCAGTCGATCAGCAGGTGGATTCACCTGAGTAGGCGCCGCGGTCAGACGTCCTTGATCTGTACGCGGTCGCCGCACAGTTTCGACCAGTCGTCGCGGTCCGAGGTCAGTACGAGGACGGGGGCCGGGGAGCGGAGCGCCATCGCGGCGACGAGGGCGTCGATGGCGTACTTGTGGCCGTGTAGGCCGCCGGCGTCGCTCAGCAGCTGCACCGCGGTGAGACTGTCCGCCTGGGTAACGTCCTGGACCTGAAGGCGGGAGAGAAGCCAGCGCAGCCGGGCGGCGTCCGTCTTCCCGTAGACGGCCTCCACCACCGTCAGGGCCGACACGAGGACGGGCACGCCCACGCGACGAGCGGCTTCGATCCGGGTCACCATCTGGCGGTCGTTGCGCAGGAGCAGCGACAGTGCCTGGGAGTCCACGACCAGGGTCCTGGCCGCGGGCTCCTTCATGCGGCGCTGTCGTTCGACGCGTAGTGCGCCGGTGCGGCACCGAACAGTTCGCTCTGCGCGGCCTGGACTTCGGCTTCGCTAAGCGGCTCGTGCTCGGCTTCGTAGGCGGCCACGATCTCGGCGAGGCCGTCCATCGCGAGCTGATGACGGACCGCCGCCGTCACGTACGCGGACACGCCGCGCTTACCGGTACGTGTGCGCAGAGCACCGAGGAGTTCCGCGGGCATCGAGACGGAGATGTTCTCCGTGCCGCCGGGGCGGGGTGGCTTCATGGCTGCAAGTCTAGTACAGAAACTATTACAGCGTCTGGAGTGCTGCGCGGTCTGTATCCGGGACGGACCTTGATGCGTAGTCTTGGCGCTTCTGGATCTACTTGTACTTTGCAGTGAATCCCGTGCTGGGACGGTGCTGGGATGCACCCGCATAACCGCAGGTCAGACCGGTTGTGGTGGAGTTCCGCTTCAACGTGTGAGCGGGTGAAATAGCACCACGTTGATGACCTAGCGAATGTACAGGCCGGAAGGGGCCTGATCATTCGAGGTCAGGCGCCTTCCGACGTGCACGGTCTCGGGACGGGAAAGGGCTCCCCTGCCGCGGTGTGCGGCGAAGGAGTGCTTCGGAGAGCCGACCGTCTACCGGATCAGTTTCCGTCCTCGTCCCGTGTGCGGGGTTCGGCGGTCGGGTGCTGGCTGTGCGAGGGGTCCCAGAGGCGTGTAGACGTCATGTCGTCCTCGCCTGTCTCCCCGTGGTCTCTGCTTCTCTCGTTGGCGCTGTTCTCCGGCGCCCAGGGGGTGAACGCGCCTGCGTCGGCATCCGGGTCCGCGGCCGTGTCGGTGAACGGCGGGCCCTCGGGGGTTGGGGAGCGGGGCGGCCAGGGCCCGGTGCTGTTCCACTCGTCCGAAGCCTCGCCTTCTGGCCCCTCGTCGGGGGCCAGGCCAAAGGCCCGCCTGATCTCGTCGGCGGCCTCGTCCAGCCCCTCCGCTTGCAGGAACCGCATCACACGGTGCACGAACACCGTGTACCCGTCCATGTCCGGCTTGACGCCCGCAGCCGTCAGCAACAGGCGCAGCCGATCCGAGACCCCCACTTCCTCCTCGCGGTCGACCATCTTCCCTCCGAGGTCACCCTCGTCCCACGGCGGCCCCCCGACGGTCGCCTCGCTCCGCGCGCCCACGGGCGGAACGAGCAGGTGTCGGAAGAGCGCGGGCACCTCCTGGTCGTTTGCGGCCGCCGCGATCTGGGCGAGCGGGCCGATCATGTGGACCGCCTTCTCAATCTCGTTCTCGTGGCGGGCCAGCCACCACACCACCGCGCTGCCCGCACTCTTGAGCACGTCGTCCCCGAGGTAGCGCCGCTTGTTGCGCTCGTGCTCGCGCTCGCATTCCCAGATCTCCTCGTCCTTGCGAAGATCGTTCAGCTTCCGAAGGCGCTCGCGGTCGGCGGGAGCGAGGGTCAGCGTCACATCGGTCGCCAGGGCCTTCACCCGATCGTTCCGGTCCGGGAGCAGGACGCCCAACTCCCCGTCCAGAAGATACTGCGCGAAGCTAGCCCGGTCGGGTTCCTCGTGGCGGACGACCTCCCGGGCCCGGCTGACGACCGAGGAGACGGCGAGGGCCGGGGAGGCGTCGTCCGACCGGCCGGCGTGGTCGGGAACAGGCTTCCACCACACAGTGGCGGAGAAGAGGAAGTCGTAGCCGCCCGTCGCGCTCGGCAATACCGCGTTGATCACCCGTGTCTCCTGGTACGACTGCTCCACCGGCACCGCGGGCGGCTCGGGTTCCCCGGGCTCGTACGGGTTGGCCGACGTGTGACCGCTGCTGGGGACCGTCATCACGAGCAGCAAGGAGCCCGAGGCCGTGACCATGGACATGAAGCCCCATAGCCAGGCTGACCAGTCGAGGAGGTTTCCGAGCACAACCGGTGTGAGGCCACAGAGGACGACGAACAACAAGCTGGAAAAACGGTGTCTCATCGTGCCTCTTCCGTGGTTCGTGGTCCGGTGTCCGCACGCTCTGTGCGGCCGTACTGCACCTGGTCGATGTACTGCCAGAAGAGGGCGGCTACCGCTGCCCGGGACGGGTGGGGCGTGGACCCAGCCCAGTCGCAAGCGATGGCGTAGAGGCGGTGGAGGGCGGCTGCGCGGCTGCGCGTCGCCCCTACCATCACTTCCAGCGCCATCTTCCGTGTGCTGTCGCCCGCCACGGCGTTCAGCCAGCTGCTCACCAGCGGCTTCCAGAGCTCCGTCGGCGGCTGGGAGAACACCGTCTCCCAGCCCAGGAACAGGTCCGGCCACGGCGGCGGGTCCGGTGCCCGGTCATTCCTCAACAGATCTGTGAGCAGCTGGAGATGGGGCTCTGCCCCGTGCGGCTCCCGACGCGCCCGGTCCCGTAAGCGGTCGATCAGCAGTCGGTAGAGCCGACGGTCGCGGCATGCGAGGTCGAGAAGGGCCTCCCGGGCCTCGCGCGCAGCCTTCCCCTTCCGTACGGCGAGGTAGTGGAGCCGTACCACCGCCTGATCCGGGTGCGTAGCGATGAGGCTCTGGACACAGGCCGTGGTCAGGACGCGGGCGAGACCGTTCGACAAGGAGCCGGATCTCACGACGCACTCGTACATCCGCTTGCGGAACCATCCCCCGAACCTCTCGTGGCCGAGCCCCAGTTCGAGGGCGGCCACGGCTCGTGGATCGCAGGACGTTCCGGTCGCGTGGTCCGCCCAGCGCGCCACGAGGTCGAAGAGGTGGTCGGGCCGCTCGACGGCCAGGGCTCGCTCACCGAAGCGGACGACGACATTCACCCGGTCGTCGGTGGTCAGACCGCGTAGCCCGGCGGCGCAACCGATCCAGTCCCTGAGGTCATCGCGTACCCCGGGGAAGTTCGCCCAGAAGTACATCCGTACCGCGTCGGCATAGGCCAGCCGTTCGAAGCGAAGCCGTCCGTCCGGATCCCGCTCGATCCCGAGCCCTTCCAACCGCTCTCCGAAATCTGTCCGCGCGAGCTCGGTCGTCACTTCCTCCTCGTGCTTCACCGTCTTCATAAGACCGTGCCACGCCTCGTAGACGGTGTCGGCGCGTGCCTCCTCGAACATCGCCGTCGCGAGCAGCAGGGCCCGCTCGGGCGCGGTGCGGACTGCGGCCACCTGCCGGCCCACCTCGCTGGCACGGTCGGTCACCGCGTGCATCGCCTGGTCTAGCCATCCCGCGAAGTCGGCGCCGAACCGGCCGCTGTCGCGAGCGGCTCTCACCAGCCCCGCGAGCCGCGCCAGTTCCCGCATGGGGGAGCGGTCACACAGGTGCTGGAGGTCGGCGCTCACCAGGTTCGCGGGGCGGAAGGGCATCCGGTCCATGCGGAGGTACCGGGTGACGACGGCGACGCCCCTGGGGCGTCCCAGCCTCACCGTGTGCGGGTCGAGGTCCGGCGAGTGAGCGTGATCCATGCCCGACGGCAGGACGACGACCATGTGGGCCCCCGACTCCTGGACCTGTGACCGGCGCACGGCCAGGCGGCGCTGGGCCTTGTCGTACGTCTCCTCGTCGGCGATTCCGGAGAGGTCGAGGAGGAAGCGGTCCCCCATACCGGGAACAAGAGGGTTCTCGTCCTTGCCCGTGACGGGAAGCTCCTCGAACCGGACACCCTCCTCGTCTGCGCCCCCGTCCTCACCAAACCCGTGCAGCAGCATGATCGCCGCGGCGCGGCGGCCGCTGCCGGGCAGCCCTTCCAGCAGCACCACGGATCCGGGCTTCTCCAGACGGTCGGCGGCAACGCGGTAGCCCACCGGCGGAACGAACCGGTCGGCCAGGCGCACCCGGTCCTCGCGGGTGATCCGGAGGGACTCGACCCCCTTGCGGATCATCCAGTCCGTGCCGACGCCGTAGAAGACGTACTGGTGCCCCTCGCCGTTGTTCACTGGGCCGCGTGGATCGTTGACGGTGACGCGGTCCTGCTCACTCATCGTCCGTCGTCCCGTGCCGGCGCTCACGCTCGAAACGCTGGTGGACCGTACCGCTGTTGTCGCCCGCTGTGAACTGGACCCCGGTGTTGTCGCCCTCGAAGTGAGGTGCGTTGTACTGATGGCCCCGACCGGTGTTCACAGGCCCCTTCGGCTCGTTGACGAAGGTGCCGGACAGGTCTCCGTTGAGGTTTCCGATGCCGCCGCGCACGCGCTGCTTGACGTCGCGCGTCCGCATCCTGGTGGACCCGGGGTCCGGTGCCGACTTCTTACGGGATTTCGCCTCCACCCGCTCCCGCACCGCACGGGCGTCCCGGTCCACCGCACCGAGCTCGGGCAGGAGCCGGGCGAGGGTGTCGCCGAGCGCCGTCAGGTCTGATTCGGCGTTGCGGTGGTCGAACCGCCTGTACTGGCAGTCCGCCAGCTCCAGCAGATCGTCCGGAAGGACGGCGTGGTCGATCCTCGTGGCCTTTCCGACGAGCACGGGGATCACGAGGACCCCGCGGGCGAGCGCAGTATGGATCTCGCGACGGGTCCAGTCCTGCTCGGCTTCGAGGGCGGGGCGGCCGTCGGCCCCCCGCACCTCCGCCCAGCGCGGGCCGATCACGGCGAGGAGGGACTCGCACTCCTCCACCGCCCTGACCAGCTCCACCGGGAAACGGCGTCCGGGCTCGATCGAGTTGCTGGCGAAGAAGATCCGCTCGTCGCCGAACCGACGGGCGAATTCCCG
This sequence comes from Streptomyces sp. rh34, assembly GCF_002551245.1. Classification (GTDB taxonomy): domain Bacteria; phylum Actinomycetota; class Actinomycetes; order Streptomycetales; family Streptomycetaceae; genus Streptomyces. The sequence goes on from NZ_NTGZ01000041.1 coordinate 18,695, forward strand.
AGCGATCATGGTCGCTGCGGACTCCTCGTCGCCCGTGCGGTAGTTGACGAAGACGTCGGGCATGAAGGTTCTCTTCGTGAAGGAGGACGGGGTGAACGGGCGCGGGGCGGTGGACCGGGGCTACGGTCCGCCCAGGGCATGAGGTTCTGACCGTGTGGACGGCATGGCGCATCCACAGGAAGGCGTGCGGACTGAGGTGTGCCGCCAGGTGCGTCACGGGTCGCGGGCAGCCTGAAGAAGCCGGGGGCGCGATGCGACGCGTCGAGCGGTGATCAGAGGGGATCCGTCGGAGACCGTGGGATCCGGAGGGCCGAGGGATGGGGTGGTCCGGCGAGCCGGGCGGTTCGAGTCGGTTTCGGTCGTGGACCGGCTGTCAGTCGTGCGCGGGGGCGAGTACGCGTGCCAGCGCGGGCTGCAGATCACGTACGGCGCGACTGCTCCGGAACCGGGAGAGCTCCCGTGCGAGACGCCGGACATCGCTGTTCACCGTCGCTGAGGGCACGGTCGGCATCACTCCCAAGAGATCCCCGGCGATCGCGCACGCGTGCTCGACCTCCCCGGAGGCGGCATGGGCCAAGGACCGGCGGAAGCCGTACCGGGCGCGGGTGCGCAGCGCGTGCGGCGGGAGGCGGCGGTACTCCCGGTCGAGTACCTCGGCGGCTGCCTTGGGGCGGCCGAGGTCGTGCAGGCACCAGCCGGTCGACATCGCCGCCGGATCGCTCACATGGGAGGTGCCGATTACGGGCTCGGCGCCGCTGCAGGTGTCGTCGCTGCCGAGTAGTTCCCGCGCCTTGTCGAGGCTGCGGAGGCAGTCGACTTCGTTCCCGATAAGCGCGTGCCCCTGGGCCTCTCGTTGTGCCGCGAGTCCCCGGATGCGCGGCGGGAGTTCGCTGCCTTGGGCGCGGCGGGCCAGGGCGACGGTGCCGGCGCCGTCCCCGCCGTACATCGTGATCAGGGCGCGACGCACCAGTGCGTAGAAACCGAGGTGCGGGTCACCCCCGGCGCGTGCTATCTCGGCGGCCTCGCCGGTCCAGCCGAGTGCTGCGTCGCTGTCCCCGGCCTCCTGGGCCATCCAACCGGTGAACTCTGCGAATCGCGAGGCGAGCAGGAGCGCGGGGGTCCGAGAATCGGGCTGGGCGTCGGCAGCCAGCCCGGTGATCATGCGGGTCTGCGTCTCCAGCAGGGGCAGCAGGACCCTGGGCGCGGTGGACTGGCCGAGTTTCCGCAGTTGGTCGAACTGCAGGCGGAAGGAGGGCAGGAGGGGGTCATCGGTGGAGGACACCGCCTGACCGCCGAGTGTCAGGCCGAGGTCGATCAGCGCTCCCGTACCCGCTGAGAGGACCGCCCGGCGCCCGACGAGCCAGCGGCTCGGCCCGGCGGTGCCCGAGTCCGAGCCCGCCTCGGGACGGGTGACCAGGCGATGCAGTTCGCCGTCCGCGCCGAGGAAGGCATCGCACCGCCGGGCCAGTTCGGGGGACGCAGAACGTTCCCCGCGCTCGACCTTGCTGAGGTGCCCCTTGTCGTAGTTGAGCGCCACGGAGAACTCGGTCAGAGTTAGACCCGATTCCACTCGTAAACGGCGGAGTTCTGGGCCGAAACTGGAAGTCGTGCTCATCATCAACCTCCCCTTCAATACTGATCGCGAGAGCCGTAAGCCCTCACGGGAAGCCGTCATCGGACGACCACCGGGCGGCACGGAACCCGACGGTCAACACCTGCTGTGACGGCGTCGTTTCGGTTCGCATCCGAGAGCGAGTTTGGCATGAGGCGCGCCTGGAGAATCGAGGTTCGGGGGTGTTGCCCGTTGCCTCTTTTGTGCTCCGTTGTTCCCTGTCCATACATCGGAGTGACCGGGTCGACGACGAGCGCGGCGACGCGATCGGGAATGACAGGATGACGGGCGGGTCCAGCCATGGGCGAAGTCACGGTGGAGGCCCGTCCAGCGGTGTTGCTCGGCAGGGGTGTAGCCGGTGTGGTCGCGGAGGTGGGCCAGGGCGTTGACCCACTGGTTCCATGGGCCGTCGGGCTCGGTGAAGCGGCCGGCGTAAGGGTGCCGAGGCGGAGGAGGGCGCCGAGCACGGCGGGCTGGTCCTGGCGGAGGTCGGTGCGGGGGAGGCAGCGGTCGAGGCTGGTGGTGAGGGTCTCGGCGTCCCCGTGGGTGCCGAAGCGGGTCAGGGCCAAGCAGTAGACGCTGCCGGAGTAGCAGAATTCACTGGCCAGGAGCAGGTCGCCGATGCGTTAGCGGAACGTGGCGCGTCGGCCTGGGCCGGTCGAGTCGTCGAGCTGCTAGATGAGTCTCTCGATGTGGGTGGTCCCGGCGCCAGAAAGTGGGGAGCCGCCAGCAGAGTACCGAGCTGTCGTCGGGCCACGGGGTGCGGTCCTCGTCTTGTCAGACCTCGAAGGAGTCGCGTGTCAGATCGATGGGGCGCCAGGCAGAGGGTCGAGGAGCTCGTCCTCGGCTGGAAGACGGACGTACCGCTGGCCGTGTTGGTCGCAGGCTCCGAAGTCCTGGTAGTTGCGCTGGGCCTCGAGCAGGGAGACCTTGTTCGTTCCGCCGCCCATGGTCGGCCAGCGGAATTGGACCCCGTCGTCCTCCCAGAAGCAGACGGGGCAGATCTCGTACGAGCCAGGCATCGCGCCCAGCACGCGGTGCCCGCAGCACGGGCAGGGGTAGGAGTCGCTTACCTGCGCAGTTTCGTCGCAGGTCCCGCCTGTGTGCCATCGATTTCTATGCCTCGGGGCCCCGCCCCAGTCCGCAGCCAGTCCGCAGCACACCCGTAAACGGTCGTCGGGCGCCAACGTATGCCAACGAAGAAATCCCAGGTCAGAGCCCTGGATGAGGCTCCGCCGCAGGTCAGGATCAGTCCGCAGGCGTTCCGCTGCAACGTGTAGCGCGTTGAAATGTCGCGGGCTATGCGCCAAGCACGCAGGTCGGAAGGGGTCCGCCTCCTCGGAGGCGGACCCCTTCGTTTTTCCTTGCCGGATGAGTGCTGGATATTCTGACTCTCCCGCAGGGCGATTCATTTGTCGTGGATCGTGGAGCAATACGCGACGCGGTGGTGCTCCGGCTGGGAAACGCGTGCGGTGGTGTTGAAGCCGAGCGGATCGATTTCCGTTCCGTCAACTTGGTCAGGACGCGGAGCGCGGTGTCGCGCGGGACCCTGCGGAGGTCGGCTCGGACTTCCGGGTGGAAGACGGCGCGCGGTACTCACTCACCTCGCGCCGACGTCTCCTTTGTTCATGGTGGCGAGGGTAAGGGGCCGCCGACGCCGGTTTCTTGGACGAATCGGACGCGCCCTGCGGACCGTCTGCCCTGCGGACCATCTGCCCTTGGGTCCGTCCGACCAGGTCCTCCCGCCCCCGGCCGCGGCCGAGTCGCTGAGGTGTTCGCGACCCCGCTTCCTGCCGGGCGTCGGCCGGGGCCCGGGCGCCTCCGGGGCGGGTGGCGTCGGCACCATGGCGGCGGGCAAGGTCCTTCTTGTCTCCTCCTGCGAAGAAGCGTCCCACGAGCGGGCGTTGGCGCTCCGGAGTGCCATGACGGGCTGCGGGCCCCTCAGGCGTCCTCGCGTTCGACGGCCGGGGCGTCGCAGTGGCCGGTTTGTCCTCCCCGCGCGGGTATCGGGGCCGAGAAGTGCGGTTGCACGTCGCCGGAGCGAGGGTGACGACCGGGTGTCAGAGGGCCGTCGCGGACACGTGCGCAGGCCTGTGAGCTGGGGCGAAGGGCACTCCTCCGCAAGTCGCCCCTGAGGTCTTTACTGAACCTAGACCAACCTCTTACTTTTCCTTGCACTTGGCCGGGATTCACCTTTACGCTTCCGAAGAGAGCGATCGCATGGTGAGACATCGAAGAGCGCAACCCAGGTCTCTGTGTTTTCGTGAGGCGATCCGAATCTCATCGCTGGGTATGGCCGGCGGGGCAGTAGGCCGATGGCCTGGAGCGAGTGTTGGGGTGGGCATGCTGGTGGTCGTTTGCTTCGGGGGCGCCGCGTCGACGCATGAGGGCGCTGACGCGTGTGGCTTGATTCCGCTGGGTGGCTATGGGGTGATGAGCCACGATGGTCCGGATATTGAAGGCGTTTTACCGGTGCGGCACGCCACGGACGTCGTGCGCGGTTTCGACGGACCGTCGACCGCGCGCGGGACCGGCGAGCCGATCGGGGCCGGTGAGCTTCCCTTCGGCCTGTCCGGACGCCGGTTCCGCGCCCGGGCCCCGCGCCCCTCGACGGCGGCCGTCCTGAGTGCGGCTGCGAGCCCGGCATCCCGCGCCGTCGACCGGAACCTCCGTCAACACTGCGACTGGCAGCGGCAGTTACGGCGGCCGTCAACGATTCCCGATGACCGGCAGCGTCGGGCGTCACGTGATCGGCGAGTGTCGTGTCCTCGCCGAACCCTGCTCCGTCACCCCGTGCCGCCGCGTCACCCGCCCCGCGTCACGAGCGTGCGGAGGGCCTGGAGCGCGGCCGGCGCCGACCAGGTGCGATCGCTCCACCAGAGGCATGAGTGAGGGAGAGCGCGCGAGCCGGTCTCCGGGTGACGCGGGTTTTCGCTGAGCAGTTCCCTCGGGGCGAAATATCTTGTGCAAAAAATCCGTATTCGGTACGGCATCCCGCCACATCGAGGCCGCGGTCAGCTATGCGTCCGCAGAAATTTCCGGCATGTTGGCCTCTTCTTGATGACGTTGGCCCCCTCCTGGTGTAGGTATCCGGGGAGCGATCGAAGTCTTTCGCAAGTTCACGGTCGAGCATATTATCTAAGCGACATCCAGGGGATCTTTCGCCCAGACCGACCGGTTTGCCCTTGACGTCCGCACCGCTGGCCTGACCAGGCCTTCCGAGCGGCTCAAGGAGTAAAGCCTCATGTTTACGCACGAGGTGTGACCTGGTGGAATTTCCCTTGAATTGACGCAAAACGGGGGAACGGCAATGACTACACGTATTCTCGTCGCGGGTGATCACGTCATATACACTGAAGCGCTCGCTGGATTGCTGAATCAGATTCCCGGATTCCGGGTGGCGGGGGTCGTGGGCTCGCACCGCGAATTGGTCCCCGCGATCCGCAAGGCGTCCGCCGGATCTCTGGTTCTGGGCGGAGTGACTCCGAACGTGCTGGAAACGGTTCACGAAGTGCGGAACCACGTGCCCCACTGCGGGATCACCCTCATCACCGAACAGCCCGGGCAGGTGGCGCTGGTCAAGGTGCAGGAATCCGAGATGGTGAGCGTCATCTCGCGAGGGGCGCGGCTGAACCAGCTGATCGGCACCATCCGCAGCATGCAGGCGAGACAGCAGGACCTTCGGGGGAGCGAGAGACCGGAGGACGCTTCACGCCCGGCCGCGGGCCTCCTGAGCCAACGCGAGCGTGACGTCCTGCGCTCCACGGCGACCGGAGCTTCCGTCAAGGAGATCGCCCGCGAGTTCTATCTCGCCCCCGGCACGGTGCGGAACCTGACCTCGTCGGCCATCAAGAAGCTCCAGGCCCGCAATCGGTATGACGCGGCACGCATAGCGGAAGAACTCGGCAGTATCTGAGCCGGATTCCCACCCCGCCGGGATCATGACCCGGTGGTGTTCGCCGTGGGAGCCCGCCCGGTGCGCAGAGGTTCCTGAACCCCCCGGTCAACGGCTGAGCAGCTGAGGTCGATCGCCTCCAGCAGTTCCGCCTGGCGCTGGATCTCCGGTGCCGGACGCGCGCGGGTACGGACCGCGTGGGCGAAGGCCGTGACGGCGTTGCCCGCCTGGTCGTCCGAGGGCAGGGGGAGCCGCGTCAACACCCCGGCCCGTTCCAGCTGGAGCACCGGTTCGTGATCGGCGGGCGGGGTGAACGCCCGGTCGACCGTGAGTCGTCCCGTGCTGCCCCAGAGCGTGTACGTACTGCGGTAGGTGTGGTCGAGGCCGTAGCTGAGCTGGAGGGCGAGTCCGTCTCCGCCGTCCAGCAGCGCCGTACCCGCCGTGTCCACCCTGTCCGACGGGTCCCGCCTGGCGGTGGCGCCCACCAGCCGCGGGCAGGGGGCCGACCTCAGCAGGCCGAGCGCCGCCCGCAGCGGATACACGCCGAGGTCCCACAGGGCTCCGCCGCCCAGAGCGGGGTGGTAGCGGATGTCGGAGGCCGGCCGGCGCGGCACGGTGAACGCCGCGTCGAAGGCCTGGAGTCGTCCGATCGCCCCGTCGGCGACGTGCCGCATGACCGCCCGGTGCTGGGAGTGGTGGACGAACAGTACGTTCTCCACCAGGGCCAGGCCTCGTGAGCGGGCCAGCGCGCACAGTTCGGCGGCGTCCGCCCCGCTCATCGCGGCGGGCTTCTCCACGAGCACGTGCTTGCCCGCGAGCAGCGCCGCACCGGCCCACCGCGCGTGCATCGATGCGGGCAGCGGCAGATAGACCGCGTCCACGTCGTCGTCGGCCAGCGGCTCGGCATAGTCGTCAGCGGCCCGGCAGTCGTACTCCCGCGCCAGCTCCGCCGCCCTGGCCGGGTCCCTGCTCGCCACGGAGACCACGGTGACGTCGGCGGACGCTCTGAACGCGGGCAGCATGCGCCGCCGGGCGAACTCCGCGGTGCCCAGCACCGCGATCCGTACGGGCCGGTTCACGACAGGCTCGCAGCACCGGAGTTGAGCACGGCGAGCAGCGTACGGGCCTGGACGGTGACCTGGTGGCCCCGGCCTGTCAGGGCGCCGAGCTGGCCCGGCGTGATCCAGAGGTAGTCCGGCGGCGGGCTGAGCAGGTCGCTGTCGTCGACGCCGTCCACCGACACGAGGAGGCAGTCGTTCTCGGCGTACAGGAACCGCCCTCCTTCCTCGGAGAGCACCGCCGCGTAGCGGACGCGTGAACCTTCGGCCGCCAGTACGAAGTCCGCGTACACCGGGAGGTGACCGCGGTCGTCGGGTGTGTAGCACACGGTCGGGCCGACCTCGACGGTCTGCGACAGCCCCGCCTCCGCACGGGCGTGGACCAGCAGATGCGGCACGCCGTCGAAGTGGCGGAACAGGAACGCGCTGACTCCGGGGCCGCACGGTTCGAACAGCGGCTGGGTCCAGCTGCCCACCTCGCGGCCGTCCGCCTCGACCGCGACCGCGACCACACGGAAGTGGCGGTCGTCGGAGTGGCGGATGGCCTGTTCGTCCCGGAGCCAGCCCCGCACCCGGGCGAGCTGTACGGGCTCGGCCCGCAGCCGGGAGCGGGCACGGGCGTCACCGAGCCAGGACGACACCTCGGCGTCGGTGTGCCGGGCCGGCTGCGGCCCTCCGGGGGTCGGCAGGCAGGCCAGTACCGTCCTGGTGTCCATGTTGACCACGTTGTCCAACCGCAGGAGCTCGCCGATCTGGCCGAGGGTCAGCCAGCGGAAGTCCGGTTCGGCGGCGGGGTCCTCGGCGACCTCTTCGGCTGTCTCCACCACGATGTTGCGGTTCGACTTGTACAGGAACCACTCGCCGTGTTCGGACTGCAGCGTGTCGGTCAGCGGCCGGGCACGGCCCGGCTCGGTGAAGAACTCCAGGAACCGCACGCCGGAGCCCCCGTGCACCCGCTGGTAGTTGCTCCGGGTGGCCTGCACGGTCGGTGACAGCTGAATCTCGTCACGGTTGCCCGGCTCCATCTTGGCCTGGGCCAGGAAGTGCAGTACGCCGTCGAACTCCCGGGCGAGGAGGCCGAGTACGCCCACCTCCGGCTGCATCATGACCGGTTGCTGCCACGGCTCCCGGGCCCGGTCCCCGTTGTGCACGCGCATGCCCTCGACGGTGAAGAAGCGGCCGCTGCGGTGGACCAGGTTCCCGGTGTCCTCCTGGAACGACCAGCCGTCCAGCTCCGCGAACGGGATGCGCCGGATCCGTGTGCCGTGGACACGGCGGCGTTCCGTCAGCCACGCGACGATCTCGTCCGTCGTGCTCCGGGCGCCGGTCGCCGGGTCGGTGGCGTCCACGGAGCGGGCGATCCGGGCTTCCAGTCCGTCCGGCCCGGCCTCCGTGTCCTGCGGCCGGGAGCTGTCGATGCTCACCGACGGCCTGCCACGAACTCCCGCACCGAGGCGATGACGTAGTCGGTCATCTCGTCGGTGAGACCCGGATAGACACCGGTCCAGAACGTGCGCTCCGTGACGATGTCACTGTTGGTCAGTTCGCCGACGACGCGATGGGGCTGCTGGTGATAGGCGGGCTGGCGGGTGAGGTTGCCCGCGAACAGCCGGCGCGTACCGATCTTTCGCTTCTCCAGGAATCCGGTCAGCTCTCCGCACGTGAACGGGGCGTCGGGCCCCACCGTCATCACGAATCCGAACCAGCTCGGGTCGCTGCCGTCCGTCGCCTCCGGCAGCAGGAGATGACGTACGCCGTCCAGGCCCTCACGCATCCGCCGCCAGTTGTGGCGGCGCGCCGCGATGAACCCGTCCAGCTTGCGCAGCTGTGACAGGCCGAGCGCCGCCTGCAGGTCCGTCGACTTCAGGTTGTAGCCGACGTGGGAGAAGATGTACTTGTGGTCGTAGCCGGCCGGCAACGCGCCGAGCTGGTGGTCGAAGCGCTTCAGGCAGGTGTCGCTGTGGCCCGGTTCGCACCAGCAGTCCCGCCCCCAGTCCCGCAGTGATTCGACGATCCGCGCGACCTTGAGGTCCGAGGTCGTCACGATGCCGCCCTCGCCCATCGTCAGATGGTGCGCGGGATAGAAGCTCACGGTGCTGACGTCACCGAACGTGCCGGTCAGCCGCCCGCGGTAGGTGGTGCCGACCGCGTCGCAGTTGTCCTCGACGAAGACCAGGCCGTGGTCCGCGGCGAGTTGGGCGATCTCCTCCACCTCGAACGGGTTGCCGAGGGCGTGCGCGATCATGATGGCGCGGGTCTTCGGCCCGATGGCGGCGGCGACGCGGTCGGCGGTGGTGTTGTAGGTGCCGAGTTCGATGTCGACGAAGACCGGCACCAGGCCGTTCTGCAGGATGGGGTTCACCGTGGTGGGGAACCCCGCGGCGACGGTGATGACCTCGTCGCCGGGCAGCAGCCGCCGCTCGCCCAGGAGAGGGGAGGTGTAGGCGGTGAGTGCCAGCAGGTTCGCGGAGGAACCGGAGTTCGTCAGATGGGCCTTGCGGCGCTTCAGCAGCCGCGCGAACTCCGACTCGAAGCGCTTGGAGAGCGGCCCGGCGGCGATCCGCAGATCCAGGGCGGCCTCCACCAGCGCCGCACGGTCGTCCTCGTCCAGGACCGCGCCGGACGGCCAGATCTCCGTGGTGCCCGGTACGAACTCTCCGGAATCACGCACACTTTGGTGGTGCTTCCTGGCCTCTTCCAGGACCCGTGCCCGGTGCTCGTGATTCACGACCGGCCCTCCTTGTCCCCGGCCTGGTCCTTCGCGGCCTTCCACCACGCCGTGTTCTCCCGGTACCAGTCGACGGTGGCGGCCAGCCCTTCGTCGAAGCCGACCTGGGGCGTGAACCCGAGCTCGGTACGGGCTTTGGACCCGTCCAGCGAGTAGCGCAGGTCATGTCCCTTGCGGTCGGTCACATGCCGGATCATGGAGCGGTCCGCGCCGCACAGGGCGAGCAGGTGCTCGGCCAGGTCGACATTGGTCAGCTCGTGGCCGCCGCCCACGTGGTAGATGCCGCCCGCGCTTCCCTTGGTCAGCACGAGCTGGACGGCCCGCGCGTGGTCGTCCACGTGGATCCAGTCCCGCACGTTCCGCCCGGAGCCGTACAGCGGGATCGGCTCGCCCTCCAGGAGGTTGGTGGTGAAGCGCGGGATGGCCTTCTCCGGGTGCTGGTAGGGGCCGTAGGTGTTGGAGCAGCGAGTGATCGACACGTCGAGCCCGAAGGTGCGCCAGTAGGCGCGTACGGTCAGGTCCGCCGCCGCCTTGGAGGCCGCGTAGGGGGAGTTGGGCAGGAGTGGCGACTCCTCGTGCCAGGAGCCCTCGGCGATGCTCCCGTACACCTCGTCCGTGGAGATGTGCACCACCCGCTCCACCCCGGCGTTCAGGCAGGCGTCGAGGAGGGTCTGGGTGCCCACCACGTTCGTCCGGGTGAAGACGGCGGGTGCGTCCAGGGACCTGTCGACGTGCGACTCGGCCGCGAAGTGCACCACGGCGTCGTGTCCGGGCAGCAGTTCGTTCAGCAGCGGCGCGTCGCAGATGTCGCCCTTGACGAGGTGCAGCCGGGGGTGGCCGATCGGGATGTTCTCGGCGTTGCCCGCGTAGCTCAGCTTGTCCAGCACGGTGACGTCGGCCCGCTCGTAGCCCGGGTACCCCTGCGCCAGCATCGTCCGGACGTAGTGCGAGCCCACGAATCCGGCCCCGCCGGTGACCAGGATCCTCATCGGGTTCCTCCTGTACGGGCGCCGTTCGCGGCCAGTTCCTGGGAGAGGGGCACCGGGGGTGAGCCGGAGCCGATCCGCATCGCGCGGCCGATGAGTAGGTCGCTCGCGCCGGTCCGTCCCGTCACCCACGCGTCGTCCATCACGATGGAGTTCTCCAGTTCGGTGTCGCGCAGTACACAGCCGCTGCCGATCGATGTGCCCGGTCCGATACGGCAGTCCTCGACGAGGGAGCCGGGGCCGATGATCGCCGGCCCGGTGATGACCGAGCGCAGCACGGTGGCGCCCGGGGCGACGTGCACCGGGCCGGTCAGGCGGCTGGCGGCGTCGGCCGTTCCGTGGATGCCGCGCGCCAGGGTGCCCAGTAGGCGCCGGTTGCAGTCCAGCACGTCCTCCACGCGTCCGGTGTCCTTCCAGTAGCCGGTGTACTCCCCGGCCGTGACCGGGGCCCCTCGGTCGACCAGCCACTGGGCGGCGTCGGTGATCTCCAGCTCCCCGCGTGCGCTGGGCGCGATCGCGGCGACCGCCCGATGGATGGCGGGGCGGAAGAAGTAGACACCGATGAGTGCCAGGTCGCTGAGCGGCAGGCGCGGCTTCTCCACCAGCCGTCGGACCCGGCCCCGGGCGTCCAGCTCGGCCACCCCGAAGGCGCGGGGGTCGGCGACCTTGGCCACCACCAGGTGCGCGTCGGAGCGGCGGGCCCGGAACTCCTCGGCCGGCCCCGCTATGCCGTCCTGTACGACGTTGTCGCCGAGGTACATCACGAAGTCGTCGTCGCCGAGGAACGGACGGGCGAGGGCCACGCAGTGCGCCAGGCCCAGCGGCCGGTGCTGCGTGAGGTAGGTGATCCGGGCGCCGAACCGCGATCCGTCGCCGATCCGTGCCGCGATGTCGGGCCCCCACGCGCCGACGACCACGCAGATCTCCCGCACGTCCAGCGCGCGGAGGTTCTCCAGTACGTGTTCGAGCACGGGCTGGTTGGCGACGGGTATCAGCTGCTTGGGCATGGTCTCGGTGAACGGCCGCAGCCGCGTCCCGAGTCCCCCGGCGAGTACGAGCGCCTTCATGGGCGTTCCTCCCGTGGAGCGGTGCGGGCCGGGGCGCGCGGCGCCCGGCCGGACGCGTGCGCGTACGCACCTGGAACGGCTGTCTCGTCGATGCCCACAGGCGGGCGCCTCCCTCGGTGATTCCCGTCGGCGTGCGTCAGGCCCCGGCCAGGGCCAGGTGGTGAGTGACGGCTTCGCGCAGAGCGTTCGCCACCGTCCGGGTCTCCGCGTCGCTCAGCGCCTGGTGGAGGGGGAGCAGCAGCGTGCTGTCGGTGGCCCGGTCGGTGCCGGGCAGGTCGGTGGACTGGGCGCCGTAGGCGGGCACCCGGTGCAGCGGTGGGTACTTGAAGGTGGTGTAGACGTCCTGGGCCAGCAGCGTCGCCGCGACCCGGTCACGGATGAGCGGATCCAACTGGACCCAGTAGAAGTAGTAGGAGGAGCGGTGCCCCTCGGGCAGCGGGGGCGGCAGCCGCACGCCGGGGGTGTTCGCGAGCAGGCTGTCGTAGGCGGTCGCCACCTCGCGCCGGCGGGCGACGTTGGCGGGCAGCCGGCCGAGCTGCACCGTGCCGATCGCGGCGGTCAGGTCGTTGCCTATGACGCGGCGGCCGAAGCTCCGTACGTCGAGTTCCCACCACCGCTCGGACACCTTCGCGTGGCCGAAGCCGCTGGGCTGCTCCAGACCGTGGTAGGCGAGGACCCGGGCGCGGCGCGCGAGCTGCGGATCGCGGACGTACAGCATGCCGCCGTCACCGGTCACCAGCACCTTCATCGCGTCGAAACTCCAGAGGGCGATGTCGCCGAAGGTGCCGCACGCCTTGCCGTCGGCCGTGGAGGCCACGGCGCAGGCCGCGTCCTCGACGAGCGGGACCCCCCGCCGTCGGCACAGGGCCGCGATCTCCGCGATCTCACCGGGGTAGCCGCCGTAGTGCAGCACGATGACCGCCTTGGTACGGGGCGTCATGGCGCGCTCGACGTGCTCCGCGGTCGGGTGGAGACCGTGGGGGTCGACGTCGCAGAAGACGGGGCGCGCCCCGGTCACGGCGATGGCGTTGGCAGCGGCCACGAAGCTCACGGACGGCAGGACCACCTCGTCGCCGGGGCCCAGGTCGAGCAGCTCGGTGGCGAGGAAGAGCCCGGCCGTACCGGAGTTGAGGAAGAGCGTCCGGTCCGGTTCGACCCCGAGGTGGTCCGCGAAGCGTGCTTCGAACTCGGCGGTGCGGGGTCCGTGGCCCAGCCAGTTCGAGGCGAACACCTCGGACAGGGCGAGGAGTTCCGCCTCGCCCAGGCTCGGCTGGAAGACGTTGATCACGCGGTGGCTCCCTGGCGCGGTTAAGGACGATGGGAAGGTGGCGGGTTCAGTCCCGGCTCTGGTGGTGCCGGGTGAGGCGCTCCAGGACGGGGACGATCTCGCTCGGCTCCGGGGCGGTCAGCAGGTCCGTGTACAGCTCCGCCGCGGCGTCGCGGAAGGACGGCGCGGTCATCAGCCGGGACAGCCCCGCACGCAGTTCGGCGCCGGTGTGACGGTCGACGCGCACCCCCGTTCCCACGCCGCTCTCGGAGAGGAACCGGCCCGTGAGCGGCGCCTCCATGGGGTAGCCGGGGTCCATCACGACGAACTGCGGGATCCGGTTGACCAGGGCGGCGCCGAACGTTCCGTGGCCGCCGTGGTGGATCACCGCCGAACAGGTCGGCAGCAGTTCGGTCAGCGGGACGTAGTCGACGGTCCGGACGTTGTCGGGTATCCGGTCGGCCACCGCGAGCTGGGAGGCGTCCAGGGTGGCGACGGCCTCGACGTCCAGGCCGTCCACCATCTCCAGGACGCGGTTGACGAGCAGGGCGCTGTCCCGTCCCCAGGCCCGTATCGAGGAACCGAGGGTGATGGCCACCCGCGGTCGTGCGGGCGGTTCCCTCAGCCACTCGGGCAGCACGGCCGGTCCGGCGTAGGGCTGCCAGCGCACCGACACGGTGCGCTTCCTGGTGGGCAGGCGCATCCGCTCCAGCACCGGGTTGACCGTCCACTGTCCGAACAGCAGCTCGTCGGTCATGGGGAGCCCGTAGCGCTCGGCCATCGGCCTGACCGACGAGGTCATCGGCTCCTCGGGCATGAGGGCGTCGCCGGAGAGCCTCGTGCACCGGGTGTACTGCTCGTGCGCCCAGCCGAACAGGTCCGGGCCCCACAGGATGCGGGCGTGGGCCGCGCCGGACACCTGGGCGGCCACACCGGCGGCCGGCATCGTGGGGTCCCACAGGACCAGATCGGGCCGCCACGAACGGCAGAGGCCGACCAGGGCGTCGAGGGCGTACTGGGGTGCGTCGGCGGGAGCGCGCTCCGGTTGGAAGTCGCGTATGGCCGGCAGCATGTAGTCCCGGAAGTAGGTCCACACGTACCGCTCGTAGCTGTCCAGATCGAGGGACTTGGTGATGCTGACGAGGTCGGCGTACGTGTCCGGAGAGAGGGGGCGGCCGGCGCCCAGCGGCTGCGGCAGGGTCTGCTCGTCGCTGAGCGACACCCCCGAAAGCCCCGTCGCGTTGATCGTGTCCAGCAGCGACGGGTGGGAGACGACCCGCACCTCGTGGCCCGCGTCGCACAGGGCCTTGGCCATCGGCACGCTGGGGTAGAGGTGGGCCGCGGCGGGCCAGGTGCAGAACAGGACGCGCATCGTCGTCTTCTCTCCGACCCGCTCAGACGCGGGTCATGGCGGCGAACCAGGCCTGGGCGGCCCCAGGGTGGAAGGCGACGTCGAGTTCGGCCGCTTCGAGTGTGTCCACGCGCCATCCGGCGCCGGTGAAACTGTCCCGGACGGCTTGCTCGGGAACGCGTCGCGGACCCCAGGTGCCGGGCTGCCGGTCGCTGAAGCACATCAGGAAGCAGCGCCCGCCGGGCGGCACGACGGAGGCCATGCTGCGGGCGACGAGGGGCCGGTACTCGGGGGCGAAGCAGTGGAAGAGCCCGACGTCGATGAGCGTGTCGAACTTTTCGCCGAGCGCTGCGAGGTCCAGGGCGTCCCACTTCAGGAAGCGCGCCTTCAGGCCGCGTTCCCGCGCTTTGCGCGCGGCGAGGGAGATCGCGCTGGGGGCGGCGTCCACTCCCGTCGTCTCCAGGCCGTGTTCGGCGGCCAGCAGGGCGTTGTCGCCGCTGCCGCAGCCGACGTCGAGCACCCGGCCGCGGAGCGCGCCCTCCTCGGCGAGGCGTACGAGGACCGTCTGTGGCCGGTTGATCTCCCAACCGGCGCCCGGCGCGCCGGCGTAGTGACGCTCGAAGACCTCCACGCCGCTGTCGGCCGGCAGCTCACGCGCGCCGACCCCGGCGATCTGGTCCGACGGCTCGCTCATGGTCTCCCCCCGGAATGTGCGGTCGATCCGCCGACGGCCCCGGGAGGGGCCGTCGGCATTCTCCGCGGAAAACTAACGCACGCCTGGGGCTTGCGGGATCGAAGTGAAGGGGGCTGTGACACATATCAGGAACCTGCCTCGGCGCCTTGCTGTCGCGGCGCGGATCTGTCAGGGCTCCCGGGGGCGGCACCGGGCCCTCGGTGAGGGGTCCGGACGGCGGGTGGTTTCCCTCTACGCGCGAACCCCGATGAAAAGCCCTCTGCCGTTCGGCCAGTCGGGAAGAAACTCCACCGCACAACCCGCCTGCCCGAAGGCGTCCAGGTATTCCTCCTGGGTGAACAGTGAATACGTCTCGAATGCGGTGAACTCACGGATACCGGAGGTCTCGGCGACGGTATAGCGCACCGTCATCCGGCTGATGCGTCCGTCCCGCACGGAGTGCGACAGCCGGCTGACGGCCCGGCCCTCCTCCTGGGCGAGGGAGGCCGAAATGAACCCGTCGATGAACCGCTCCGGAAACCACCAGGG
Source organism: Streptomyces sp. rh34 (assembly GCF_002551245.1). Classification (GTDB taxonomy): domain Bacteria; phylum Actinomycetota; class Actinomycetes; order Streptomycetales; family Streptomycetaceae; genus Streptomyces. The sequence continues at coordinate 33,881 of NZ_NTGZ01000041.1, forward strand.
CTCGGCGACGAGCACGCCGCCGGGCGCCAGATGACGTACCAGGGTCGCCGCGCTGCGACGAAGCTCCTCGACGGTGCTCATGTACCCCAGGGAGAAGCACATGCAGAGCACCGCGTCAAAGGTCCGGCCGAGCTCGAACTGCCGCATGTCCCCCTCGTGTACACGGGCCGCCGGGACCCTCCTCGTGGCTATCCTCCGCATGTCGGGGGAGAGTTCGACGCCGGCCACGGTGCCGAAGTGTCCGGCGAACCGTTCCAGATGCGCACCGGTGCCGCAAGCGACATCGAGCAGCGAACCCGCTTCGGGGCAACGCTCCCGGATCATCCGGGCGATGCCGTCCGCCTCGGCCGACCAGTCCCGGCCCCGGGCCGCGTGGACGAAATCGTAGATCTCGGCGTGTTCCGTGCTGTACACCGTCGAAGGGATCGGCGTATCCATCGTGATGCTCCGTCCATTGCGGGGAGACCTCGGCGAGCTGTCCGCGGGAGCCAAGGTTCTATCATCCCGGCGGGCCGGCCCGGAGGGCGCCGACGCCGCCCGGTACGGCCACTTCTGCGGGCCTTCGGCCGTTCACCGTCCTCGGACCGCGCCACGGCGGGCGGTTCGGCGGCACATGACAGATGTCAGGTTCCCTCCGTTGCTCGTTGTCCGCGGCCCGGCGCGGCGGCATTGTGAGCTCTGCCGACCGCGTCACACCACGTCAGACGGCCGCCATCTCCGCAACGCCTTCCGATCATGAACGGGTACGCAGCGTGATCACAGACACAGCAGCCGCCGGTCCGGACATGTCCGAGGCGGCGGGGGTACGGCTGTACTCCCGGGTGCCCATCACCCCACGCTGGCTGGCGCGGACCGTGCTACCGGTCAGCCGCCGCCTCCGCGAGGACCACCGGGCCGCCCTTCTCCACCTGCGACGGGGCTGGCTGTACGGTCCGCACGTCGACATCGTCGCCCGGAGCGTGCCCGGGCGGCCGCCGCTCGACTGGGAGGGGATCGGCGCCGCCCTCGACGCCGGTCCGGCCGAGGGCCCGGCCGTGACGGACGAGGAGACGTATCTCGCCCAGGCCCGTGAGATGGGCCGGCTGGAAGGTGTCGCACCGCCCTACCTGCCGATGCGTGAGCACGGTGCCACGGAGGTGCTGAGCCTCTCCTCGATCGAGACCTGGCCGCAGCCGCTCCAGGATCTGCGGGAACTGGCCCTGGACCAGCTGGACAGGCCGCTGACCACCACGGTCGAGCAGCTGGCCGGGGAGCCGCGCGAGGCGCCGGTACGGGTCATGGAGGCGTTCGCCGCGCTGGCCGCGGCGCACCAGCACGGAGCCGGGAACGGGGCGTTCTCGATGCGCTCGCACGCCGAGGCGTTCTTCGCCTGGGCGGCCGCCCGCAAGGACCCCCGCCCCGCCTTCACCCAGCGGCTGGCCGCCGACGCCCCCCGCCTGCGGCCCGTCGTGGAGCGAGCGCTCGCCGGCACCCCCGATCACGGGACGGCGGCCTGGGCCCGTGCGTTCGCCTATTCCATGGGGGCCTTCGACGCCACGGTCTCCCACGGTCTGCTGACCCTGGACGACATCGACGGCCTCGGCGCCGGCTTCGACCTGGCCACGATGGGCCCGCCCGGCGGGGACGGCCGCGTGAGCACCGAACCCAGCGCCTTCCACCGCACGATGGACGAATCCGGCGTCGTCGCCTCGCCGCCGCAGTGGTTCGCCTCCTACCGGCTGCTCGTCAACCTCTTCTACCAGCAGCTGCCGCTGCTGGGCGTACCGCCCATGCACCGCTACTACTTCTGCTTCGCCGTCGCCGAACTGGTGGACGACGTCCTCGGCTCCTCCTGGCAGGACAGGCTGGAGCAGACGCGACAGGAGATGGCGCAGGCCACCGCCGGGGCGGCGGAATGAGCGACACCGCGGAGCCCCTGTGGATGCTGCGCCTCAACCCGCTGCGCCGCAGAAGGCTCGCGGACCCCGGGCTCCTGGCGGCGCTCCGCACGCTGGACGGGGCCACGACCGAGGTGCGCGAGCTGGCCGACCAGTGCTCCGACGCGCTCTACGAACTGATCGGCGCCACCACCGACCGGGAGGAGCGCGGGCAGCTCATCGTGCTGCGCCGCGCCATCCACAACGACACCGCCCCACGGCCCGCGCTGCTCGTCGACCACCCACTGGTCGGCCGCTGGTGGGAGGCCCGGCAGCGGCGGGAGACACTCGCCGCCGACGTGGTCGGCCACTACCCGCGGGCGGTGGACGCCGAGCGCGGGACTCTGGCCGGGCTGCTGAGCGACGAAAGCCTGCGGCACTCGATGACGCTGGTGGCTCCCGACGCGGCGGCAGGCGCGGGACGGTACATGGCGGCCGTCGCCGCCGCCGAGCCCGTTCCCACCCGGCTGCGCAAGTCCGAGCGCGGGCTGGTGCAGTACGTCACCCGGGCCATGATCCGCACCAGCCCGATGGCGCGCTTCACCGCCATCGGACTGGCCGTCCCCGGACCGGACGGACCGGGCCCGGACGCCCCGGAGTTCGGGCGGGTGGTGCCCTTCCAGGGGCTGGACCGCGTCATGCTCGACTACGTACTGGGCGGGCTGCACACCTCGGGCAGCGAACTCACCCCCGACACCCTGCTCCAACTGCCGCCCACGTCCGACCTGTCGGCCGACGGCGACATCCTGTACTTCCTGCAGCCCGGAGCCGACGGCGAGGTGCGCCGCCTGTCGGCCAAGGTCTCCGGCGCGGTCGGACTGCTGGTGGCCGCCGTCGACGTCGGCCCACGCCGCGCGGCCGACGTCGCCGCGGACTTCGCCGCACGCGCCGGCTGTACCGCCGAACGGGCCTGGCAGGCCCTGGCGCGTGCGGTGGGCGCCGGCATCCTGTGCACCCGCAGCCGACCGGAGGACGGCGCGGCCGACTTCCCGGATCTGCTCGATCCCGCCGGCCAGACCATCCCCGAGACGGCCCGGAGACTCCTGGAGCAGACCGGTACCGAACTGCGCGGGCTCGCGGACAACTCCGCCGACGAACGGCCCGAGTCGATGCGCCGGCTGCGCGACACCCTGGGCGCGCTCAGCCGCGAGGCGGGACGGCCGGCGCAGATCCTCATCGAGGAGGACGCCGTGCTGGAGGACGTCCGGCTGTCCACCGCCGACTGGCGGGGCCGGCTCGACGACCTCGCCGCCGGAGTGGCCCTGCTGTCCGTCTTCGACTGGATGCACGACATACGGGCGTTGCTGTCCGCCGTCTTCGTCGAGCGGTTCGGCGTCGGCGCCGAGGTCTCGCTCCGCGACCACGCGGACTATCTGAGCGCGGAGACCTACCGGCGCGCCTACCGCCTCCCCGAGAACGGGCCCCCCGGCGAACTGGGCCCGGCCGACCGCTCGCTGGACCGGCTGTACGCGCTGCGGGCGAACATCGTCGAGACCGCGATCGCCGCCATCGACCGGGCGGTGGCCGCCGACGAGGCCGTCAGCTGGAGCGCCTCCCAGGCACTCGACCTGACCACGGGCCTGCCCGACCGCTTCCGGACCGGCGACCTCCGCTACGGCGTGCTGACCCAGACCTGGCAGCGGCGGCTGCTGTTCAACGAGGCCTACGCGGGCCACGGCATGCTCTACGGCAGGTTCCTCGGACCGGACCGCGCGCTTGGCGGGCGTGCCCTGCCCCACTTCCGCGAGCAGCTCCGCGCCCGCTACGCCGAGCAGGACGGGCGGCTGGCCGAGGACCCGGGGCTGCACCGGCTCAACGTCAACGCGCACCCGCCGGTGCTCCCGGACCGGCTGGGGCCGGACGACTGGTTCCGGCTGCGCCTGCGCCACGACCCGGACACGGACACGCTCGGCATCCGGGACCCCGACGACCGCCCGCTGCACGTGCTCTCGCTCGGCACCGGGCACCCGGAGAGGCTCCCGGCACCGCTCCGGCTGGCCAACTGGCTGTACTCCGGCGGCGTGCTGCGCGAACCCTTCGTGGCGATCCGGCACGCCGAGCAGCAGTGGGACGGCGTCCGCACCCTGGCCTGCCCGCGCTTCCAGGTCGGCTCGGCCGTGCTGGCCCGGCGCCGCTGGTACGGGGGCCGGGAGCTGGACGAGGCGGTGGCCGCGGGGCCCGCCGAGCACGACCGGCTGCTGGCGCTCGCCCGGTGGCGGAACCGGCACGACGTGCCCGAGGAGGTCGTCCTGAAGCCGCCGCCCGGTGACGCCTCCGGCGAGGGCCAAGCCTCCGGTGAGGGCCAAACCACGGGCGAGGGCAGGAAGAAGAAGCCCCAGTACGTCGATCTGGCCAGCGCCCTCAGCGTGCGTGTGCTGCCCCGGATGGTGGAGCGGGGCGAGGCGGCCTACGTGGAGGAGGCGCTTCCCCGGGTGGCGGACAGCCCGCACGCCCTGGAGTGGATCGTCGACATCGGCCGCGCTCCCGGCGGCCCCTTCCAGTACGGAGGAAAGACCCGATGACGCTACGCGCGCGGCCCCATCTGCACTATGCGCCCGTCTCGGAAGGGCTCTACATCAACGGCCCCCGCACCCAGTTCGTGATCAGCGGCCCCCAGCTGCTCTACCGGGTCGCCGACACCTGTGTGCCGCTGCTGGAAGCGGGAACCACCGAGGACGAGCTGGTCACCGCCCTGGGCAGCGAACGGGCCCGGCCCGTCGTCCGCCGGATCGTCGACGAGCTGCGGGCCCGCGGCCTCCTGCTCGACCAGGACGCGCTGACCGTGCCCGAGCCGTCGGCCGAGATCCGTGCCCGCTACCCGGAGGCCCTGGCACACCTGGAGACGGAGTGCGCCGACCCGTACGCCGTGTTCCTGCGGCTGCGCACCACCGAGGTGCTGCTGTGCGGTCCGGCCGATGCCGTGCTGCCGGCCGCCCGCGGACTGCACCGGGCCGGGATCACCGGCCTCACGCTGGCCACCCCGGACCCCGACGAGGCCGCTGCCACCGCCTCCCGGCTGGGCCTGCGGCTGCTGGCGCTCGGCGACTCCGCGCCGCTCCCGGGCCCGGGGGACCTGCCCGTGCCGCCGGACGCCGCCCTCTACTG
>NZ_NTGZ01000409.1 GCF_002551245.1 Streptomyces sp. rh34
AGATGTGTATAAGAGACAGGCCCCGGCCCCTGCCGTGCCCGCTGCGGCTCCGGTGTCGCCGGTTCCGGCCCGGGTGCCGACCCGCCCGCAGCGCCGGTCCAAGAGCGCAGAGCGCGCCGAAGCGGACCTGATGGGCCTGATCCGGGGCGCGGTCGAGCAGGAAGCGGAGCGCGCCGGCGGGGACGAGGACGCCGCGTTGAAGGCGCTGATCGGCCGGGCGATCCCCGACGTCATGCACCTCTTCAACGAAACCCGGGCCACCGCCCGTTACGAGTACACCGCCTACCCGGCGCTCCCCGACGTCCTGCACAAGCCGTCCAAGCGTGAGCCGGACCAGATCTGGGAGGCCCGCCCCGCCTACAACAACCCCGCCTACTCCCTCCGCGCGCCCAACGCGGACCTCCGGGTGACCGCCCTGGACGTCAACGCCGCCTACCTGTCCGCGCTGAAGGTGTGGTTGCCGATCGGGAAGCTGGAGCACACCACGGGCGCGGACGGCGTCGGCCCGAAGCGCTCCGGGGTCCACCTGATCACCCCCGCCGAGTGGACCCACCCCCACCTGCCCGACCCGCTCGGGGACCGCGACGAACCCGGCGCCCTATGGATCACCGACGCCACCCTCCGTCTCCTGCTGCGCCTGTCCGGCCCGAAGTGGGGACTGACCCAGGCCCCCACGGTCCACGAGTCCTGGACGTCCGGTGCGACCGAGAACTTCCTCGACGCCCTGCGCAAGCTCCTGGTCGCCGCCCGGTCGGAGGCGATCACCGCCGGGGACAAGCTGACGCTGGAGTACGTCAAATCCATGTACAGCAAATTCGTCAGCACCATGGGGGAGTCGATCCACAACCGCGAGATGGTCCGCCCCGACTGGATGCACAACATCCACAGCCAGGCGTACGCGCTGCACTGCGGCCGCGCCTACAAGGCCCACCAGGCCGGGCTGGACGTCGTCGCGCTCAAGCACACCGACGAGCTCCACGTGATCGGGGACTGGAGGCAGGTGTTCACCGAGGGCCGGGGCGTGTCCGAACTGAAGATCAAGACCGGTGACGGCAAGGCGTCCGGTGAGTACCTGGTCGGGAAGGTGGGCGGCTGATGGCCGGACGCTGGAAAGACTTCGGCAAGTACGGCGCAAACGGCGCCCCCGGAGCCGAAGCACTCGGCATCGCCATCGAGGGGATGGTGCGCGGTGTCGCCTCACCGGTGGACAGCGACCGCGGCCTCGCCGCCCGCCTGAACTACCTCACCAAGTCCGACGCCGGATACGAGGCGATGGACCGCGCCGGCGTCCACGTATCCCCCCGCACCCTGATGGCCTGGCTTGCCGAGGAACACACCCCGAACAAGGCGAACCTCGCCCGCCTCGATGCCGCGTACTGGGACCTGCGCCGCCGCAACGTCGCCACCGACCTCAAGCACCGGCTCAACAACAACGGCCGGGGGACACGGGTGGAGATCAACCCGGTCAACCAGACCGGCGTTGACGAGCGATACCGGCGGGACCTGTCCAGCCGCAGCGTCAACGTCCGGGGCGTCTGGGACCGGGCGGTCGACGCGTGGATGGACGACGACCTGGACGAGCTGGACGCGGTGTGGGACGAAATCCTGGACCTGATCGGCTCGGACTACGACGGCTACAGCTACGTCTCCTCTATCGGCTGGGCCGCCTGACCCTCCTGGCCCCGATGCGTCTCGCCCCCGGCACTGGTACTGCCGAGGGCGAGATACGTCCGGATGCTAGCCCGGGAGCTCGCCGTCATTGGCATCGAACGTGTCGACCCGCGATCCGTTTCATTCAGGGAGGAGATCCACTTCCACGGACTGCTCTTCACGTTCTGCTGCGTGTCCCAGGGCATGCTCCATCGTTGTGTAAGCAGCCTGGGCATCCGCGCTTTCCGGCTCAAGGACCCAGCCGTGCCGACGCAGGTACTTCATATACACGACAGCCTGCCGGCCGTCCATCGTCACCAGAACCTGCGGAGGCTGCTGGGGTGGGCCTGGCGCGGGGGACACCTTCGCGGCGAACCCGAAGAGCAGCGGGTTGGTCCCCATGCCATCGCTTCCACCGGGAACCGTACTGGTGCGCTCCCAGAACGATTCCTCAGTCAACACCCGAACCGTCTGGATTTGCTGCACCATCGCTGTCCACTTGAACCCTTTCTCCGGCGGTCCCTCATCGCACCCTGCCAAGGCGAGCACGGCTGCCGCCACAACCGCTGTAGTACCTCTCGCGAACACCGATCCGGTCATATCTGAATTCTCGTCACCCATAACCATGGCGAAACTGCGGCGGACGGTCCGCTGATGCCCGCCCGGGCCGCGCTCAGAGGCGTAACGAGAGGGTACGACGGGGGACTAGTAGTGCTTGGTCATGTTGGTGCGGGGTCTGGCATGTCGCGGTGACAGGTGGGGCAGGCGCCGGTCCAGATCACGAGGAGTATCTGCAGCTCGCGAACGACTCGGTAGAGACTCAGGCCGGCGCCGTCCCTTTTGGGGATCGACTCAGTCGCTGCAAGGTGCAGAAGGCGTGGGCGACCGAGACGAGAGTGACGTGGTGGTGCCAGCCCGGCCAGGTTCGGCCCTCGAAGTGGGCCAGGCCGAGGGCCTGCTTCATCTCCCGGTAGTCGTTCTCGACGCGCCAGCGGAGCTTCGCGGTGCGCACAAGGACGGGCAACGGGGTGGTCTCGGGCAGGTTGGAGAGCCAGAACTGCACGGGCTCGTCCTGGTCGGCCGGCCATTCGGCCAGCAGCCAGCGGACCGGAAGCTCGGCGCCGGCCGTGGCCTTGCGGATCTCACGTCCGGCGGGCCGGACCCGCAGGGCCACGAACCGCGAATACATGCGCTTGTACCCGCTGCGGCCACTGCCCGGCCGTGATCCCTCCCTCCACTGCACCGGCCGCGCGGCACGTTTCCCGGCCGCGATGACCAGGCTCTTCACTCGTTGTGCCGGCTCGGGGTAGGCAGGAACCGGCCGTGGGCCACGGCCGGAGCAGTCCGGGACGCATGGCTGTGCGTCCTCGGGCTGCGCGGTGGTCGTGGTCGGAATCCCCACCACGTAGTTGAGACCGCGTGTCTCCAGGCCGGTCCGAAAAGCGGCAGTGTCCCCGTAGCCGCCGTCGGCGATGACCTGGGGCACCTCGATGCCCCAGGACCACGTCTCGTCGATCATGTCGAGGGCCAGCTGCCAATTCTCGACATGGCCCACCTGGGCAGGGATGGCGCACTTGTCACGGCGGGCGACCTTGGCCGGATCGGCCTTGGGCGAGGCGGGATCCCAGCTCCCGGGCAGGAACAGGCGCCAGTTCACCGCCGCCGAGGCGCCGTTGGAAGCCAGGTGCAGCGAGACCCCGGCCTGGCAGTTGGTGACCTTGCCCGCGGTGCCGGTGTACTGCCGGGTCACGCAAGCCGACGCGTCCCCGTCCTTGAGGAACCCGGTGTCATCGATGACCAGTGCGGTGGGTTTGATGACCGGCTGCATGCGCCAGGCCAGCCGGGCCCGCACATGCGCCGCGTCCCACGGGCTGGAGGTGACGAAGTGGGCCAGGGCCTGCCGATTCCCGTCCTCGCCCAGGCGGGCGGCCATCGGCTCCACAGACTTGCGCCCGCCGTCCAGCAGCAGACCCCGCAGATAGACCCCACCCCACCGCCGCTGATCCGCCCGCGCGAACGGCTCGAACATCTCCGCCGCGAAGTCCTCCAGATCACACCGGACCGCAGCCAACTCCTCGCTCAGCACACCCGGTCAACGACACGACCGATCAAGAAGACACGCCATCACAAACCACACATGACCAAGCACTACTAGGACTACGGCGGGCAGGAGTACGGCCAGGACGGCACCAGATCCGCAGCCCTGGAGCACGACTAGGTTCTGTCGTCAAATGTCACGCCCACATCAGGAGTGATGCGAGGGTGACGGCTGCTTCATAGGACTCGGCGGTCTTGTCGTACCGGGTGGCGATC
>NZ_NTGZ01000410.1 GCF_002551245.1 Streptomyces sp. rh34
CCGACGCGGTGTTCGGGGCGATGACCGGCGCGGGCTGGCCGCCCGCGCAGGCCACCCGGATCGGGGCCCTGATGCGCTACTTCATCACCGGTTCCGCGCTGGGCTCCTTCGCCGGGGGCTTCGTCGACGACGAGACCGCCTACGACCCCGCCGACTACCCGCACCTCGGCCAGGCCCACCTGCTGGCCGACCACCGCCACCAGGTCGACGAAGGGGCCTTCGAGACCGGGCTGCGGGCCCTGCTGGACGGCCTGGCGATCCAGTACGAGCAGTACGCGCGGCCCACGGGAACGATTCGGCCGACACCGAACCGTCGCTGACCCACGCCTGCCCATGGGCCGTTCCGCGCAGCCCGTCCGGCTCCATACGGCCCGTGGGCCGGGGCGGGCGACACCGTCCTCGGAGAGAGGGCGGAGCCGGCACCGGCCCGCCGATTGACGGTCCTCGACAATTCGGTGGGGGTTGCAGCGTTCCGGCCCTACGGTCGTGGCCATGACGACGACGACCCCCGCCCCTCTTCCGGTCTCCCCGCCGGCCCACCGCTGGCGCGCCACCGCCGCCGCCTCCACCACCGTCGTGCTGTGGGCCTCGGCCTTCGTCTCGATCCGCAGTGCGGGCGAGACCTACTCCCCCGGCGCGCTGGCCCTCGGGCGGCTGGCGACCGGCGCGCTGGTGCTCGGGGCGATCCTGCTCGTCCGCCGGGAGGGGCTGCCGGGGCGGGGCGCCTGGCGGGGGATCATCACCTCGGGCGTGCTGTGGTTCGGGCTCTACATGGTGGCGCTCAACTGGGGCGAGCAGGAGGTCGACGCCGGGACCGCGGCGATGCTGGTGAACATCGGGCCGATCCTGATGGCGCTGCTGGGCGCCCGCATGCTCGGCGAGGGGCTGCCGCGCCGCCTGCTGCTGGGGATGGGCATCTCGTTCTCGGGCGCGGTCGTCGTCGGCCTCGCGATGTCCGGGCACGGCGGCTCGTCCGTGCTGGGCGTGGCACTGTGCCTGCTGGCCGCGGTGGTGTACGCGCTGGGCGTGGTGAGCCAGAAGCCGGCCCTCGCGCACGGTTCCTCGCTCCAGATCAACACCTTCGGCTGTCTGATCGGGGCCGTGGCCTGCCTGCCGTTCACCGGAGTCCTGGTCTCCGAGGCCGCCGACGCACCGCTGTCCGCCACCCTGAACATGGTCTACCTGGGCGTCTTCCCGACGGCGCTGGCCTTCACCACCTGGGGCTACGCGCTGGCCCGGACCACCGCGGGCCGGATGGGCGCGACCACGTACGCGGTTCCGGCGCTCGTCGTGGGCATGGCCTGGGTGCTCCTGGACGAGGTGCCGACCCTCCTCGGCGTCGTCGGCGGCGTTCTGTGCCTGGCCGGGGTGGCGGTCTCCCGGAGCCGTCAGCGGACCGGGCCCGCGCGCGGAAAGCCGGTCGGGCCGGTGGCGGGATCCCGTCACGAGGAGGAGCGGCGAGCGGAACGGACGTAGCGGGGCCGGGGCTAGCCCTCCGCCCCCTCCCCGGGACGGGTACCTCTAGTTCGTGCCCCGGCGCCCGGCTGCTGGGTCCGGTGACGTCGACGTCACCGGACCACGGACTTCTGACGGGTCACGGGAACACGACCAGGGCCCGGCCGCCCCTGCCCGCGATCATGTTGTCGAAGGCTGCGGGGATGCCGTCCAGGGCAATGTGCTCGGTGACCATCATCGACAGGTCGAAGCGGCCCGCGCGGATGTGGCCGGCGAGGACGGGCAGGTCGCGGGCGGGGTCGCTGTTGCCGTAGACGCAGCCCGTCAGGGACCGGCCCCAGTGGAAGATCTCCAGGGCGTTGAAGGTGACGTCCTGGTCCTTGCCGCCGATCCCGACGACCGTGGTGCGCCCGCCGCGCCGGGTGGATTCCCAGGCGGCCCGGATGGTCACGGGCCGTCCGACGCACTCGACGGCGACGTCCGTGCCCCGGCCGCCGGTCAGTTTGCGGATCTCACGCGGGGTGGTGGCGGAGGCGACGAGGTAGTCGGTCGCCCCGGCCTGCCGGGCCAGCTCCTCCTTGGCCGGGGAGACGTCGACCGCGATGATCCGGGAAGCGCCCGCGATCCGGGCGGCCTGGAGCACGGCGAGGCCGACGCCGCCGATCCCGAAGACGACGACGCTCTCGCCCTCGCGGACCCGGGCGCTGTGGTGGATCGCCCCGTAGCCGGTCAGGACCGCGCAGCCGAGGAGTGCGGCGTCGGTGAGCGGGATGCCGTCGGGGGCGGGGAGCACGCAGTTCGCGGCGACGACGGTCTCCTCCGCGAAGGCCGCGACGTTGAGGCCGGGGTGGAGGTCGGTGCCGTCCGCCGTACGGGCGTGGAGATTGGCGGTCCCCTTCAGGGCGTCGGCGCAGAGCCACACCTCGCCGATCCCGCAGTGGAAGCAGGCCCCGCAGGAGGGGGCCCAGTTGAGGACCACTCCGTCGCCGGGGGCCACCTGTGTGACACCCTCGCCGACCGCCAGGACCGTACCCGCGCCCTCGTGGCCGAGGACGGCGGGCACCGGGACGCGCATGGTGCCGTTGGACAGGGACAGGTCGGAGTGGCAGACCCCGGCGGCGGCGAGCGCGATACGCACCTGGCCGGGGCCGGGCTCCGGCAGGACGATGTCGGTGATCTCCAGCGGAGCTCCGACGGCGGGCAGTACGGCGGCGCGGACCACGAACAGGCTCCTCTTGGGTTCTTCGGACGGATGGCTGGGCGGGTGCCCGGACGGCAGGCGCGGCGGGCGCGAACGGCTTCAGAACTGGAGCGACTTGGTCTGGAGGTACTCCGCCAGACCGTGCGGCCCCAGCTCGCGGCCCACGCCCGACTGCTTGTAACCGCCGAACGGGGCCAGCGGGTTGAACCGGCCGCCGTTGATGTCGACCTGCCCGGTGTCCATCCGGCGGGCGAAGGCCACCGCCTCCTCGTCGTCGGCGGCCCACACGGCGCCGGCGAGCCCGTACACGGTGTCGTTGGCGATCCGCAGGGCGTCGTCCACGTCCTCGTACCGCAGGATCGAGACCACCGGGCCGAAGATCTCCTCGCGGGCGATCGTCATGTCCGGGGTGACGTCGGCGAAGACGGTGGGATTGACGTAGTAGCCGGTCTCCAGGGGCGCGTCCGGGCCGCCCGCGACCAGCCGTGCGCCCTCCTCGACGCCCTTCGCGATGTAACCGAGCACCCGGGCCTGCTGCTTGGCGTTGACGAGGGGGCCGACCCGCTCCCCCGGTACGTACTTGGTGACGGCGTTCGCCGCGAGCTCCACGGCCTCCTCGTACCGCTCGGCGTCCACCAGCATCCGGGTCCAGGCGCTGCACGTCTGGCCGGAGTTGGTCATCACGTTGGCGATGCCGACGTTGACCGCCCTGGCGAGGTCCGCGCCGGGCAGGATCACGTTGGCGGACTTGCCGCCCAGCTCCAGGGCGACCCGCTTGACGGCGGCCCCGGCGGTGGCGCCGATCTGCCTGCCCACAGCGGTGGAGCCGGTGAACGAGACCAGGTCGACGTCCTCGTGGGCGGCGAGCGCCTGGCCCGCGACCGGTCCGAGGCCGGTGACGAGGTTGAAGACGCCGGGCGGGAGACCGGCCGCCTCGGTGGCTTCCGCGAAGAGCTGGGCGGTGAGCGGGGTGTCCTCGGCGGGCTTGAGGACGACGGTGCAGCCGGCGGCGAGGGCGGGGGCGACCTTGGCGACGATCTGGTGGAGCGGGTAGTTCCAGGGGGTGATCGCGCCGACCACGCCGACCGGCTCCAGCAGCACGGTGGAGTTGCCGATCCGCTCCTCGAAGGCGTGGCGGGCGGCCAGTTCGGCGAACGAGGCGGCCACCAGCACGGGCACGCCCGCGTGGACCATCCGCGACAGCGGCAGCGGTGAGCCCAGCTCGGCCGTGATGGTCTCGGCCAGTTCGTCCTTGCGGGCGGTCAGTGCGTCGGCCAGCGCGCTGAGCCGGGCGGCACGCTCGGCCGGCGGGGTCGCGGCCCAGGCGGGGAA
>NZ_NTGZ01000411.1 GCF_002551245.1 Streptomyces sp. rh34
AGCCAAGGCCGCCCCGGCCCCGGCGAAGCCCGCGGCGGCGAAGCCCGCCGCCGCGCCCGCCAAGGCCGACGACTCCACCGAGGCCCCGGCCGGCCCGGAGTACGTGACGCTGCGCGGCCCCTCGGCCGCCGTCGCGAAGAACATGAACGCCTCGCTGGAGCTGCCGACGGCCACCTCCGTCCGCGCGGTCCCGGTGAAGCTGCTCTTCGACAACCGCATCGTCATCAACAACCACCTCAAGCGCGCCCGCGGCGGGAAGATCTCCTTCACGCACCTCATCGGGTACGCGATGGTGCAGGCCCTCAAGGCCATGCCGTCGATGAACTACTCCTTCGCCATGAAGGACGGCAAGCCGACCCTGGTCAAGCCGGAGCACATCAACCTGGGTCTGGCCATCGACCTGGTGAAGCCGAACGGCGACCGCCAGCTGGTCGTCGCGGCCATCAAGAAGGCCGAGACGCTCAACTTCTTCGAGTTCTGGCAGGCGTACGAGGACATCGTCCGGCGCGCCCGCATCGGCAAGCTCGGCATGGACGACTTCTCCGGCGTCACCGCCTCGCTGACCAACCCCGGCGGCATCGGCACCGTCCACTCGGTGCCCCGCCTGATGCCCGGTCAGGGCCTCATCATGGGCGTCGGCGCGATGGACTACCCGGCGGAGTTCCAGGGCACGTCGCAGGACACCCTGAACAAGCTCGGTATCTCGAAGGTCATGACGCTGACCTCGACGTACGACCACCGGGTCATCCAGGGCGCCGCCTCCGGCGAGTTCCTGCGGGTCCTGTCCCAGCTGCTGCTCGGCGAGAACGAGTTCTACGACGAGATCTTCAAGGCGCTCCGGATCCCCTACGAGCCGGTCCGCTGGCTCAAGGACATCGACGCCTCGCACGACGACGACGTCACCAAGGCCGCACGGGTCTTCGAGCTGATCCACTCCTACCGGGTCCGCGGCCACGTCATGGCCGACACCGACCCGCTGGAGTACCACCAGCGCAAGCACCCCGACCTGGACATCACCGAGCACGGCCTCACCCTGTGGGACCTGGAGCGGGAGTTCGCGGTCGGCGGGTTCGCCGGCAAGACGATGATGAAGCTCCGCGACATCCTCGGCGTGCTGCGTGAGTCGTACTGCCGCACCACCGGCATCGAGTTCATGCACATCCAGGACCCGAAGCAGCGCAAGTGGCTCCAGGACCGGGTCGAGCGCCCGCGCCCGAAGCCCGAGCGCGAGGAGCAGCTGCGCATCCTGCGCCGGCTGAACGCCGCGGAGGCGTTCGAGACGTTCCTGCAGACGAAGTACGTCGGCCAGAAGCGGTTCTCGCTGGAGGGCGGCGAGTCCGTCATCCCGCTGCTCGACGCCGTTCTCGACTCCGCCGCCGAGGCCCGCCTCGACGAGGTCGTCATCGGCATGGCCCACCGCGGCCGCCTGAACGTCCTCGCGAACATCGTCGGCAAGTCGTACGCGCAGATCTTCCGCGAGTTCGAGGGCAACCTCGACCCGCGTTCGATGCACGGCTCCGGCGACGTCAAGTACCACCTGGGCGCCGAGGGCACCTTCACCGGTCTCGACGGCGAGCAGATCAAGGTCTCGCTGGCCGCCAACCCCTCGCACCTGGAGGCGGTCGATCCGGTCCTGGAGGGCATCGCCCGCGCCAAGCAGGACATCATCAACAAGGGCGGCACGGACTTCACGGTCCTGCCCGTCGCGCTCCACGGCGACGCGGCCTTCGCTGGCCAGGGCGTCGTCGCCGAGACGCTCAACATGTCGCAGCTGCGCGGCTACCGCACCGGCGGCACCGTGCACGTGGTGATCAACAACCAGGTCGGTTTCACCGCCGCCCCGGAGTCCTCGCGCTCCTCGATGTACGCCACCGACGTGGCGCGCATGATCGAGGCGCCGATCATCCACGTCAACGGCGACGACCCGGAGGCCGTGGTCCGCGTCGCGCGGCTCGCCTTCGAGTTCCGGCAGGCGTTCAACAAGGACGTCGTGATCGACCTCATCTGCTACCGCCGCCGCGGTCACAACGAGGGCGACAACCCGGAGTTCACCAACCCGCAGATGTACACCCTGATCGACAAGAAGCGCTCGGTGCGCAAGCTCTACACCGAGTCCCTCATCGGTCGTGGCGACATCACGCTGGAAGAGGCGGAGCAGGCGCTCCAGGACTTCCAGGGTCAGCTGGAGAAGGTGTTCGCCGAGGTCCGCGAGGCCACCTCGCAGCCGGCCGCCCCGCACGTCCCGGAGCCGCAGGCCGCGTTCCCGGTGACCGTGGAGACGGCCGTCTCCGCCGAGGTCGTCAAGCGGATCGCCGAGTCGCAGGTCAACATCCCCGACTCGATCACCGTCCACCCCCGCCTGATGCCGCAGATGCAGCGCCGCGCGGCCTCGGTGGACAACGCCACGATCGACTGGGGCATGGGCGAGACGCTGGCCATCGGTTCGCTGCTGATGGAGGGCACCCCGGTCCGGCTCGCCGGCCAGGACACCCGCCGCGGCACGTTCGGCCAGCGCCACGCGGTCCTGGTCGACCAGGTCACCGGCGAGGACTACACCCCGCTGCTGTACCTGGCCGACGACCAGGCCCGGTACAACGTCTACGACTCGCTGCTCTCGGAGTACGCGGCGATGGGCTTCGAGTACGGCTACTCGCTGGCCCGTCCGGAGTCGCTGGTCATCTGGGAGGCCCAGTTCGGTGACTTCGTCAACGGCGCGCAGACCGTCGTGGACGAGTTCATCTCCTCGGCCGAGCAGAAGTGGGGCCAGACCTCCGGCGTCACGCTGCTGCTGCCGCACGGCTACGAGGGCCAGGGCCCGGACCACAGCTCCGCCCGCCCGGAGCGCTTCCTCCAGATGTGCGCGCAGGACAACATGACGGTCGCGATGCCGACCCTGCCGTCGAACTACTTCCACCTGCTGCGCTGGCAGGTGCACAACCCGCACCACAAGCCGCTGATCGTCTTCACCCCGAAGTCGATGCTGCGTCTGAAGGCCGCGGCCTCGTCCATCGAGGAGTTCACCACCGGCGGCTTCCGCCCGGTGATCGGCGACGCGTCGGTCAAGCCCGAGAACGTCCGCAAGGTCGTCTTCTGCGCGGGCAAGCTGTACTACGACCTGGACGCCGAGCGGGAGAAGCGCGGCGACACGGAGACGGCGATCATCCGGCTGGAGCGCCTGTACCCGCTGCCGGGTGCGGAGATCCAGGCGGAGATCGCGAAGTACCCGAACGCCGAGAAGTACCTGTGGGCCCAGGAGGAGCCGGCGAACCAGGGCGCGTGGCCGTTCATCGCGCTCAACCTGATCGACCACCTGGACCTCGCGGTCGGCTCGGACGTGCCGCACGGCGAACGCCTGCGCCGCATCTCGCGGCCGCACGGCTCGTCCCCGGCGGTCGGCTCGGCCAAGCGTCACCAGGCGGAGCAGTCGCAGCTGGTCGAAGAGGTCTTCGAGGCCTAGGAGCACGCCGCAGCCGTACGAGCTGTCCGTACGTCACCGGGGCCCGGTTCCGCGCTTGTCGCGAAGCCGGGCCCCCGGCGTATCCGGTGTATCCGGCGTTTCGGTGGGCGTCCGGGCCTCGATATCCTGTGCGCATGTACTTCACGGACCGTGGCATCGAGGAACTGGAGAAGCGGCGCGGCGAGGAGGAGGTCACCTTCGAGTGGCTCGCCGAGCAGCTGCGGACGTTCGTCGACCTCAACCCCGACTTCGAGGTGCCCGTGGAGCGCCTCGCGACCTGGCTGGCACGGCTGGACGACGAGGACGACGAGGACGCGTAAGCCGCGGGTCTAGAGGGCGTCCGCGGCCGCCCTGGCCCGTTCGTACGCGAGTCCCAGCGCGCCCTGCGCCAGGAGCACGGCTCCGGCCGCCGCCCAGCCGCCGCTGCGGCGGCGGGCGCCCCACAGCAGGAGCGGGAGCTGTCTCTTATACACATCT
>NZ_NTGZ01000412.1 GCF_002551245.1 Streptomyces sp. rh34
ACCCCCTGTCGTACGGCCGCGAAGACGCGGCGGGGGGGGGGGCTACCCTCGACGGGGGGGACGACCACCCCGGTCAGTTCCATGCCGCGCAGCGCGGACCGGGGCACCAGGGCCACCCCCGCGTCCGCCCCGGCCAGGGCGACCACGGCACGGAAGTCGTCCGACGAGTGTTCGAGGCGGGGGGCGAACCCGGCGAACTCGCAGGCCAGGACCACCACGTCATGGCAGGGGTTGCCCGGGTAGGGCCCGATCCACGGGTCCTTCGCGAGGTCGGCGACCGCCACCTGCGCCTGGTCCGCGAGGCGGTGGTGCACCGGGAGCACCGCGTCGAACGGCTCCGAGTACAGGGGGACGCGGGTCAGGCGGCGGTCGTCCTCGGCGGGCGCGCCCCGGTATTCGACGGCCACCGCCACGTCGACCTGCCGGTCCAGCACCATCGGCACGCTCGCGTCGCCCTCCGCGTCCTGGACCTTGACCCGGATGCCGGGCGCGGTGCGGGCCAGCTCGGTGAGGGCGGGGGCGAGGACGAGACCGATGCCGGTGGCGAACGCGGCGACCGTGACCGTACCGGCGACGCCCGCGCTGTAGTCGGCGAGCTCCGCCTCGGCCCGCTCCAGCTGGGCCAGGACCACATTGGCGTGGCTCAGCAGGATGTCCCCGGCGGCGGTGAGCCGGGCGCCGCGCGCACCGCGTTCGACGAGGCGGTGGCCGGTCTCCTGCTCCAGGGCGGCGAGCTGCTGGGAGACGGCGGAGGGCGTCAGGTACAACGCGGCGGCGGCCGCGGTCACCGTGCGGTGGTCGGCCACCGCACGGAGGATTCGCAGCCGCCGCGCATCGATCATGTGCCCATTGTCCCAGGTCGCGCCGGAGTGCCCGACCCGGTGAGCGGTTACGCCTCCGCGTCCAGGGCGGCCCGCGCGTCGACGAACGCGTCCACCGCGCGGTTGACGTCGGCGGTGGAGTGGGCGGCGGAGAGCTGGACGCGGATGCGGGCCGCGTCCTGCGGGACGACGGGGTAGGAGAACCCGATCACGTACACTCCGCGCTCCAGGAGCAGTTCCGCCATCCGGCCCGCCTTGCCCGCGTCCCCGATCATGACGGGGGCGATGGCGTGGTCGCCGGGCAGGATGTCGAAGCCCTCCTCGGTCATCCGGGTGCGGAAGAGCGCGGTGTTGGCGTTGAGCTGCTCGCGCAGGTCCCCCGCGGACTCCAGCAGGTCGATGACCTTGAGGGAGGCGGCGGCGATGACCGGGGCGAGGGAGTTGGAGAAGAGGTACGGGCGCGAGCGCTGGCGCAGCAGGGCGACGATCTCCGCGCGGGCCGCGACGTAACCGCCGGAGGCGCCGCCCAGCGCCTTGCCGAGGGTGCCGGTGATGATGTCGACCCGGTCCATGACGCCGTGCAGTTCGGGCGTGCCGCGTCCGCCGGGGCCGACGAAGCCGACGGCGTGCGAGTCGTCGACCATGACCATGGCGTCGTAGCGGTCGGCCAGGTCGCAGATCTCCTGGAGGGGGGCGACGTAGCCGTCCATGGAGAAGACGCCGTCGGTGACGATGAGGCGGCGGCGGGCCCCGGACGCCTCCTTGAGCTGCGTCTCCAGGTCGGCCATGTCGCGGTTGGCGTAGCGGTGGCGCTTCGCCTTGGAGAGCCGGATGCCGTCGATGATGGAGGCGTGGTTGAGGGCGTCGGAGATGACCGCGTCCTCCGGGCCGAGGAGCGTCTCGAAGACTCCGCCGTTGGCGTCGAAGCAGGAGGAGTAGAGGATCGTGTCCTCCTGGCCGAGGAAGGCCGAGAGCCGCTGCTCCAGCTCCTTGTGGACCTCCTGGGTGCCGCAGATGAAGCGGACCGAGGCCATCCCGTAGCCCCAGCGGTCCAGCGCCTCGTGGGCGGCGGCGATGACCTCGGGGTGGTCGGCGAGGCCCAGGTAGTTGTTGGCGCAGAAGTTGAGGACCTCGCCGGCGCGTCCGCCGGAGGTGACGGCCACGGTCGCGGACTGCGGGGTGCCGATCACGCGCTCGGGCTTGTGCAGCCCGGCGGCGCGGATCTCGTCGAGGGTGGTGCGCAGGTCGTCGCGTACGGAGTCGAACATGCGGATTCCTTCTGGATCAAGGGATGCGGTCGGACGGTCGAGCAGGCAGCCGGTCAGACGGTCCAGTCGAGGATGACCTTGCCACCGAGGCCGCTCGCGGCGTCGTCGAAGGCCGCCTCGAAGTCGCGGAAGCCGTACCGGCCGGTGATCACGGGGGCGAGGTCGAGGCCGCCCTCCAACAGGACGGACATGGCGTACCAGGTCTCGTACATCTCGCGGCCGTAGATCCCCTTGATGGTGATCATCGAGGTGACGATGCGGGACCAGTCGACGGCGAACTCCTCGGCGGGCAGGCCGAGCATCGCGATCCGGCCGCCGTGCGTCATGTTCGCGACCATGTCGCGCATCGCCTCGGGGCGGCCGGACATCTCCAGGCCGATGTCGAAGCCCTCGCGCAGGCCGAGTTCCCGCTGGCCGTCCGCGATGGTCCGGTCGGCCACGTTGAGGGCGAGGCTGACGCCGACCTTGCGGGCCAGGGCGAGGCGGGCCTCGCTGACGTCGGTGATGACGACGTTGCGGGCCCCGGCGTGCTTGGCGACGGCGGCGGCCATGATGCCGATCGGTCCGGCGCCGGTGATCAGGACGTCCTCGCCGACGAGCGGGAAGGACAGCGCGGTGTGCACGGCGTTGCCGAACGGGTCGAAGATCGCCGCGATGTCGAGGTCGACGGGGACCCGGTGCACCCACACGTTGGAGGCGGGCAGGACGACGTGCTCGGCGAACGCCCCGTCCCGGCCGACGCCGAGCCCGACGGTGGAACGGCAGAGGTGGCGGCGGCCGGCGAGGCAGTTGCGGCACTTGCCGCAGACGAGGTGGCCCTCGCCGCTGACCAGGTCGCCGACCGCGATGTCCGCGACGTCGGAACCGGTCGCGGCGACCTCGCCGACGAACTCGTGGCCGAGGATCAGCGGGGTGGTGACCGCCTGCTGGGCCCAGCCGTCATAGGCGCGGATGTGCAGGTCGGTGCCGCAGATGCCGGTGCGCAGGACCTTGATCAGGACGTCGGTGGGGCCGTACTCCGGCTCCGGCACGTCCATCAGCCACAGTCCGGGTTCGGCCTTCTGCTTGACGAGTGCCTTCACGGCTGCGGCTCCCTGACGTCGGTACGCGAGTGGATACCCCGGGCCTCGGGGCATGTCGGAAGAACCCTGCGGCCCGGGGTGGTTTTCGGGTGATCGCCCCCAGGGCGGGGGCGCGGCGGGACGGGACGGAGCCCGTCGTACGACTCCAGGACGTACGGCTGCACGTCGTACGCCTGCACGTCGTACGGCTCCACGCGCCATCCTCGGCCGTCACGGAGAAATCTGCCGTACGACGGGGCCCGGGTCCATCGAGGATTTCTTAAGCGCGGCCGCAGGAGATCTTCACGCCTGGCCGTGGCTCACCGACCGCTGCCGTCGCCGGGGCTCCGCCGCGGCGGCTTTCGCCGGGGCTCACCGCGGTGGCTACACGTCGCCGAACGGGCCCAGGAAGCGGGGGCGGCCCTTCTCGATCCGGTAGAGGAAGATCCCGTTCTCGTACCGCAGCACCTGGCGGGTCGACGGGCGGAAGGCGAGCGGGCGCACGATCCCCCGGTGTTCGGTACGGACGAGCCGCCCGGCGATGCCGCTGCGCACCTCCCCCGAGGCGCTGGTGGTCCCGGCGGCGCGGGCGATCAGTCCGACCGCGTCGTACGCCTCGGCGGCCCAGGTGCCCGGGGGTGCGCCGAAGCGTTCGCGGTGGGCGGCGGTGAACTTCCTGGCCGACGGGAGGGCCGTGGGGTCGGCGTACGCCTCGGCGAAGACCCAGCCGTTGGCGGCGGCGCCCGCGCCCGCGAGGAAGGCGGGCCCGAGGGCGGGTCCGGCGGCGACCCTGCTGCCGGTGAAGCCCTCGCA
>NZ_NTGZ01000413.1 GCF_002551245.1 Streptomyces sp. rh34
CGCCGAGCCCGCCGGTGTGCGCGGGGCCGGGCGGGGCCGCCGGTGCGCCGGGCGGAGCCGCCAGGTCCTCCGTGGCCCCCGTCGTCCGCCGGGACTGCGTCCACACGGAGAAGCCGACGACGGCCAGCGTCAGCAGCGCGGCGAACGCCAGCATGTCCCGGTTGTGCAGCATCGACAGGAACAGCCCGCAGCCGATCAGCGCCAGCAGCAGCGCCACCAGGGACGCCCCGTCGACCCGGCCCGACAGCAGTTTGCGTGCCTCGTTCTCGTCGTCGCCGTCCGCGGGGAGCAGCAGCCAGGCGAAGCCGTAGAAGATCAGACCGATGCCTCCGGTCGCCGACAGCACACCGAGCACGATCCGGAAGATCACCGGATCCACGTCGCAGTACCGGCCGAGTCCGCCGCACACCCCGGCGACGACCTTCTGTCGCGGGGTGCGCCGCAGCGTCGGCTTCGGCGCTTCGGGGGGTGCGACGCCGGGAGCGGCGTCCGAGGGAGCGGTCATGCCTCCATGGTGACGGGCCGGACCGCCCGCCGGGACCCGCGCCGACCCTGGCCGGTCCCTGATATTGCTCGCGTACGCCCCGGAAGGGCCGGGCGCACGCGCCGGGCGGAGCGGGAGGGGAGCTGCCACCAGGCCGTACGCGGGGGAGAGCATCAGGGTCACTTCGGGGGCCGACCCTGATGCCGCCCCGCGTCCGCACGTGTGACGATCGGGGTATGCCAGCCGCCACCGCCCGAGCCGCCAGCTCCCTCGCCGCCGACCAGGAGGAGCCCGCGCCGCGCAAGCTCTACCGCAGCGCCGACGGCCGGCTGCTCGGCGGCGTCGCGCGCGGACTCGCCGGACACCTCGGGCTGCCCGTCGCCTGGGTGCGGTTCCTCTTCCTCGGGCTGTTCTTCACCGACGGCCTCGGCGCGGTCCTCTACGCGGTGTTCTGGATCGTCGTCCCGCTCGGCGTCGGCGGCGTCGACGCCCCGCGCTCGGTGTTCGAGACGTCGGCGGACGGCCGCCGCAAGCTCCGTAAACCGGACAAGGGCCAGGTCTTCGCGCTGGTCGCCCTGACCGTCGGAGCCATCGCGTTCGTCGTCAACGTCGACATGGGCAGCGAGGCCGGCCGCTACATCTGGCCCACCCTCCTGATCGGCGCGGGCTCCGTCCTGGTCTGGCGGCAGGCGGACAACGCCCGCCGCGCCCGCTGGATGGAGACCGGCCGCAACCGCAAACTGCTGCACCTGGCCCGCGGCCTCGCCGGAGTGGCCCTCGTCGGCCTCGGCCTCGCCGTGTTCCTGGTGGTGCGCGGCTCGGCCGCCCAGCTCGGCAACGTCCTCACCGCGGCCATCGCCGTACTCACCGGCATCGCCCTGCTCGCCGGCCCCTACCTGGTGCGGATGACCCAGGACCTCTCCGAGGAGCGCCTGATGCGCATCCGCGCCCAGGAGCGGGCCGAGGTCGCCGCCCACGTCCACGACTCCGTGCTGCACACCCTCACCCTGATCCAGCGCAACGCCGACGACGGCGGCGAGGTCAGACGCCTCGCCCGCGCCCAGGAACGCGAGCTGCGCAACTGGCTCTACAATCCCGAGGGCACCGGCAAGGACGAGGACGACGAGCCGGAGACCCTGGCGGAGGCGGTCAAACGGGCCGCCGCCGAGGTCGAGGACAAGCACGGCGTCCCCCTGGAGGTCGTCGTGGTCGGCGACTGCCCCCTCGACGACAAGCTGACCGCACAGATGCAGGCCGCGCGCGAGGCGATGGTCAACGCCGCCAAGTACGGTGGCGAGGGCGGTGCCGTCCAGGTCTTCGCGGAGGTCGAGGGCCGCACGGTCTTCGTGTCCGTACGGGACCGGGGTCCGGGATTCGACTTGGACGAGGTTCCCGGGGACCGGATGGGCGTACGAGAATCAATCATCGGCCGGATGCAGCGCAACGGCGGCAGCGCCCGGCTGCGTTCGGTGCCCGGCGGGGGCACCGAGGTCGAGCTGGAGATGGAGAGGGCGAGCGAATGACCGAGAACACCGAAGCCACCGGGGGCCCGGAGCGACGGGTACGGGTCGTGCTCGTCGACGACCACCGGATGTTCCGCACCGGGGTGCAGGCCGAGATCGGCCGCACCGAGGAGACCGGCGTCGAGGTGGTCGGCGAGGCCGCCGACGTCGACCAGGCGGTCACCGTCATCACGGCGACCCGCCCCGAGGTCGTCCTCCTCGACGTCCACCTCCCGGGCGGCGGCGGCGTCGAGGTGCTCCGCCGCTGCGCCCCCATGATGGGCACCGCCGAGAACCCGGTCCGCTTCCTCGCGCTCTCCGTCTCGGACGCCGCGGAGGACGTCATCGGCGTCATCCGGGGCGGCGCGCGCGGCTACGTCACCAAGACGATCACCGGCACCGACCTGGTGAACTCGGTCTTCCGGGTCCAGGAGGGCGACGCGGTCTTCTCGCCGCGGCTGGCCGGCTTCGTCCTGGACGCCTTCGCCTCCACGGACGCCCCGCCGGTCGACGAGGACCTGGACCGCCTCACCCAGCGCGAGCGCGAGGTGCTGCGGCTGATCGCCCGCGGCTACGCGTACAAGGAGATCGCCAAGCAGCTGTTCATCTCGGTGAAGACGGTCGAGTCGCACGTCTCGGCGGTCCTCAGGAAGCTCCAGCTCTCCAACCGGCACGAACTGACCCGGTGGGCGACGGCGCGCCGCCTGGTCTGAGGCGGTCGCCCACCGGGCGGACCGAGGCCGTCGTTCTCCCGTTGGTCCGGGGCCGTGGCTCAGCTGCCGGCCGGGTCGAGCGAGATGTTGACCTTTTCGCCGATCCGGCGGTAGCCGATGCCCGCGTAGACCCGCTCGACATCGGCATCGCCGGGCTCCAGCCAGACCGTCCGGCAGCCCTGGACGATGGCCCGTTCCGTCAGCCAGGCCGAGAGCGCGGCCCCGACGCCCCGACGACGGAAGGGAGCGGCGACGGCGAGTCCGGCCAGTTCGCTCAGGCCGTCGATCGCGGCCGAGCAGCCGCCGACCCCGGCCGGCGCGCCGTCCAGGACGGCCAGTGCCGCGACCCCGTCGCCGGTGCCGGCCGCGCGCAGCCAGTCGGTCGCCCCCGGCTCGGGCTCGCCCTCGCCGCCGAAGCCGTGGTGCTGGACGCGGGCGGCCTCGGTGAACTCCGCCTCGGTGACCGGGGTGCCGATGTGGAGGCCGTCGACCGGTTTCGGCGCCCGGAGGTCCTCGGGGCCGCAGGCGAGCAGCGGAGCGCGGTTCTCCACGGTGAAACCGGCGGCGAGCAGGGCCGGTTCGACGGCCGGGGCCCAGGCGGGCAGGAACTCCAGGCGGGGAAGCCGTTCGTGCTTCCCGAACGCGTCGACCAGGGCCGCCACGTCGTCCGCCGTGGGTTCCGCGCCCCGGTCGGGGATGGCGTAGTTGGCGTACTTCAGTTCCCAGCCCGGGTTGTGCCGGACGGTGAACGGGCCTACCCGGTAGTGGTCCGGGGAGCGCAGCGCGAGTGCCCGGGCGTAGTCCTGGACGGCGTTCGCCATCGTCATACGGGAGTTCCTTCGCGGGAGATCGGGACCGGCGCGGCGGACTATGCCACCCGGGTCGCTCCGGCGAAAGGCATTTCATCGACGGGCGCGATGCGGACCGGTGCTCCCGGGCGCGGGGCGTGGATCATCTGGCCGCCGCCGATGTAGAGGCCGACGTGGCTGATCCCGGAGTAGAAGAACACCAGGTCCCCGGGGGCCAGTCGGGAGCGGGGGATCCGGGCTCCGGCGTTGATCTGGGTATAGGTGGTGCGCGGCAGGCTCACGCCCGCCGCCTTCCAGGCCGCCTGGGTCAGGCCCGAGCAGTCGAAGGCGTTGGGGCCCGTCGCGCCCCAGACGTACGGCTTGCCGATCGCACCGTGCGCGAAGGCGATGGCCTGCGCGGCGCGGGAGTTGGGCGCGGCGGCCGGGGCGCGGCCGGCGCCCCTGTC
>NZ_NTGZ01000414.1 GCF_002551245.1 Streptomyces sp. rh34
ACGCGGAACCGGTGATGAAGTAGCGCATCAGGGCCCCGATCCGGGTGGCCTGCGCGGGCGGCCAGCCCGCGCCGGTCATCGCCCCGAACACCGCGTCGGCGACCCGCAGCCCCGCCGGGCGGCGCCCGGGGCCCCGGGCGAGGACCGGGACGATGTGCGGGTGCGCGGCGAGGGCGGCCCGGTAGGACAGCGCCCAGTCGTGCAGGGCCTCGCGCCAGTCGCGCGGGTCCGACTCCTCGAACATCGACAGATCGACCTGCACGGAGACCGCGTCGGCGACGGCGTCGAGGATCTCCTCCTTGTTGCGGAAGTGGTTGTAGAGCGAGGGTCCGCTCACCCCCAGGACGGCCGCCAGGCGGCGCGTGGAGACGGCGTCGAGCCCTTCGGAGTCCACGAGCGCGCTCGCCGCCCCGACGATGCGGTCTCTGCTGAGGAGGGGCTTGCGCGGTCGGGCCATGCGGCTCATAGTAGGGCCTGCGAACCAGAAACTAGCAGTGCTAATTAATGAGTGCCCGAGCGGCGCTCGTGAGAGACGGTGGGTGGGCACGATGGACCTGACGCTCAGCGAGGAGCAGGAAGCTGTCCGCAGGCTGGCCGAGGACTTCGTCGCCCGCGAGGTCGCCCCCCATGTCGTCGCGTGGGACCGCGCAGAGAACGTCGACAAGTCGATTGTGAAGAAGCTCGGGGATCTCGGTTTCCTCGGTCTGACCGTCCCCGAGGAGTACGGCGGCTCGGGCGGCGACCACCTGTCCTACTGCCTGGTCACCGAGGAGCTGGGGCGCGGCGACTCCTCGGTGCGCGGGATCGTCTCCGTATCGCTCGGCCTCGTGGCCAAGACCATCGTGTCCTGGGGGAGCGAGGAGCAGAAGCGGCGGTGGCTGCCCCGGCTGACGGCGGGTGAGGCGATCGGCTGCTTCGGCCTCACCGAGCCCGGCACCGGATCGGACGCCGGGAACCTCGCCACCAGGGCCGTGCGCGACGGCGGTGACTACGTCGTCAACGGCACCAAGATGTTCATCACCAACGGAACCTGGGCCGATGTCGTGCTGCTCTTCGCGCGGACGAACGACGCCCCCGGCCACCGGGGCGTCTCCGCCTTCCTCGTCCCCACCGACACCCCCGGCCTCACCCGCCGCACCATCCACGGCAAGCTCGGCCTGCGCGGCCAGGCCACCGCCGAACTGGTCCTCCAGGACGTCCGGATACCGGCCGGGGCCCTCCTCGGGCCGGAGGGCAAGGGCTTCTCCATCGCCATGTCCGCCCTGGCCAAGGGGCGGATGTCCGTCGCGGCGGGCTGTGTGGGCATCGCGCAGGCCGCCCTGGACGCGGCCGTGCGCTACGCCGGCGAGCGCGAACAGTTCGGCAAGGCCATCGCCCGCCACCAGCTCGTCCAGGAGCTGCTCAGCGACATCGCCGTCGACGTGGACGCCGCCCGGCTGCTGACCTGGCGGGTCGCCGACCTGATCGACCGGGGCCAGGAATTCGCCACCGCCGCGTCCAAGGCCAAGCTGTACGCGTCCGAGGCCGCCGTCCGCTGCGCCAACAACGCCCTCCAGGTCTTCGGCGGCTACGGCTACATCGACGAGTACCCGGTCGGCAAGCTGCTGCGGGACGCCCGCGTGATGACGCTCTACGAGGGCACGAGCCAGATCCAGAAGCTGATCATCGGCCGCGCGCTGACCGGCGTCTCCGCCTTCTGACCGGCACGCGGGCTCGTACGGGTGTCTGAGTACCGGCCTGAGTACGGACACGGATGTGGCGTGCACCACGCCGGCGGATGCTGAACCCATGAGTGACACGACATCGGTCAAGCAGCAGAGCACCGCCGCCTTCTACCTGCAGGCCGTCGCCTCCTTCATGGTGGCGATCGGCGCGGTCGCCTTCGGTATCTTCTTCCTCGACGCCGACGCCTGGGTGCGCGGCTTCCTCGCCATCGGCGTGCTCTACCTCGTCACGTCCTGCTTCACGCTCGCCAAGGTGATCAGGGACCGTCAGGAGGCCGGGCAGATCGTCAGCCGGGTGGACCAGGCCCGGCTGGAGAAGATCCTCGCCGAGCACGACCCCTTCCAGAAGCTCTGAGGCGGCACGATCGGCAGGGCCATCCCTAAGCGCTTGCTCAGGTTCGGGGTATGGTGTTCGTTCTGCTGACGGAGAGGGGTCCTGGGCGATGTGTGCGGCGGAGGAGACGAGCGGCGAGGACGCGCCGTGGGGCGAGGTCACTCCCGAGGCTGCCAGGCGGCTCCTCGTCGCCGCCGTGGACGCCTTCGCCGAGCGCGGGTACCACGCGACCACCACCCGTGACATCGCCGGCCGGGCCGGGATGAGCCCGGCGGCGCTCTACATCCACTTCAAGACCAAGGAAGAGCTGCTCCACCGGATCAGCAAGATCGGCCACGAGCGGGCCCTGTGTGTCCTCGCCACCGAGGCGGACCGGGACGGTACGGCCGCCGAACGGCTCGCCGGGGCCGTCCGCTCCTTCGTCCGCTGGCACGCGGAGCGGCATACCACCGCCCGGGTCGTGCAGTACGAGCTCGACGCCCTCGGCGAGGAGCACCGCACCGAGATCGTCGCGCTGCGGCGCAGGAGCGACGCGGTGGTGCGCCGGATCATCGGCGAAGGGGTGCGGGACGGCGAGTTCGACGTCCCCGACGTCCCCGGCACCGCGCTCGCGGTGCTGTCCCTCTGTATCGACGTCGCCCGCTGGTTCAACGCCCAGGGCAGCCGTACCCCCGACGAGGTCGGCGAACTGTACGCCGGCCTCGTCCTGCGGATGGTCGGCGCCCGGCAGCTTCAGAAGTAGTAGCGGGACACCGACTCGGCGACACAGGCCGGCTTCTCGCTGCCCTCGCGCTCGACCGTGACGACCGCCGTGACCTGTACGCCGCCGCCCGTCTCCTCGACGCCGCGCAGCACCGCCGTCGCCCGCAGCCGCGAGCCGACCGGGACGGTCGAGGGGAAACGGACCTTGTTGGTCCCGTAGTTGATGCCCATCTTCATGCCCTCGACCCGCATCACCTGCGGTACCAGCGCGGGCAGCAGCGAGAGCGTCAGATAGCCGTGCGCGATGGTCGTGCCGAACGGCCCGTCCTTCGCCCGCTCCGGGTCCACGTGGATCCACTGGTGGTCGCCGGTCGCCTCGGCGAACCGGTCGACCCTCTCCTGCTCGATCTCCAGCCAGTCGCTGTGTCCCAGCTGCTCGCCCACCCCGTCCCGCAGCTCCTGTGCGGACGTGAAGATCCTCGGCTCTGCCATGTTCCCGGTTCCTGCCTTCCGGCTCGGCGCACCATCAGGCGCGATGTCTAAGCGCTTGCTCAGCATCGTTGGGCGGAGGCGTTCCTGTCAACGACATGGCAGTAGATTCGAGGGGTGCCCCAGATTCCACAGACACTCCACGAACTCTCGGTCGGCCAGCTCGCGGCCCGGAGCGGCGCGGCCGTCTCGGCCCTGCACTTCTACGAGTCCAAAGGCCTGATCAGCTCCACCCGCACCAGCGGCAACCAGCGCCGCTACTCGCGGGACGCCCTGCGCCGGGTCGCCTTCGTCCGGGCGGCCCAACGCGTCGGCATCCCCCTGGTCACGATCCGGGAGGCGCTCGCCGAACTGCCCGAGGAGCGCACGCCGAACCGCGAGGACTGGGCCCGCCTCTCCGGCGTCTGGCGCAAGGAACTGGACGAGCGCATCGGACAGTTGCACCGCTTGCGCGACCATCTGACCGACTGCATCGGGTGTGGCTGTCTGTCGCTGGAGACCTGTGTGCTGTCCAACCCCGACGACATAGTCGGTGAGCGGATCACCGGTTCCCGTCTGATGCCCGAGGGCCGGAAGCCGCCCAAGCGCACGTAGTCCCCTGGGGCGGGAGCGAGGCTCACGCCGCCGCCGCGGCCGGCCTCCGGTGCCGTGGCAGCCGGGCCCTGGCCAGCGTGCGGTCGGTCAGGGCGGGCT
>NZ_NTGZ01000415.1 GCF_002551245.1 Streptomyces sp. rh34
CCCCGCCACCCGGCGGCCGCGCGGCCGGTCCGTCGGCAGGGCCAGTACCGGCGGCCGGTCGCCCAGCAGCTCGCGCCACCAGACCAGGTCGGCCGCGTCGCCCGCGGGCTCGGGGGCCCCGACGGTCGTCCCGGCGGGCCGCTCGAAGGCCGGCGGACGTCCGGCGCGGGCCGCCGTGTACAGCTCCCGGAGGTCCCCGGCGATCAGCGCCGCCGAGTGCGCGTCCGTGATGATGTGGTGCGTACCGAGGACCAGGACGTGATCGTCCTCGGCCAGCCGCAGCAGCCGGGGCGTGAACAGCGGCCCCGCGGCCAGGTCGTAGGCCCGGCCGCTCTCCTCGGCGAGCAGCGCCCCGATCGCCCGCTCGGCGTCCTGGCCCCGGGCGTCGGTCACCGTCAACGGAATGCGGAGCCCGTTCCGCACGACCTGGACGACGCCCGCCTCCTCATCGGCCCGGAACACCGTCCGCAGCCCGGCGTGCCGCTCGACCAGTCCGTCCACCGCCGTCCGCAGCGCCGCCACGTCCAGCGGGCCGCGCAGCCGTACGGCCCCCGTCTCGTTGTACGCCGCCGGGTTCTCCATCAACCGCGCGGCCAGCCACAGCCGCCGCTGCGCCGAGGTGGCGGGCGCGACGGTGTCCTGAACCGGGGCGCCCCGCTCCCGCGTCCGGCGGCGCAGCACGTCCAGGCGCTCCAGCCCCGACCGCAGCCGCTCCCGGTCCATCCCGAAGTCGACCAGGGCGGCGATCTCGTCCACCCCGGCCCCGTGCAGCGCGTCGACGAACGGGGCGACGCTCGTGGGCGTGCCGATCAGGGCCCGCTGGTCGCAGTAGCGGTCGTACGCCCGGCGGAACAGGTAGTCCAGGTCCTCCTCGCTCGCCGCCGCCACGTCCTCGCGCCGGGACCCGGTGGCGGTGGCCGCCGAGCGCATCAGCAGTGAGGACCGCAGATACCGCACCATCGGCTCCAGCGCCTCGGCCCGGGCGGTGGCGTGGTCGTCGCCGAGGTACGTGTGCACCAGCAGCGTCACCCGCCCGGCCGCCGGGTCGAGCCCGCACTCCGCACGCGTACGCCGGTAGTGCTCGATGTTCGCGGCCAGCTCGTCCACGGTCTGGCTCATCAGGTTGGTGACGACCCCGAGGCCGCGTCGGGCCGCCTCCTCGTACGACGCCCGCTGCCCGGAGGTGGCCAGGAAGAACGGCGGCTCCTCCTGCACCGGGCGCGGCCGGATCCGTATCTCCGCCTCCGCGCCCTCGCCCGTGCGCCGCCGCACCGCCTCCCCGCGCCACAGCCGGCGCACCTCGTCGAGGTGATCGAAGGCGATCCGCCGCCGGTCCGCGAACCGGTCCGGATGCAGGGCGAAGTCCCGGGCGTGCCAGCCGGTGGCGCAGCCGATGCCGACGCGGCCGCCGGAGAGGTTGTCCACCACCGACCACTCCTCGGCGACCCGCACCGGATCGTGCAGCGGCAGCACCACCGAGCCCGCGTTGATCCGGACGGTCCCGGTCTCCCGGGCCACGGCGGCGGCGAGCACGGCGGGGTTCGGGAAGATCCCGC
Organism: Streptomyces sp. rh34; assembly: GCF_002551245.1. Classification (GTDB taxonomy): domain Bacteria; phylum Actinomycetota; class Actinomycetes; order Streptomycetales; family Streptomycetaceae; genus Streptomyces. The sequence goes on from NZ_NTGZ01000415.1 coordinate 1,557, forward strand.
CGAAGGAGTCGAAGTGCCGCTCGGGCAGCCAGACGGAGGAGAAGCCGTGCTCGTCGGCGAAGCGCGCGGTCTCCAGGACGGTGTCGTACGCCTGCGGGGTGCCGCTGCCGCTTCCGTCGGCCTCGCCGGTCTCCGGATAGTCGCCGAAGAAGTAGACGCCGAAGTCGGGCGCGGGACGCCGTGTTCCGGCCCGCCGCACGGGCGCCGGGCGGGCGGCCCGGGGGAAGAAGCCGCCGTCGCGCAGCTCCCGCAGTGAGCCCTCCACCGCCTCCGCGACGCGGTTCACGTCCTCCTCCGTATGGGCGGTGGACAGGTAGAAGCTGCGCCACTCCCATACGTACACACCGCGCAGTTGGAGGTGGTGGTAGAGCAACTCCAGGTCCGCGCGGTGCTTGAAGCGGAACATCGACCCGAAGTGGGCCAGCTCCAGCGGGAACTCCTCGTCGCGGAAGAAGCGGTTGAGCCGGTCCGCGAGCGCCTGGGTGCGGGCGTTCAGCCCGCTCTGGAGTCCGGGTCCCCGCTCGGTGAGGTGGGTGAGTACCGCGCGGGCCGCCGCCATCGACAGCGGGTGCTGCATGTACGTGCCGCCGATGAACGTGGTCTCGCGCGAGGGCCCGCCGGGCTCCCCGTACCGCCAGAACCCGCCGTCCACCCCGTCGAGCAGGTCAGCCCGCCCCGCCACCGCGCCGATCGGGAAGCCGGCCCCGAGCGCCTTGCCGTACGTGGCGAGGTCCGGCACCACCCCGAAGTGCTCCTGTGCGCCGCGCGGGTGGGGGCGGAGCCCCGTCAGCATCTCGTCGAAGAGCAGCACGATGCCCCGGCGGGCGGTGAGTTCGCGCAGCGACCGGACGAACTCCACCGGCCGCAGGCCCGGGTTGCGGCACTGTACGGGCTCGACGAGCACGGCGGCGATCGTGTCCCCGAGGGCGTTGATCGTCTCCAGGGACTCCTGGGCTCCGTACTCCAGCACGATCAGCTCCGCCACCGCGCTGGCCGGGATGCCCCGGGAGACGGGCACGGCGTGCTGCCCGGGCCCGCCGGGACGGCCGAGGACGGAGTCGATGTGCCCGTGGTACGAGCCCCGGAACATGACGACCTTGTCGCGCCCGGTCGCGGCACGGGCCAGCCGGATCGCCGCCGAGTTCGCCTCCGTGCCGGACGAGGCGAAGGCGACCCGGTCCAGGCCGGTCAGAGAGGCGAGCAGGGCCGCGGCCTCCCCGGTGTCGGGGGACCGGGGTCCGAAGCGCAGCCCGTCGGAGAGGTGGCGGCGCACGGCGTCGGTGACGGGCTCCGCCTCGTGGCCGAGGAGCAGCGCGCCGAACCCCATGGTGATGTCGGTGTAGGTGTTGCCGTCCACGTCGGTGAGCCGGGAGCCGTGCGCCGAGCGGGCCGCGACCGGGTAGAGCATCTCCTTGGTGGCGTCCCGGAACCCCACGACGGCGCGGCTGTCGGCGAGCACCGAACGGTGCCGCTGGGCCAGCTCCTTGGAGGTGCGGGTGCGCTTGGTGAACCGCTGGATCAGGGAGGTGGTGTGGGCCCGTTGGGCCTCGTCGGCCCCCGCCCCCGCCATCCCGCCCGCCGCGTCCACGACGAGACGGGGGCCGTGCGACCTCTCCCCGGCGGCGGGCTTCGCGTCCTTGGCCGGGATGGGGCCACGGGCCGCCGCGAGCTGGTCGGTGAGCCTGCGGGACAGCTCCGCCGCCCTGGCCACGGCGTCGGCGGAGGCACGCGTTGTCGCGCTCATCGCGGCTCCGTCCCGGTGCGGTCGGTCAGCAGCGCGACGGCCTCGGAGAGCTGGTTGAGCATCGCGGCCTGGGTCTCGGCCAGTTGACGTATCTGCTCGGAGAGAGCGGCGACCTCGGCCCGGGTGGCGTGGACGGGCGCGTCGGTGACGGGTGCGGGTGCGTGGGCGACCGGTGGTGGCGTGTGCGTGACCGGCGCGGGTGCGTGGGCGACCGGCTCGGGCGTGGGGGCAGGCGTGGGCTCCACGGACACGGATATCGCCGGAGCTCTCCGCCCGGCTATCAGCGCGGCCGTCAGCCGGGGTGTGCCCGCCTCCTCAAGGATCTCCCGCATGCTGATCTCCGTGCCGAACTCGGCTTCCAACTGCCGCACCATCCCGATGAGCTGGAGCGAGTCCGCGCCGAGGCCGACGAAGGTGCGGTCGGCGGCCACCTCGTCGGGCCGATGCCCGAGATGGCGCGCGGTCAGCTCCAGCACCCTGTCCAGTACGGCCTGTTCGGTCATGCGGTCCTCCGTGGGGCGTGGGAGCGGTGGGAGCGGGGTGAGGGGCGTGAGCGGGGGCGGGTACGGGGCCGGGCCCCTCCAGTGCGCGCGGCGCTGGAAGGGGTACGTG
>NZ_NTGZ01000416.1 GCF_002551245.1 Streptomyces sp. rh34
TCAGAGATGTGTATAAGAGACAGTCACATGGCTCCCCGCCAGGCGCGCGGCCTCGGCCGCGTCGCCCGGCTCCCCGGGGCCGAGCCCGGTCTGCGCGGGCTTGAGCACCGCGACCCGGCGGCCCCGCGCGGTGGCCGCCACGGCGGCGGTCACCACCGTCTTGCCGATCTCCGTGCCCGTACCGGACACCACCAGGATCGTCGACATATCGGCTCAGCCCTCCCGTGCCGCGGCGCACACGGCCCGGCAGATCCGCGCCACGTCCTCGTCCCCTGTGACGTACGGCGGCATCGTGTAGACGAGATCGCGGAACGGCCGCAGCCAGACGCCCTCGCGCACGGCCGCACGGGTCGCCGCCGCCATGTCCACCTCGTGGTCGAGCTGGACGACCCCGATCGCGCCCAGGACGCGTACGTCCACCACTCCGGAGAGGTCCGCGGCGGGCGCGAGCCCGGAGCGCAGGCCCGCGCCGATCCGCGCCACCTCACCCTCCCAGTCCTGCCCGAGCAGCAGGTCCACGGAGGCCGAGGCCACTGACGCGGCCAGCGGATTGCCCATGAACGTCGGTCCGTGCGCCAGCACCGGAACCTCGCCGCTGGAGATGCCCTCGGCCACCCGGGTGGTGCACAGCGTCGCCGCCATCGTGAGATAACCACCGGTCAGGGCCTTGCCGACGCACATGACATCCGGCGAGATCCCGGCGTGCCCGGCGGCGAAGAGCTTGCCCGTACGCCCGAAACCGGTCGCGATCTCGTCGAGGACCAGCAGGACGTCGTGCTCGTCGCAGGCCTCGCGCAGCACCCGCAGATAGGCGGGGGAGTGGAACCGCATCCCGCCGGCCCCCTGCACCACCGGCTCCACGATGACCGCGGCGAGCTCGTCGGCGTGCGCGGCGATCAGCTCCCGCAGACGCGTCACATAGGCGGGGTCCGGCTCCGCGTCGAAGCCGTCCGGCGGGGCGTCGGCGAAGACCTGGCGGGGCAGGGACCCCGACCACAGCCCGTGCATCCCGCCCTCCGGGTCGCACACCGACATCGGCTGCCAGGTGTCCCCGTGATAGCCACCGCGCCAGGTCAGCAGCCGCCGCTTGGCCGGACGCCCGGCCGAACGCCAGTACTGGAGGCACATCTTGACCGCGACCTCCACGGAGACGGACCCCGAGTCGGCGAGGAAGACGTGCTGGAGCGGCCCGGGGGTGATCTCCACCAGCCGGGTCGCCAGCCGGACCGCGGGCTCATGGGTGAGCCCGCCGAACATCACATGGCTCATCCGGTCCAGCTGGCCGCGCGCGGCCTCGTTGAGGACCGGGTGGTTGTAGCCGTGCACCGCCGACCACCAGGAGGACATGCCGTCCACCAGCTCGCGCTGCCCCTCGACGGGTTCGGCGAGCCGGAGCCGCACGCCGGAGGCCGACTCCACGACCAGCGGCTCCTGGCGGCCCGGCATCGGACCGTACGGGTGCCAGACGTGCGCGCGGTCCAGCGCCCGCAGTTCGTCGGGGGCGTACGGCTTCGGAGCGGCGGGCCCGGAGTGCTCGGTGGCCTCGGCGGTAGGTGCTTCAGGCATTGGGCGCGAGGTCCGTTCCCGCGCCGCGACGGCGGACCGCCACCAGATCGGTGCGCGCCGCTCCGTTGGCGTCCGTGCGCGAGGCCGTCACGCTCTCCCCGGCGCCCGCCACGCCCTCCGGCTTCTGCTCCCCGTGGCCACCGCACGGCCCGCAGCCCCCGCCGCCTCCGTGGGAACCGCAGCCGGCCGCTCCGTCGGTGTCGTGGGATCCGCAGCCGGGCCCCGCCGTGGCGTCGCGTGCACCGCAGCCGCCGCTCAGGGCGTCGGCCCGGTGGTGCGGCAGCGTCGTCGTGCCCGCGCCCTCCACCTCGAAACCGGCGTCCGCGATCATGTCCAGGTCGGTCTGGCCGGCCTGGCCCTCGCTCGTCAGGTAGTCGCCCAGGAAGATGGAGTTGACCAGGTGGAGCGCCAGCGGCTGCATCGAGCGCAGGTGCACCTCACGGCCCCCCGCGAGCCGCACCTCGACGTCGGGGCAGACGAAGCGGACCATCGCCAGAATGCGCAGGCAGCGCTGCGGGGTGAGGTTCCACTCCTTGGCGAGCGGTGTTCCCTCGAACGGGATCAGGAAGTTCACCGGCACCGAGTCCGGGTCCAGGTCCCGCAGCGCGAACACGACGTCGACCAGGTCCTTGTCGCTCTCGCCCATCCCGGCGATCAGCCCCGAACACGCCGAGAGCCCGGCGGCCTGGGCCTGCTGCACGGTTTCCACCCGGTCCGCGTACGTGTGCGTGGTGGTGATCGCCCCGTACGTCTCCTCGGACGTGTTGAGGTTGTGGTTGTACGCGTCGGCGCCCGCCGAACGCAGCCGGTCGGCCTGTCCGTCGGAGAGAAGACCGAGGCAGGCACAGACCTCGATGCCCTCGTTCTCCTCCTTGATCGCCTCGATGGTCTTCGAGACCCGGTCGACGTCCCGGTCCGTCGGGCCGCGCCCGCTCGCGACCAGGCAGACCCGCTTGGCGCCGCCCGCCACTCCGGCGGCGGCGGCCCTGGACGCCTCGTCCGGCTTCAACCAGGTGTACTTGAGGATCCCGGCCTTCGAGCCGAGCCGCTGCGAGCAGTAGGAGCAGTCCTCGGGGCAGAGCCCCGACTTCAGGTTGACCAGATAGTTGAGCTTGACGCGCCGCCCGAACCACTGACGGCGCACCTTCCCGGCGGCCGCCACCACGTCGAGCAGCTCGTCGTCGGAGGTCGCCAGTACGGCGAGCGCTTCTTCGCGGGTCGGCAGTTCGCGCCGCAGCCCCTTGTCCACCAGCGTGTTCAGCAGGTCCATGGAAGATGATCCTGGCTTACGGCACCGCCTCCAGCCAAGGAGGAACCAGACAGGAGACCCGGGCGAGGGTGTGTGTATTGCCACATCCTGACCTGCTGCGCACCCGGCTAGGGTCTGTTGGCTGCCTACAAAGGGACTGTCCGCACCGGACCGTCCGCGCGGAGCCGCCCGCCGAGGGCCCCGCCTACCCAAGGGACCGCCCCATGTCCTTCGCCCCGTTCGACTGGATCGACGCCGAGGCCCGCGGCCGGGCCGCCGCCGGACTCGTACGCACCCTGCGTCCGCGCGGCGCCGAGCCGGAGCTGCTGGATCTCGCGAGCAACGACTATCTGGGCCTCACCCGGCACCCGGAGGTCACGGCCGCCGCGGCCGCCGCCGCGCGGCGGTGGGGCGCCGGAGCGACCGGGTCGCGCCTGGTCACCGGCTCCACCGCCCTGCACGCCGAACTCGAACGGGAGCTCGCCGCGTTCTGCGGTTTCGAGGCGGCCCTCGTGCTCTCCTCCGGGTACGCGGCCAATCTCGCCGCGCTGACCGCGCTGACCGGGCACGGCTCCCTCATCGTCTCCGACGCGGGCAACCACGCCTCGATCGTGGACGGTTGCCGGCTCTCCCGCGCCGAGACCGCCGTCGTCGCCCATGCCGACCCGGACGCGTTCGGGAAGGCGCTGCGGGCGCACGACGGGCGGGTCCTGGCGGTCACCGACTCGGTCTTCTCCGTCGACGGCGACGCCGCCCCGCTTCCCGAACTGGCCGAGGTCTGCCGCTCCGCGAACGCCGCCCTGCTGGTCGACGACGCCCACGGCCTCGGAGTGCTGGGCGACGGCGGTCGCGGCGCGCTCGCCGCGGCCCGGCTGGCGGGCGGCGACGGGACCGTGGCCACGCTCACCCTGTCCAAGTCCCTCGGCAGCCAGGGCGGGGCGGTCCTGGGCCCCGCCCGGGTCATCGACCACCTGGTCAACACGGCCCGTACGTTCATCTTCGACACCGGACTCGCCCCGGCGGCGGCGGGCGGCGCGCTCGGCGCCCTCGGGGTGCTGCGCCGGGAGCCGGAACG
>NZ_NTGZ01000417.1 GCF_002551245.1 Streptomyces sp. rh34
GCGACGAACAGGCCTCCGCCGCGCCCCGGCCCCGGCCGGTGGCCAGGCCCGCGGCGGAGGCCTGTTCGTCGCCGCAGCGCAACAGGGTCAGCGGCCCGGCGAGCAGCCAGGCAGCCGCGCCCCAGAAGGCGGCCCACGGCCAGAGCAGATTCCAGTGCTGCCACACCCGGCCCTCGGTGGAACCGATCAACCACTGGACGACGCTGCCGAGTTCGCCGGGCGCCACCAGGAGGACGACCGCGGTGAGCCCGGCGAGCACCGCCGACACGAGAACCCCGTAGACGGCGGTCTGTTCCGGGTCGCCCCGGTCCCGCCCGGCGAGCAGCCACAGCAGACCCGCTCCGGCGAAGCCGCCGAGGCAGGCCGCCACGACCACGGCCGTGGGGGATTCCCAGCCCGCGAGGCCGAGGCCGGTCGCGGCGACCGCGCCGAGCACCGCACCGGGAGTGACCCCGGTGACCTCGGGCCCGGCCAGCGGATTGCGCAGGGCCGACTGGAGGACGAGCCCGGCCACCCCGAGGCAGGCTCCGGCGACCAGCGCCACCAGCAGCCGGGGCAACCGCAGTTGGAGCACGATGTGCTCGGCGGTCGGGTCGTCGCCGCCCCCGAGCAGCACGGTCCGTACGCCGTCGGGGGTGACACCCCGGCCGGCGAACAGGTCGGCGCAGGCCACCGCGGCGACGAGCAGTGCCAGGCCGCCCAGCCGGACACCCGGCGCGCGCAGGGCCCGACGGGCCGGTCCGGGCACGGTGTCGATGAGCGTCATCGTTCCGCCTTCCGCAGGACGGGAGCGGGGAGGTCCGACGGAGTCCCCGGGGCAGGCGGGGCCACGGGCCCCCGGTCCCGGGCGGGCCGGCTGCCGCGCTTCAGCAGTACGACCCCGACCGGCACCCCGACCAGGGCGGTCCAGGCGCCGACGGGCGTCTCGACCGGGGCGAGCGCCAGCCGGGCCGGCTGATCGGCGCACAGCACGACGATCGCGCCGCACACGGCGGAGCGGACGAGCCACCCGGCCGCGCCGCCGTCCGGGCGGAGGCGGCGGGCGAGATGGGGGGCGAGGAAGCCGACCCAGGCCACCGGCCCGCAGACCGCGACGACGGGGGCGATCAGGACGACGGCGATGCCCAGCGCTGCCACGCGCGCGCGTTCGACCCGTACGCCCAGCGCACGGGCGTCGTCGTCGCCGAGGCGCAGCACCCCGAGCACCGGCACGCACAGCACCAGAGCCGGGACGGCCACGACGAGCCAGGGCAGCAGGCCGGTGACGTCGTCCCAGGTGCGGGCGGACAGACTGCCCAGCAGATAGCGGTAGATGAGCTGGAGGTCGAGCTGGTCGGCCATGACCATGAGCACCAGCAGGCCCGCCTGGAGCGCGGCGGCGACGGCGGCTCCGGTCAGCAGGACGGCCGAGGGGCTCCGCCCGAATCCCGCGGCGACCAGGGTGAGCAGACCGCCGAACGCCGCCCCGGCCAGGGCGAGGAACGGCTGGAGCCCGAGAGGCACGGACAGGGCCAGGACCAGCGGTGCGGCAACACCCAGGGCCGCCCCGGAGGAGACCCCCAGCATCTCGGGCACGGCCAGCGGGTTGCGCAGGGCTTCCTGGAGGACGAGACCCGCCGCGCCCAGACAGGCCCCGGCGATCAGCGCCAGCACCATGCGGGGCAGGCGCAGCTCGGTGACCACGAGCCCCGCGAGCCCGTCGGCCCCCAGCGTGGCCGGGAGCCTGGCGGGCGGGACGTACGGCGTGCCGAGGCTGAGCGCGCAGACCGCGCTCGCCAGGGCCACCGCGCCCAGACAGAGCAGCGCCACGGGTGGACGCCTCACCGCAGTGCGGCCGTCGCCTCGTCGAGGACGACGCCCAGGGACCGGGTGCCGCGCCCCTTGGCCCACACCTCGGAGTCGACCTCAATGACCTTGCCGTTCTTCACGGCCGGGATCCGCGACCAGAGCGGGTTCTCGGCCAGCTTGTCGGACAGCTTGCCGTCCGGCGCACCGAACGAGAGGGTCTCCACGAAGAGGACGTCGACGTCACGAGCGAGGATCTCCTCCAGGCTGTAGCTGCCGTCGACGCCCCGGCTCTTCCACGGGTAGTGGGAGATCTTCGGGAACAGCCCGGCCGCCACATCGGTCTCCGGGGTGGCCACACCGAAGTTCTCGTCGCTGCCGTAGATGATCAGCGCGGTCTTGTCGCTCTTCCTCTTCTCCGCCTGTGCCAGGCGGGTACGGAAAGCCTTCTCCGCTTTCTCGCCCTGCTCGGTGCGGCCGGTGAGCGCGGCCAGGTCCCGCAGGTAGCCGACGCTGTCCTGCCAGGATCCGGGCTGGACCGGCCAGAACGTCGTGGCGCCCTTCAGCGCGGGGGCCAGCTTGCCGTGCGTGTCCTTGAGACCGATCACCAGGTCGGGCCGGTGGGACAGAATCGCCTCGACCTCGGGGCTGAGGAAGCCGCCGGGCACGACCGGTATCTTCGCCGCCTTCTCCTCGCCCAGGAACTTCGGGTGCGCCAGCACCTGGGAGTTGGTGGCGGTCGGGGTCATACCCAGCTCGACGAGGATGTCGTCGCAGAGGGCGACCAGGCAGACGATCTTCTCCGGCGGCTTCGGCAGGGAGACCGCGACGCCCTTGGCGTCGGTGATCCGGGCGGCGGCCTCGATGGGCCGCACGTCCGTGCTCGTACGGGCCGCGGTCCCGTTCCCCGGAGCGCCGGCGTCCTCTGCGGTGTCGGCCTCCCCGGTCCCGCAGCCGGCCAGCAGGCCTCCCAGTACGGCGATCGCGGCCCAGCGGCGGACTCTCAGCGCGGTTCGTGGCATCGACGGTCCCTCAACGTTCCTGTGCGGTCCCGGGGTGCGGCAGAGACGGCGGCGGAGCCCCGGGAGCGATCCCCGCCACAAACCGAAACCATACACATGATTATCATTTCCAATAAAGTGCGCGGGAGGCACGGCTGGACCCCACCGGCCCCCATCGCCCCTGCGACCCCGCCGAGCTCAGGAGTTCGCCATGCCGCAGACCCCGAACCCCTCGCCCCACGCACCACCGCGCCTACTGGTCTCCGACCATGTCGCCGGTCGGATCAGCCTGTTGGACCTTCCGGACGGCACGGAGCGCGCGGAGCTGAACCACCGGCACCTCGCCGAGCACGCCGGCTTCCTCCCCCTGCCGGGCGACCTCACCGCCTGCGTGGACGACCGGGCGGGCGAGCTACTGGTCCTCGACCCCTACGGCCCCGGCGCCGGCCGGCCGCTGGTCCGGCGGCGGATACCGGTCGCGGTCCCCGCCGAGCACCTGGCGGCGGACCCGGGAGGGCGGCACCTCGCGGTGACCACCGGTCTCGGCCGCAACGAGGAGGCCTGGACCGGGCTCCTGACGGCCGTCGACCTCGACGCGCCGGACGGGGCCGTCGCCGTACGCGTACGGGGGCGGACCGGCGAGCCGGGGGTCACGGTGCTCGGCGGGCGGTCCCCCCTCGTGGTGCTGCGCCACCGGGAGCCGGGCGAGCTGCTGGTCCACCGGCACCACGACCTGATGCGTTCGGCCCCCGCGTGCCCTCCGGCGATCCCGGTCCGGCGGATCGCCCTGCCGGACGACGACGGGCACGGCGACGCCCACGACCCGCTCACCGGCCGGGCGTTCGCCGCCGCGGGCTCGGGGGTGCATCGCGTACGACGGGAGGGGGACGGCCTCACGCCCGAGGCCCCCCTGTCGTGGTCCGCCGACGGGCGCTCCGGCGGACGCGGCTACTACCTGCGGCTCGACCCCGTGCGACGCATGCTCTGGTCCTGCGTGCGCGGCGGGCCGGGCGACCCCGGGCAGTGGCCGGACTGGTCCAACGACGCCTGGTGGCACCACCTCGAT
>NZ_NTGZ01000418.1 GCF_002551245.1 Streptomyces sp. rh34
GGGCGGTCCGCCGGGGTGGCTGTCCGGCGCGCGTTCGCGGACCGCCGCCGGGCTGCCCTGGGCGTCGACGGCCGTGCTCCTGGTGTTCGTCGTGGTCGGCACCGGCTTCGCCGAGCACGGGCAGGACCGCCGGCCCCTGGACGCGGCCGCCCGAGTGCTGTTGATCGTCGTGGTCGTCGCGCTGCTCTTCCGCCACCGCCGCCCCGTGGTCGCCGTGGCCACCACCTGCGCGGTGACCCTGGTCTATCTCGCGGCGGGCTATCCGTACGGGCCGGTGTTCGTCGCCGTCGCCGTCGGCTGCTTCAGCGCGATCGTCGCCGGGCACCGGAAGGCCGCCTGGTGGTCGCTGGGCGGGCTGTGGGCCGGGCATGTCCTGGTCTCCCACTGGCTGTACCGATGGCTGCCGCCGGACGACGACCGGGCCGCGCCCTGGACGCAGGAGGGCTTCGTCACCGCGTGGGTCGTGGCCGTCGCCGCCGCCGCCGAACTGCTGCGGGTGCGCCGCGAGCAGTGGGCCGCCGCCCGTGCGGAGCGCGAGGCGGCGGAACGGCGGCGGGCCGACGAGGAACGGCTGCGCATGGCCCGTGAACTCCACGACGTGCTGGCCCACAGCATCTCCGTCATCAACGTGCAGGCCGGGGTCGGACTCGCGCTGCTCGACTCCGACCCGGAGCAGGCCCGGTCCGCCCTCACCACGATCAAGGGGGCCAGCAAGGAGGCGCTCGACGAGGTACGTCAGGTGCTCGCCAACCTCCGTACGCCCGGCGACGCCCCCACGTCCCCGGCCCCGGGCCTCGACCGGCTTCCCGAGCTCGTCGAACAGGCCGCGTCCGCCGGACTCACCGTCACCGTGGAGAGCGAGGGCGATCCGGCCGCCGTCCCGCCCGGCGCCGGGCTCGCCGCCTTCCGCATCGTCCAGGAGGCCCTGACCAACGTCGTCCGCCACTCCGGCTCCCGTACCGCACTGGTGCGCGTCGGCTACGGCTCCGGGCGCGTCCGGCTCCGCATCGACGACGCGGGACCCGCCACCGGGGACGACGCGGGCGGCGGCGGCAACGGACTTGTCGGGATGCGGGAGCGGGCCGCCGCCCTCGGTGGCACGATCGAGGCGGGGCCCCGCCCGGAAGGCGGCTTCCGGGTCCTCGCGGAACTGCCGTTCACCGCACCGGACCGTGACCGCCGTCGCCGGACCCCGCCGGAGCCCTCCGAGGAGACACCGTGATCCGCGTAACGCTCGCCGACGACCAACTGCTCGTACGGGCGGGCTTCCGCGCCCTGCTGGACGCGCAGCCGGACATCGAGGTCGCCGGGGAGGCCGCCGACGGCGACGAGGCGGTCCGCGTGGTGCGCGAACTGCGCCCCGACATCGTGCTGATGGACATCCGCATGCCGCGCCTGGACGGACTGGCCGCCACCCGGCGGATCACCGGCGACCCGGACCTGAACGAGGTGAAGGTGGTCATGCTCACCACCTTCGAACTCGACGAGTACGTCTTCGAGGCCATCCGCAACGGGGCGTCGGGCTTCCTGGTCAAGGACACCGAGCCGGAGGAACTGCTGCGCGCGGTGCGGGCGGTCGTCGGCGGGGACGCGCTGCTCTCCCCGGGCGTGACGCGCCGGCTGATCGCGGAGTTCGCGGCCCGCTCCAAGGAGCCGGCCGCCGCCGCCTCGCTCGCCCGGCTCACCGAACGGGAGCGGGAGGTGATGGCGCTGGTCGGCATCGGCCTGTCGAACGAGGAGATCGCCCGCAGACTGGTCGTCAGCCCCCTCACCGCGAAGACCCACGTCAGCCGTACGATGGTCAAGCTCGGAGCCCGCGACCGGGCCCAACTCGTCGTCCTCGCCTACGAATCGGGGCTGGTGCGCCCCGGCTGGCTCGGCTGAGACAGGACACGCCCCGGTCCTTCGGCCCGGCGCTGCTCATCAGGTGACCGCGGAGTTGTCCGTCCAGATCCGGGCCACCGAGCGGTCGCCGCGCAGGGTGACGGCGGTGAGCGGAAGCCGGTTCCAGAGGGTGAGGTAGAGCCCCTCCGCCGTACCGCTCAGCTCGCAGTCGACGCGTTCCGTGAGGCTGTCCGTGCCGCCGTCGCCGCCCCGGGGGTTCGTGCTGCCCGGCCCGGTCGAACGTACGGCATCCGGCGGGTCCTGCGAGATCCGTACCGTCCAGGTCGCCTCCGTGTCGACGGCCCGCACCCGCAGCGTGCGGGGTGTCCTGGAGCGGACCCGGCTTTTGGGCCGGGCGTGGAAGCCGGTGAGGAGTTCGTCGATGCCGTCGACCGCCCGGTCCGCGGGCACCGGGGTCAGCGGTCCGCCGTGCGCCGATTCCGCGTCCACGCGGTGCACGGTCGTCTCGTTCAGTTGGCGGCGGGACCAGAACGCCAGGGGCGAGGGGGCCGGCAGGAAGGTCCAGCAGTCCAGGCCGTCGGGCGCTTCCTCCAGGGACCGGACCAGATGGCGGTGTCCCTCGCGGAACCAGTCCAGGAGTTCGGCGCCGTCGAGGGCGGGTTCACCGCCGTCGGGCCGGTAGGCCGTATGCCCCTCGGTGACGAACGCCGCCGCCCATCGGTGCACCATGCCGGTGTGCCGCAGCAGATGGCGTATCTGCCACCCGGGGCAGGTCGGGACCGATGCCCCCGTTCCGGCCCGCTCGGCTGCGGCCGCGAGCAGCCGCCCTTCCTCGGACAACGACGCGATGTGCTCGGCGATCTGCATGACGGCGATTGTGCCAGGGGCCCGCGGGACCCGTCCTGGGCGTCAGACGCCCTGCGGGTGCGCGGATTCGGCCGGTCCGGCCCGGCGCACCAGGCGGACGAACCAGCCGATGGCCAGCGACTGGACGAGGACCGAGACCACCAGAGCGAGCACCAGGAACCACGCGGGTCCGCCCGCCTCGGCGCCCGCCAGGGAGCCGCCGAAGAAGAACAGGAAGATGGTCGGGGCCGCGAGGAGGAACAGCCAGACGCCGGAGAACGAGGCGTCCTCGTGGGTGACGAACAGGGTGTCCGCGGCGACGAAGAGCGTCACCGCGAGCACCAGCCCGAGGTAGATCAGGGACGCGGTGTTGCGGAAGGCCAGCCGGACCAGGGTGTCCAGGTGCGGGTGGCCGGTCAGGCGCTTCATGGTGTGCTCCCCTGCTTCGTGCTCTGCTTCTTGCTCGGTCGAGGCTTCCATCGTGCGCCGGGGGAGCGGGGCCCGCCTGAGTACGGCTACTCATCGACCAGGTGTGCGGGTGATCAGGCGTGCGCCTGCGACGTCGCGTTGCGCGCCCCGTAGCCCAGGGCGGCCGCCGCGGCGGCCAGCAGGGCCACCGTCGTCAGGGCGAGCGGCAGGGAGAACCAGTCGGCGAGGAAGCCGATCGCGGGCGGGCCGAGCAGCATTCCGCCATAGCCGAGCGTCGAGGCCGCGGCGACTCCGCTCGGGCCCGCGAGTTCGCCCGCGCGCCCCACCGCGACGGGGAATATGTTGGCGAGTCCGAGGCCGGTGACCGCGAACCCGGCCAGCGCCGCCCAGGTGGTCGGGGCCAGCGAGCCCAGCAGCATGCCGGCCGAGGCGGTCGCGCCGCCGAGGACGAGCGTGCGGGTCTGGCCGAGCCGTTCCAGGAGCGTCGTTCCGGTCAGCCGGCCCGCTGTCATCGTCAGGGCGAACAGCGCGTATCCAGCGGCGGCGATCCCGGGGTGCGCGCCCAGGTCCTGTTCCAGGTGCAGTGCGCCCCAGTCGGCGAGGGCCCCTTCCCCGTACGCCGTGCACAGGGCGATCACGCCGAAGAGCACCACGACCCGGCGGGCCCGGGGCGACAGCCGCTGCTTCGGCGCTCGCCGGTCGGCGGACTCCGGGGC
>NZ_NTGZ01000042.1 GCF_002551245.1 Streptomyces sp. rh34
CGCACGCCCTGTACCGGCGCGGGCCGCACTGGACCTGGCTGGCCCGGCGCGGCCTTCTCGGCGCCGTCGCCTCCGTACCGCCCCTCGAAGGCCTCCGCATCCGTTTTCGCCGTGCGGGAGCGGCCCGCCGGACCCCGCCCGTGGCCCTGCTGCGGCTCGCCCGCCGGGCCCCCCGCACCGCCCCGGTGGACGACGCCTTCCTGGAGTGGGCCACCGGACAGGTCGGCGAGGAGGGCGCCCGCGCCGCCGCGAACTTCGCCGCCACCGCGCTGTTCCACCACGACCCCGGGTCGCTCTCCGCCCGGTTCGTCCAGGAGCGCCTGCACCGCCTGGCCTCCTTCCCGCCCGAGGCCCACTACCCGGTGGGCGGCTGGGCGCCGCTCGTCGAGCGGCTGGCCGGCCACGCCCGGGGCCTCGGGGTCGGCATCGAGACCGCGGCCCGCGTCGACACCCGGACGCTCGGCGAGCTGGCCCGTACCGGACCGGTCGTCGTCGCCACCTCCCTCGACTCCGCCCGCGTCCTCCTCGACGACGCGTCCCTCACCTGGGAGAGCGGCCGCACCGTCCTGCTGGACCTGGCGGTGCGCACCCGGCGCGGCGACGCGTTCGCCGTGTCGGACCTGGACGCGCCCGGCTGGCTGGAGCGGTTCACCGCCCAGGATCCCGGCCTCGCCCCGGCCGGCGAACAACTGCTCCAGGGCCAGTTCCCGATCGGCCCCGACGGGCGCAGGGCGGAAGGGACCGCGCGGGCCGGGGAACTCCTCGACCTCGGCTTCCCGGGCTGGCGCGAGCGCACCACCTGGCGCGTCGAGGCACTCGCCGACGGCCGCACCGGAGCCGTCGACCGACCCGGCACCACCTGGCGGGACCGGCCCTCCGTCGTCCGGGGCGACGGCATCTTCCTGGCGGGCGACCAGGTCGCCACCCCGGGGCTCCTCAGCGAGGTCTCCTTCACCAGCGGCCTCGAGGCCGCACTGCTCGCCGTGAAGGCCGCCGGCCCGCGCTCCCGGACGGGGCCCGGGAGCGGGCCGAACGGGGTTGACCTCAAGCAAACTTGAGGTACGAGAGTGGGGGCACAGCCCGCGGCGGGCACAGCCCGCCGCGCGACCCCAGGGAGCCCGTCATGCACGCCGTACGCCTTCACGCCTTCGGCCCCGCCGAGAACCTCGTGTACGAGAGGACCGAGGACCCCGTCCCCGGTCCCGGCCAGGTCCGTATCGCCGTGGCCGCGGCCGGGGTGCACCTCCTGGACACCGTTCTGCGGGAAGGGGAGCGCGGCCCCTATCCGGAGCCCGTCGGCCTCCCCACCGTCCCCGGGCGGGAGGTCGCCGGAACCGTCGAGTCGGTGGGCGAGGGCGCCGACGCGGCCTGGCTCGGCAAGCGCGTCGTCGCCCACATCGGCATGGCGCCCGGCGGGTACGCCGAGCTCACCGTCACCGAGGCCGACCGGCTCCACGAGATCCCCGAGGGGCTCGACGCCGCCGGGGCCGTCGCCATGATCGGCACCGGCCGCACCGCCCTCGGCATCCTCGGGTTCACCCCGCTCGGCCCGGATTCCGTGGTCGTCGTCACCGCGGCGGCGGGCGGGATCGGCACCCTTCTCGTCCAGTACGCGAAGAACGCGGGGGCCACCGTGATCGCCCTGGCCGGAGGCCCGGCGAAGGTGGCCAGGTCTCAGGCCGAAGGCGCCGACCTGGCCCTCGACTACACCCGCCCCGACTGGCCGCGCCCGGCCCGTGAACACCTCGACGCGGCGGGGCTGCGGGCCACCGTCGTCTACGACGCCGTCGGCGGGACCACCGCCCGCGCCGCCGTGGACCTCCTCGGCCCCGGCGGGCGGCACGTGGTCTACGGCTGGTCGGGCGAGGGGCTCCTCGGCGGGGGCCCGCTCACCTTCACCGCCGAGGAGCTGGCGGAACGCGCCATCACGTCCGGGTCCGTCCTCGGGCCTCGGATGACCGAGAAGGGCGGCGGTCTGCGCGCGCTGGAGACCCGTGCCCTGGCCGAGGCGGCGGCCGGCCGGCTGCGGCCCGCCGTTCAGCGCTTCCCGCTCGCCGAGGCCGCCGCCGCGCACCGCGCGCTGGAGACCCGGGGCACGATGGGCAAGGTGGTCCTGGAGCCGTAGTCAGGACCTGTGCCCCGTCGGCCCCGGACGAGCCCTGACCCCTCCCACCGGACGGACCAGGGCCCCGTCCGGTGCGGCCCGGGCCGCACCATGCTCTCCCCCGGCCCCCGGCCGCCGAACCCGACCCCGGTACCGGCCCCCGCCCGCGCTCACCTCCCCAGCAACCGCCGCGCGATCTCCGCGTGGTCGGGGGAGATCCGGCCCTCCCCACTCTCCGCCGCCCACAGCCCGTTCTGGAGCACCCGCCCCAGCGTCCAGGCCCGCGCCCGCTCCCGCTCCAGGCCCAGCGCCTCCGTCAGCGCGTCGAACCGCCACAGCACCTCGTCCGCGTCGAAGAGGTTGTCCAGCGCCGGGAACAGCTCGAAGCCCGGGTCCCCCGCGAGCGGTTTCGGGTCGAGCGCCACCCACTCCCCGGCCCGCCCCGCGTCCGCGCGCCCGGCCAGGATGTTGTCGTAGTGCAGGTCCCAGTGCAGCAGCCGGTCCCCCGGCTCCGCCACGACCTCCCGAACCGCCGCCGCGCAGTCCGCGATCAGCCTCCGGTCCGCGGCGTCGGCCAGCAGGCCCACCCTCTCCGGCACCTCCGCGAGCATCCGCTCCGCCACATCGCCCAGCGTGCGCAGCCCCTCCGGCGCGGGTACCGCCACCAGCCGGGCCAGCACCGCGCCGAGAGCCGTCACCGCCTCCCGCACATCGGCCTCGCCGGACAACGGCCGCCGCTCGTCGAGCCGTTCCAGCAGCATCGCACCGGTCTCCGGGTCATGGCCGAGCAGCTCCACCGCCCCGGCCCCCGCGGCGGTCCACGCCCGCAGCGCGACCGGTTCGTCCGCCGTCTCCTCGTCCACCGACCGGAGCTTCAGCGCGGCGGGCCGCCCGTCCGCCTTGCGCACCACCGGCAGGACCAGCGCGCACACCCCGTACATCGACGGGCCGTCCGGCCGCAGTCCCCACCGCTCCAGACACCGCTCCGCGAGGCCGGGCAGGGCGGCGACGAAAGCCCGGCCGGCCGCTCCGTTCCAGCGGTCCTGAGAGGCGATCAGTTCGTCGGGGACATGGAGGTCGATCACCCGCCGATCCTAAGACGTGACCCATCGGGCCAAGACGGAACAACCCCGCGCGCAGTAACGTCCCGCCACACGTACGCTCGGCATCTCACCGGACCGGGCAGGGACACCAGGGGCATCATGAGCACCGTCAGTACCGTCGTCGGCGGCATATCGTTCTGGTACGCGCGGGAGGGCACCCCCGCCCCGCGCGAACCCCTCCCCGGCGACACGAGCGTCGACGTCTGCATCGTCGGCGGCGGCTACACCGGGCTCTGGACGGCGTACTACCTGAAGAAGGCCGTCCCCTTCCTCAACATCACCGTCCTGGAAGCCAAGTTCTGCGGCTACGGGGCCTCCGGCCGTAACGGCGGCTGGCTGTACAACGGCATCGCGGGCCGCGACCGGTACGCCAAGCTGCACGGCCACGACGCCGCCGTACGGCTCCAGAAGGCGATGAACGACACCGTCGGCGAGGTCGTGAGGACCGCCGCCGAGGAGAAGATCGACGCCGACATCCACCAGGGCGGCGTCCTGGAGGTGGCCCACACCCCCTCCCAGCTCGCCCGTCTCAAGGACTTCCACAGCGTCGAGATCGCCTTCGGGGAGAGTGACCGGGTCCTGCGCGGCGCCCGCGAGACCGCCGAGCGCGTCCATGTGACCGGGGCCGTCGGCTCGACCTGGACCCCGCACGGCGCCCGGCTGCACCCGGCCAAGCTGGTCAAGGGCCTCGCGGACGTGGTGGAGGCGCTCGGCGTGACCCTCCACGAGTCGACGCCGGTCACCGAGATCAAGCCCAAGCACGCCGTGACGCCCTACGGCACGGTCCGCGCTCCGTACGTCCTGCGCTGCACCGAGGGCTTCACCGCGAGCCTCAAGGGGCAGAAGCGCACCTGGCTCCCGATGAACTCCTCCATGATCGTCACCGAGCCGCTGCCCGCCCGGATCTGGGACACGATCGGGTGGGAGGGCCGCGAGACCCTCGGCGACATGGCCCACGCCTACTTCTACGCCCAGCGCACCGCGGACGACCGCATCGCGCTCGGCGGGCGCGGCCACCCGTACCGCTTCGGCTCGGCCACCGACAACGACGGCCGCACCCGGCCCGCCACCGTGGCCGCCCTGCGCGACCTGATGGTCCGGCTCTTCCCCACCACGGCGGGCGTCCACGTCGACCACGCCTGGTCCGGCGTCCTCGGCGTCCCGCGCGACTGGTGCGCCACGGTCACCCTGGACCGCTCCACGGGGCTGGGCTGGGCGGGCGGTTACGTCGGCTCCGGCGTCGCCACCGCCAACCTCGCCGCCCGCACCCTGCGCGACCTGATCCAGCAGGACTCCGGGCAGGCGGGCCCGACGGATCTGACCACCCTGCCGTGGGTGAACCACAAGGTCCGCCGCTGGGAGCCGGAGCCCTTCCGCTGGCTCGGCGTCCACGGCATGTACGCGGCCTACCGCGCCGCCGACCGCCGCGAGAGCACCTCGCCGCGCCCCGGCACGGACCCCGTCGCCAGGGTGGCGGACCGCATCGCGGGCCGTCACTGAGCCACCGGCACCCGGCCTTCGGCCCCCAGCCCCTGGCCGCGCTTCAGTCGCGCGGCCAGGGCCGCCCGTCGAGACGCTCGATGGAGAGGTTCAGGCGACTGAGGGAGTCGGCGAGTTGCTGGGCCTCCTCGGGGGGCCAGTCCGTG
Organism: Streptomyces sp. rh34; assembly: GCF_002551245.1. GTDB lineage: Bacteria > Actinomycetota > Actinomycetes > Streptomycetales > Streptomycetaceae > Streptomyces. The sequence goes on from NZ_NTGZ01000042.1 coordinate 4,854, forward strand.
AGGACCTTCGCGAGGCCCGCCAGATTCCGGCTCCGGTCGTTGTCGAGGCGGCGTTCGCCCTCCTCGGTGATGGCGAACTTGCGGGCGATGCCGCCGTCGGGGTCCGGGATGCGCTCGACGACCCCGGCCCGCAGCATCGCGGCGGTCTGCCGGTTGAGCGTGGAGGCGTCCAGACGGAAGGCGTCGCCGAGCTGGCCGATGGACATGGGCCCCTCCACCTGGATCCGGCTGAGCAGGATGTAGGCGGATCGGTCGAGCTGCCAGTCCACGCGCGGGGTGACCATGTGCATGTACCGGCCGAGCAGCATCGTCTCGCGTTCGATCCGGTCGATGTGCTTGTCCACGCGCTGCTTCCTTCGTCGAACAGGTCTCTCACGATAGATGTGCATGATGCACATGCTATGCATGATGCACAATCCGTGTATCTTGCATAGTCGAACACCGGGAGCGCGGCCCGAGAACGCGGCCCGAGAACGAACGACCCGAACGAACGACAGGCCCGGAAGGGCACAAGGGAGAGCAGCACCCGTGGAGAGTTCACCCCCCGCATCCCGCCCGGGAGGCGTGGTCGGCATCCTGGCCTTCGCCGGCATCGTGGCGGCACTCACCCAGACCCTGGTGGTGCCGCTGATCGCGGAGCTGCCGAAGATGTTCGACACCTCCGCGTCGAACGCCTCCTGGGTGATCACCGCCACCCTGCTGGCCGCCGCCGTGGCCACGCCCGTCGCCGGCCGGCTCGGCGACATGTACGGCAAGCGGCGCATGCTGCTCGTCTCGCTCGTCCCGCTGGTCCTCGGCTCGGTGGTCTGCGCCCTGTCCTCGTCGGTGGTCCCGATGATCGCCGGGCGCGGTCTCCAGGGCCTGGGCATGGGCGTGGTCCCGCTGGGCATCAGCCTGCTGCGTGACGTGGTGCCGGCCGAGAAGCTCGGCCCGTCCATCGCGATCATGAGCGCCTCGATGGGCGTGGGCGGCGCGCTGGGCCTGCCGTTCGCCGCCGCCGTCGCGGAGAACACCAGCTGGCGGGCGCTGTTCTGGGTGGTCGCCGTGCTGGCCCTGGCGGTCGGCGCGCTCATCCTGGCCCTGGTCCCCGGGGACCGCCCGGCCACCAGGTCCGCCAGCTTCGACCTGCTCGGGGCCGTCGGCCTCGGCGCCGCCCTGATCTGTCTGCTGCTCGCCGTCTCCAAGGGCGCCGACTGGGGCTGGGGCAGCGCCACCACGCTCACCCTCTTCGCCGCCGTGCTGGTGCTGCTGCCCGCCTGGGGCTGGTGGGAACTGCGCCTCAGCGAACCCCTGGTCGACCTGCGCGTCACCGCCCGCCCCCAGGTCCTGATGACGAACACGGCCTCGATCCTGGTCGGCTTCGCGATGTACGCGCAGTCCCTCGTCGTGCCCCAGCTGCTCCAGCTGCCCGAGGCCACCGGCTACGGCCTGGGCCAGTCGATGCTGGCGATGGGCCTGTGGATGGCCCCGGCGGGCCTGATGATGATGGCGATGTCCCCGGTCGGCGCGAAGCTGTCCGCCGCCAAGGGCCCGAAGGTCACCCTGGCCGTCGGCAGCCTCCTCATCGCCGCCGGCTACGGCCTGTCCGTCCCGCTGATCGGCGCGGACTCCCCGTGGAGCCTGCTGATCGTCACCCTCGTCTGCAACTCCGGCGTCGGCTTCGCCTACGGGGCGATGCCCGCGCTCGTCATGAGCGCGGTGCCCCGGTCCGAGACCGCGTCGGCGAACAGCTTCAACGCCCTGATGCGCTCGATCGGCACGTCCTTCGCGGCGGCGGTCATCGGCGTGGTCCTGGCCCGGATGACCACGGACTTCGGCGGCTTCCCGCTGGCCTCGCAGAACGGCTTCCGCGTCGCGATGCTCATCGGCTGCGGGGTGGGCCTCGCGGCGGCGGTCGTCGCCGCGCTCATCCCCGTACGCCCGGCGACCGGGCCGCCGCGGCCGGCCGCGGCGAACGGTCCCGCAGGGGTGCCGGAGGCCTCGGAGTCCACGGCCTGACCGTTGCCCGCACGGAGCGCGGCCCGGGGTCCGACGGCTGAACCGCCGGGCCCCGGGCCGGACTTCGTACGGTGACCGGCGCCGCGTTCACGGCGACGGGTCAGCGCGTCAGTCGCAGCAGGCGCCCGGCTCTCGCCGTCGCGACCAGCTCCTCGACGGTGGCGAGCTTCACCCGGGGCCGCCCGTCGCGCCGCCCCCGGTCCCGTTCGGCACGGTCGATCGCGGCCAGGCCCCGGGCGTCCACGACCCGGCGGTTGCGCCGCCGGGCCAGACGCCGGAACGCCTTGGCGTCGCCCGTCGGGGCGGGCAGCGTCCCGGCGACCGCGTCGGCCAGGAGTGTGCCGACCGTCTCGGCCGCGCAGGTGCGGTTGGCGCCGATCCCGCCGGAGGGCCCCCGCTTGATCCAGCCGACCACATAGCCGCCGGGCAGCCCGGCGACCCGGCCGCCCTCGTGCGGGACGGTGCCCGAGGCCTCGTCGAACGGCAGCCCGGGGACCGGCAGCCCCCGGTATCCGATGGCCCGCAGCAGCATTCCGGCGGCCAGATCAGCCGCGCCCTCGCCGCCGCCGTCGGTGACCCGTACGGTGCGCGCGCCCGCGTCGCCCAGGATCTCCACCGGCTCGGAGTGGAAGCGGAGCACGATGCGCCGGTCCGCCCCTCGACCGGGCCCGGGGGACGCGGCGTCCGTCCGCACCCGGGCGAGCCCCCGGAGCACCCCGGCCCGGTCGCCCGCCCCGGCCGTGTCGATCGCCGCCCCCGCACGCGGGTCGTGGTCGTCCACGACCAGCTCCACGCCCGGCAGATGCTTCAGCGCGAGCAGTTCGGAGCGGGTGTACGCGGCGTCCTCGGGCCCCCGCCGCCCCAGCACCACCACCTCGCGGACCCGGCTCGCCCGCAGGGCCTCCAGCGCGTGGGCGGCGATGTCGGTGCCCGCGAGCGCCTCCGGGTCGGCGACCAGGATCCGGGCGACGTCGAGGGCCACGTTGCCGTTGCCCACCACGACGACCCGCTCGGCGGACAGGTCGACGCCCTGCGCGACGGCCTCCGGGTGGGCGTTGTACCAGGCGACGAACGAGGTCGCCGACAGACACCCGGGGCTGTCCTCGCCCGGGATGCCCAGCCGCCGGTCCGCCGAGGCGCCGACCGCGTAGATCACCGCGTCGTGGTGGGCGGCCAGTTCCTCCGCGGTGACGTCCCGGCCCACCTCGATGCCCAGGTGCATCCGGACCCGGGGGTGGGAGTGGAAGCGGGAGAAGGTGTCGCCGACCTTCTTCGTCGCGGGGTGGTCGGGCGCCACGCCGTACCGGACGAGCCCACCGGCCACCGGCAGCCGGTCGATCAGGGTCACCTCGGCGGCGGTGTGCAGCAGCAGGTCCTGCGCCGCGTACATCCCGGCGGGCCCGGTGCCGACGACGGCCACCCGCAGCGGCCCGAAGTCGGACGGCAGGCTGCGCCCGAAGACCGGCTCGCCCCAGACATGGAAGTTGGGCCCGTCGGCACCGGCCCCCGCGGACGGGGCCTCCTCCCCCTCGTAGTAGGCGGCGTTGATGTCCGCGTACTCCCGCTGCCCGGCAGACAACACGTCCACCGGGAAGATCGCGTCCACCGGGCAGGCGTCCGCGCAGGCCCCGCAGTCGATGCACGCCCGGGGGTCGATGTGGAGCATCTCCGTGCTGCCGAAGGCGCGTTCCTCCGGCGTCGGGTGGATGCAGTTGACCGGGCAGACGGCCACACAGGTGGCGTCGTTGCAGCAGGTCTGGGTGATGGCGTAGGTCATGGCCCCGGCTCAGATCAGGTTCGCGCGCTTGTAGAACGCGAGGGCGGGCTTGGTGAGGAGGCGGGCGGAGGCCAGGAAGTCCATCAGCCCCGAACAGCTGGACCGCATCATCGACTTGTGGTGCTCGTTGCGCCGGGCGGCGGCCAGTGCCCGCTTCTTGTCCAGCCCGGCCTTCCCGTAGACCTCCGGGTTCACCATGCTGGTCACGATGAAGTACGAGGCGACGGCGACGACGAAGGCGTTGATCTGCCGCCGCGCCCACCCGGCGCCCTCCAGGCGCTTGAGCGTCTCGTCCCGGGCGAACTTCATGTGCCGGGACTCCTCGACCACATGGATGTTGTTGATGGTGCGGACGAACGGCACGACCCGCTCGTCGCGCATCCAGTCCCGCTGCATCACGTCGAGCACCTCCTCCGCGACCAGGATCGCCGCGTACGCCGCCTCGCCGAACGCCAGCGTCTTGAAGGCCCTGCCCAGCTCCATCACCGCGCGGCGGGGCCGGTAATGGGGCGCACCGAGCTTCTGCGCGCCGCGCGCGAACATGATCGAGTGGCGGCACTCCTCGGCTATCTCGGTGAGCGCCCACTGGAACTCCGCGCCCGCCGGGTTCTTCATGTAGATGTCGCGCAGCACCATCTGCTGGAGGATCATCTCGAACCAGATCCCGGTGCTGGCGACCGAGGCCGCCTCCTGCCGGGTGAGCTCCTTGCGCTGCCCCTCGGTCAACTCGCCCCAGTACGCGGTCCCGTAGAGACTGCACCACTCCGGGCTCGCGCCGTGGAACTCCTTGTCCAGCGGCGTCTCCCAGTCGACCTCGGCGGCCGGGTCGTACGCCAGCTGCGCGGCCGAGTCGAGCAACCGCCGCGCGACGTCGTCGCCCTCGGGACTTTCCTGGACCTTCGACGGAACGGTGCTGCCGGCCATGCTGCGGCTCCTTGGGTCGAGTGCGGTGATCCTCGATCGTGGTGAGGTACGTACGTCGGCCGACCGCCGTGTACGGAATCGACTCGCGCGGTACGGAATCGGCTCGCGTTGTACGGGGTCGGGGTCGTGCTGTGTGCCGTGTGCTGTACGGGATCTCCGGGGCCGGGGGCGACGGCCCGCGCCGGACCGGACACCGGCCGACCCGGGATCCTTGTTAGACGCAAGGTATAACAAGGATCCCGGGTCGCCTACCCCTCGGTAGAAATCGGCACGGACGCACACCACATCTCCTCGCCCGGCGGGCCGTTCGGCGCTATTCCTCCCCCCAGGCGACCGGCAGGGAGACCACTCCGTAGATGCTGGAGCGTTCGCGCAGCGGCACTTCCCCCGGCGGTACCGCGAGGCGCAGTCCGGGAAAGCGGGCGAGGAGCGCCGGGAGCGCGACGGTCATCTCGACCCGGGCGAGCTGCTGGCCGAGGCACTGGTGGGGGCCGTGGCCGAAGGAGAGATGCCCGGTGGCCCGGCGGTGGATGTCGAGCCGGTCGGGCTCGGGGAACCTGAGCGGGTCACGGTTGGCCGCCTGTACGGAGACGGTCACCGTCTCCCCCGCCCCGATCAGCTCGCCCGCCACCTCGACGTCCTCCAGCGCGGACCGCAGCAGCGGGTCGGCCACGCTGAGGTAGCGCAGCAGTTCCTCCGCGGCCGGCCCGGCGAGATCCGGGTCGGCCCGCAGGGCCTCCAGCTGACCGGGGTTGACCAGCAGGGCGAAGACACCGAGGCCGAGCGTGTTCGCGGTGGTGTCGAGCCCGGCGGCGAGGAGCAGCCCGCCGATCCCGGCCAGTTCCTCGTCGGTGAGGCCGGGGGCGGGACCGGGTGCGGCGAGGTCGCTGAGCAGGTCGTCGGTGGGCTCGGCCCGCTTGGCGAGGACGAGTTCACCGACGTACCGGAGCAGCCCCGCGTAGGCCTCGTCCCTGGCCCCTGCTTCGACCGCGTGGTCGAAGATGACCTCGACCAGCCCCAGAAAGCGCCCCCGGTCGGCGTAGGGCACGCCGAGCAGCTCGCAGATCACCAGTGTGGGCACGGGCCGCGCGAAGGCCTCGACCAGGTCGGCCGTGGGCCCGGCCTGCTCCATGGCGTCCAGGCAGTCGGCGGTGAACCGCTGGATACGACTGGTCAGTTGACGCATCCGGCGCACGGTGAACCGGCCGGCGAGCAGTCGGCGGTAGCGGGTGTGCTCCGGGGCGTCGAGGCCGATGATGTCCCCGACGGGCGCCGGCGGCAGCTCTCCCGGCGCGCCTTCCATCGGCATCGGCAGGTGCAGGAGCTCGTACCGGGAGCTGAAGCGCGGATCGGCCAGCACCGCGCGGGCCGCCGCGTGCCCGGTGACCAGCCGGCCCACGTGCCCGTCGGCGTAGCGCAGGCGGCGGACCGGCCGGTCGCTCAGCGCGGTGAGTCCGGCGGGCGGATCGAAGGGGCAGCCGGTGTGCCGGTCGGTGGGCAGGACGGGCGGCTCGTCGGCGGTCGCGGGGTCGGTGTCCGGGTCGTACGCCATCGGGTTCTCCCCTGGTCATGGGATCGAGGCAACGGAGATGAACTCACCGGGAACGAGGTCCCCGGGGGTGGAACGAAGTCACCGGGGGTCCTGGCCGAACTTCGAGGTCGCCCAGAAGTAGCCGAGCACCACGAGCCCGATGCTCCAGCCGACGGCCAGCCAGCCGTTGTGACCGATCTCGCTGCCGAGCAGCAGGCCGCGCAGCGTCTCGATGGCCGGGGTGAAGGGCTGGTACTCGGCGATCGGCCGGAACCAGCCCGGCATCGTCTCCACCGGGATGAAGGCGCTGGACAGCAGCGGGAGCAGGACCATCGGCAGGGCGTTGTTGCTGGCGGCCTCGGCGTTCGGGCTGATCAGGCCCATGCCGACCGCGACCCAGGTGAGGGCGGTGGCGAAGAGCACGAGCAGCCCGAACGCCGCCAGCCACTCCAGGACCGTGGCGTCCGTGGACCTGAAGCCGATGGCCACGGCGACGGCGCCCACCAGGACCACGCTCAGCACGCTCTGCAGCACGCTGCCGACGACGTGCCCGACGATCACGGAACCGCGATGGATCGCCATGGTGCGGAAGCGGGCGATGATGCCCTCGGACATGTCCGTGGAGACGGACACCGCGGTCCCGACCACGGTGGACCCGACGGTCAACAGCAGGATGCCCGGGACGATGTAGGCGATGTACGCGGAACGGCCGCCCCCTCCACCGCCGATGCCCGCGCTCATCACGTCGCCGAAGATGTAGACGAAAAGCAGCAGGAGCATGACAGGCGTGAGGAGCAGGTTCAGGGTGAGCGAGGGGTAGCGCCGGGCGTGCAGCAGATTGCGGCGCAGCATGGTGTTCGAGTCGCGGACGGCGAGGGAGAGGGAGCTCATCGGACAGCCTCCTTCGGCTGGTTGTTCCGGGCCGGCGCACCGGAGCCGGTAAGGGCGAAGAACACGTCGTCGAGGTCGGGGGTGTGCACGGTCAGCTCGTCGGCCTCGATGCCGGCCGAGTCCAGCCAGTCGAGGATGGAGCGCAGTTCGCGCTGGCTGCCGTCGCTGGGGATCTGGAGCGACAGCGTCTCCTCGTCGCGGGTGACCTCGCGCAGCGCGGAGGCCGCGGACCGGTAGGCGCCCGGGTCGGTGAAGCGGAGCCTGACGTGGCCGCCGGGGACGATCCGCTTGAGCTCCTCGGCGGTGCCCTCGGCGGCGATCCTCCCGTCGTTGAGGACGGCGATACGGTCGGCCAGCTCGTCGGCCTCCTCCAGGTACTGCGTGGTGAGGAAGACGGTGACGCCACCGGAGACCAGCTCGCGGATGATCCCCCACATCGTGTGGCGGGAACGCGGGTCGAGGCCGGTGGTCGGCTCGTCGAGGAAGATGATCCGCGGGGAGCCGACGAGCGTCATCGCGATGTCGAGACGCCGCTTCATACCGCCGGAGTAGCCCGCGGCGGGCTTCCTCGCCGCCTCCACCAGGTCGAAGCGCTCCAGCAGTTCGGCGGCGACCCGCCGCCCCTCACGCCTGGACAGGTGATGCAGGTCGGCCATCAGCAGCATGTTCTCCTCGCCGGTGATCAGTCCGTCGACGGCGGAGAACTGCCCCGTGACGCCGATCGCGGCGCGCACGGCCTGCGGGTCGACGGCCGGATCATGGCCGCCGACGCTCAGTTCGCCGGCGTCGGCGGTGACGAGGGTGGAGAGGATCTTGACAGCGGTGGTCTTGCCCGCGCCGTTGGGGCCGAGCAGGGAGAAGACGGTGCCCTCGGGCACCGACAGGTCGATGCCGTCGAGCACGAGCTTGTCGCCGTAGGACTTGCGCAGTCCGGTGGCGGTGATCGCCTGCGCCGCGGCCTGGGCGGCAAGCGGCGCGGAGACCCGGGTGACAGTCATGCTGGTTCCCTTTCGCGAGCGGTGATTCGGGCGTGGGCAGAACGGGAGACGGGGGCGACGGAGATCAGGCACGACCGGCGGCGGACCCGGCGGAGATCAGGCACGGCGGACGATGATGTCGCCGGCCCCGCTCCGGGCGTGCACCTCGACGGTCTCGTCGGATTCCTCGGGCCCGGCGGCGGTGCCGAGCGAGTTGCGTACGGTGCCGAACTTGGGGTGCAGGTCGAGCCAGGCGGCGGTGCCCTCATGGATGCCCACCTCGAGGTCGCCGACGGAGGTACGCAGGGCGATGCGGCCGCGGGTCACGTCCCCGACACGGATGCGGCCGTTGGAGGAGGTCGCGTCGACCCCGGCGTGGGCGACACCGATCTCGATCCGCCCGTTGGCGGACTTGGCGACGACGCTGCCGTGCGCGACGCCCACGGAGATGTCGCCGTTGGCCGCGTTGACCTTCAGCTCCCCGCCCACCTCCTCGATCCCGGTCGCGCCGTTGCCGTTCTTGACGACTGCCGCCCCGCCGACGGCGCCGACCTCGACCCGGCCCGAGCCGATGACCTCGGCGTCCCCGGCGGAACGGGCCAGCCGGATGTCGCCGTGGTCGGTCCTGAGCTCGGCACGGGCCGCCTCGTCCACCTGGAGGTCGCCGAGCGAGGTCCTGAGCTGCACCTCGCCGAGAGGCCCTTCACAGAAGAAGCCGCCCAACGCGGAGGCGCCGCGCACATCGGACCCCGCGGGCAGTTCGACGCTCACCACGACGGCGCCCGGCTTGCCGAACAAGGTGCGCTTCTTGGGGGTCTTGACGGTGAGACGGCCACCCGAGCAGGAGACCTGGGTCTGCTGCACGGCACGCACGTCGTCCTCGTCGGACCCGTTGCCCGGCAGCACCTCCACGACCGTGTCGGTGCGCTTGCCGGCGGTGATGCGGGCCGTGCCGGCGTCCAGCTCGATGACGGCGGAGATCGGCTCGGGAGTATCGAAAGAAGGCATGGCTGTCCCGTCCTCTTGGCTCGGTGAGTGATGAGTGATCAGTGACGTCGGCCGGATCGGCGATCCGCCGGTGAAGTGGTGCCGGCTACAACAAACTGAGCGGGTCTACGGGCCTGGCGGACCCACCGGGCCTACGGGCCTAGCGGACCCAGCCGGTGAAGCCGCCGCGACCGCCGGGTTCCTTGCCCCGGCCCGGCGCGCCCGCGCGCCCCCCGCCGTCGAGGGAGACGGACACGGCCCGCACGAGCCAGGCGTTGACCGACAACCCCTCCGCGGCCGCGGCGCTCTCGGCGCGGCCCTTGAGGTGGGCGGGGAGACGGAGGTTGATCCGCACCATGGTGCCGTCGTCGGCCTCCCCGGCCGGAGACGCGGCCACGACGGGAGCCACGACCGCCTCCGGCTCCTCCCGCACCGGCTCGGGCACCGGAGGCGGCGTCACCACGAACTCGGGATCGAGCCCGCGCAGCCGTACGTCGACCGACCCGGGAGCCAGCTCCCGGGTGACGTCGCCCATGGCCGCGGAGAGCACGTTGAGCAGGGTCAGCCGGACGGCGGACTCCAGGGGAGCACTGAGCCGCTCGGCCAGGGCGCGGGCTTCGTCGCCGCTGGCATCCGCGGCGACGGCGAGTTCCCGCCGGAGATTGTCGACGTAGGGGGTGAGGTCCATGACGCCATCATGGCACACACATGGCACCACGTCGAGCCACATTGGCGCACCCCGCACAAAGAGGCCCCTGACCTGCAACATCACAACCAGCAAAGCCGCGACGGCACCACATGGGCACCCTGAAACACCAGGCATGGCACCACAGCAACGCCACCTGGCACCATCTGGCATCACCTGGCTGTACTGACGGCAGACACCAACCGCACCACGCACGGCCCGGCACACCCACCCACCCAGAACCACCCGGAGGCCCCGCATGTCCCACCCCAAGGCCTACCTGGCCCTCTGCACGCACACCCACCTGTTCCCGGGCGCGCGCTGCCGCCTCCAGGGCCTGCCCGACCCGGCGGCGTTCGCCGCGAACCCGGCGCCGACCGACGTACACCTGCGCTTCTCCGACGGAACGGCCACCGCGGCAGAGCTCCGCACCGAGCCCCCGACAGGCCCGTCCCTCACGGTCGCCCCCTACACCACCGCGGCCGGCACCCCCATCGACGACAGCACGTGGACCGTCAAGGAGTTCACACGGAAGGAAGACGAGGTGGAACTGACCATCGGCACCCCGAGCCGCGCCTGAACACACCCACGGGAAGGGCGGAGGAACGGAAGAAGCCCGGGTCAGAAGGAGATCTGACCCGGGCTTCACGCAGAGCCCCCTGTCGGATTCGAACCGACGACCTACGCATTACAAGGTCTCTCAAGGCGACAGGCCAACCTGCAAGCACCCCGGCGTGAAGCTCTGACCTGCGGGTTTCACCTGTTCCCGTGTCCACTGGTATCGGCTGGTCTCTGACTCTCGTGTGTACGTCATGCGTACTGCCACCCCGCCAGAGTGTTGCAAGATAGACGCGATTGCCTCTAAACTGCATCGCGCCACCTCAGAACGTGAGGCGGCCCCGGTACAGCGTTCCCGCGCTGCCCAGGGCCTAGGTATCGCCCCTGTATGAAGGGACCGAACCATGCGCAACACCGTACCCACCCTGTCCGCCATGCCGCAGCAGCGCCCCTCTCGGCCGGTGCCCGCTGTCGACCCGCTGGAGTCCGTTCTCCGGGCGGCGTTCGACGCCGGTGAGCCGTGCGACGCCGAGGGCAACCCCGTCATCGAGATCATCGCCGCGGCCCCGTCGTACGAGCTGCTGGCCGAGCAGGTCGCCGACCGGATCGCGGCCGAGATGCCGGAGACGGCCGCGAAGATGGACCGGGCCGTGTTCGTCGCCCACGTCGCCGACGGGCTCCGCAGCGTCGCGCACGACCTGTGCCCCGACGGGCGGCTGTGGTGCACCGCCGACCCGGACAGTCACGCCGACCCGCGCGAGCACGTCCACCGCGGCCCCCAGATCGCCATGCACGGGGCCTACGGCGCCGACGTCATGGCCTTCCAGCTCTCCCAGCTCGGAGACGGGCCCGTCGAGTTGGCGTTCGTCGGCAACGGGGACTGGCCCGAGCTCAACCTCGACCAGGTCGACGAGCTGATCGAGGACATGGCCGTACATCTGGACCGGCTGCGTGCGGTGCGCGCCAAGATGGCTGCGATCCGTACGGCGGCCGCCCTGTGAGCGCCGACCGCACCGTGACGGTGCACACCACCGACCACGGGCCCGTCACGATGCCCGAACCGTCCTGGTGCGTCGACAGCCACGACCAGGAGCCGGAGGCTCTGCGGGACACCGGGCACCGCGGGCCGCAGCACCGCGCCGAGTTCTACGGGCACGAGGTTGCCACCGCCGAGCTCGTCCAGGACCCGTTCGCGACGGCCGCCGACCGGAACACCGGGGTGTACGTCGCCATGGGCTACCTGGCGAGCACCCTCACCCCGGGCGAGCTGGACGAGCTGGCCGCGCTCCTCGTCGACTACGCCGGGACGCTGCGGCACCTGGCCCGGCAACTGTCCGTCCTGCGCACCCAGGAGGCAGGCCGATGAGCGACACCACCTCGTACACCGCACTGTTCGACCCGGCCGTCGACCAGACCCCGTGGACGCCGCCTCTTCAGCAGATCCTGAAGACCGCGCGCGAGGAACTCGAAAAGCAGGCCGCCGCGAACATCCACGACCGCCAGGCCATGATCCTCGCTGCTACCGGCCTGGAGATGCGTCTGAGGCAGCTGCTCGCCGCCCTCGACGAGGAGGCCGGCCGATGAGCCGCATCGACCCCCTGACTCCCGGACAGATCAAGTCCGCCGAGCGTGCCCTGTCCGCTGGCACGTGGGCGATCACCGCGGGCGCCGTGCTGTTCTCGGTCTTCACCGTCACGCCGCTCGTCGAACGGGTCACCCCGGACGGGTGGGGATGGACGGCCCCGATCCTGCCGCTCGTTGTCGACGCGGCGGTCGTCATCGTGGTCCGGCTGGACGCCACCGTGGACCGGCTCCGCACGACCGGGGGTCGGTGGCCGGCCGCGCTCCGGTGGCTCACCGGTCTGATGACCTTGCTGTTGAACATCGGGGACAGCGCGCTCAAGGGCGACGCGACCGGGGTCGCTGTTCACGCGGTCGCGCCGCTGCTGCTCATCGTCACGGCGGAGGCCGCGCGTTCATACCGAGCCGCGATCGGCCGGGCGCTCGACGAGATCGAGCGTTCACGGGCCGCCGAGCAGGCCGAGCGTGAACAGGTCGCTGCTGCTCGTGAACAGCAGCAGCGAACCGAGCGTGAACAGCGCGAGCAGCAGCGTCGGGCCGATGAACGCGAGCGGGCAGAGCGGGCCGAACGCCTTGAGCGTGAGCGGGCCGAGCGCGAGGAGCGGCAGGCACGGGAGGCGCGGGAGCACGCCGCCGCTGTGGCCCGCGAGCAGGCCGAGCGAGAGGCAGAGGAGCGTCGGGAGGTACGGGCAGCGGAGCAGGCCCGAGCCGACCGCGAGCGGGCTGAACGCGACCGGGTGGCCCGTGAACGCGCCGAGCGTGAGCGTGCCGAGCAGGCCGCCCGCGACCGTGCCGCGGCCGAGCGCCGCGCGGCCCGTGAACAGCGGGAGCAGGCACCCGTGAACACCCCCACCCCCGCCATGAACAAGACGGCCCCCGCCGTGAACACACCCCCCGCCAAGCTCGACGAGCAGGCAGCCCGTGAACACATCACCGCGGCCGTGAACGCCAACGCGGGGGTGACCGTGCGGCAGCTCGCCGACGAGACCGGCTGGTCTATCGGATGGGTCTCCGCCCGCCGGCAGGAACTCCAGACCGCCGGGGGTGCGTCATGAGCGACCTTGAGAAGGCCGCCCGGGACGCGGTCGACGCGCAGGCGAACAGCGAGCAGGTCGCACTGATCCTCGCCGTGCTCCAGGCGCAGCAGCTCGCCCAGCCGCAGCAGCCCCCGGCGCCGCCGGCGGTGCGCCCGACGGGGTCCGCGGCGAAGTGGATCGGCATCGGGATGGGCGGGTCCGTCTTCCTGATCGCGTTCGCCCTGTCCGCCGTCGCCGTCGCGATCAGCGCGGTGGCCCTGACCATCTGCGTTCTCGTCCTGCGGTCCGTGTGGCAGGACGTCCGTAAGAGCGGCTGACAGCTGCCCGATCCGCCCGGGTGAGACGGGCGGTGAGGGGAGCCGGACAGTCCGGTATCCACTACGGAAGGCCCCACCATGAGCGACCAGCAGACCCCGCAGGAGATCGGCACCCACGCCCTGGCCAAGGCCGTCGAGCACGCCGACCGGGCCGACCGATACGTCACCCGTCCGTTCGGCAGCGACAAGGAGAACCACGCGCGGATCGCGATGTACGGCAACCTCGCCACCGCCTACGCCCAGATCGCCAAGGCCGCCGCCGCCCTCACCACCGACAACGCCTGACCAGGAAGGACACCCATGTACTCCTACACCCGAGCCGAGAACCGCGAACGCGGAAAGCTGTTCCGGAAGGGCTTCCGCCAGGCCCTCGCCGACTGCGTTGACCCCGCGATCCGGCAGAAGATCGAGCGCATCGACCAGGCCGCTGCCGAGCGCGGGCAGCGGGAGCTGAACGCCCTGCACACCGTGCGGGAGACGGACCGGCAGGCCGTCGCCACCGCCAAGGCCGCCGTGCGCACCGCGTCCCGCGAGGGCAAGGCCGCCGCCCGGCAGGCCCTGCGGGACGCCGAGCAGCAGCTCAAGCGCTCCGAGCGGGCCGTGCACAAGGCCGAGCAGCAGTAGCTACACCACGGGGCGGCCGCCAATCCGCCAAGACAACCGGCCACCCCGTGCCACCCGCCACTCAGCAGAGAGCAGGAGACCCTCATCATGACGGACGTCGACACCCGCCCAGTCAACGGGCACACCCTCACCAAACTGCACCCCATCCCCCCGGAGCTCGTCGGCCCGCCGCCGGCCCCGGCCGACGAGCCCGACACCGTCGAAGCCGTCGACCGCCCGGACAACCCGCTGGCCGACTGGCTGACCGTGCCCGACGCCCCCGTCCTGCCCGTGTGGGCCGGGTCGGCAGCCTCGATCCGCGCCAACGTCGCCGCGTTCGCCCGCCTCACCTGGTGGCAGGCCCGCTACCACGGCATCCGGACCCCGAAGTACCTGGTCAAGACGCTGCTGCTGGCCGCGCGTGGCTTCTACCGGGCCACCGTCGGTATGTGGCCGACCCTGTCCGCACAGGACCACAGCGCCGCCGTGAAAGCGCTCCGCGCCCAGTCGAAGGCCAAGCCCGAAGACGTCGACCTGGCACTGCGGCTCCAGCTCGCCCACGCCGAGCGCACCCGTACCCGCCGGTGGCGGTTCGGGGCGGCCGCCACGGCCGTCGCCGCCGCCACCATCGGCATCATGCTCGCCGACCCGGTGGTGCAGGCCGGGGTAGCGGCAGCTGTCGTCACCCCGCTCGCCCATCTCGGCCGGGGCAAGGACACCGTGCTCCTCGACCAGGGGGCGCCGCCGCTGCGGGTCGACATGTCCGCGCAGCAGCTCAACGACGCCCTGCGCGCCGCTGGCCTCCTGAAAAGCGGCCGGGGCGACGAGGAAGGCCCCCGGGTTACGTGCACGATGGGCCCGGTTCGTGACGGCCGCGGCTGGGCGGTGATCTTCGACCTTCCTCGGGGTGGGGGCAAGACCGCGTCCGACGTCCTCACGAAGCGGGAAGTCATCGCGCAGGAACTCGGGGTCGACGAGATCCAGGTCATCATGTCCCGCGTCCGCGCCGCGAAGGGCGGCAACGCCGGCCGGGTGTCCATGTGGGTCGCCGACGACGACCCCTACCTTGGTGCGCCGAACCCGTCGCCGCTGGTCAAGGCGCACACGTTCTCCATCTGGGACCCGATCCCGTTCGGGCAGGACGCACGCGGCAACCGCATCGAGGTGCCGGTGATGTGGCAGTCGATGTTCTTCGGCGGGCTGCCCCGCCGGGGGAAGACGTTCACCCAGCGCCTCATGACCGCGGCCGGGCTGCTGGACGCCTACGTGCGGCACTACGTCGCCGACGGCAAGGGCGGCGCCGACTGGATGCCGATGCGGGCCGTCGCCCACCGGCTCGTCATGGGTGCCGAGGACGACGCCATCGAGGCGCTCAAGGCGATGTTGGCCGAGCTGCTCGTGGAGATGGAGCGTCGCTTCGCGATCCTGCGGGAGCTCCCCACCAGCATCTGCCCCGAGGGCAAGCTCACTCCGGAGCTGGTCCGGCTGAAGAACATGCCGGTCATCTTCGTGACGGTCGACGAGCTGCAGGAGTACTTCACCGCGATGGAGAAGGAGGACCGGGAGCAGGTCATCAACGATCTGTGCCGGATCGCCCGCCGCGGGCCGGCCGCCGGGTTCGTGTCCAACTTCGCCAGCCAGCGCCCCGACGCTGAGTCCGTCCCGACGAAGCTGCGGGAGATCATCACGCTGCGGTACTCCACGCAGGTCGTCGACAAGGCCAGCAGTGACATGGTCCTCGGGAAGGGCAAGGCCGCCCAAGGCGCCGACGCATCCGTCCTGTCCGAGGACCACGTTGGCACCGGGGTGCTGGTCACCGGGCCCGCGTCCTACGTCACCGTGCGCGCCGACTACCTCGACGGGCCCGCCTTCGCGAAGCTCTGCGCGGTCGGCCGCGCCCTCCGTCAGACGGCCGGGCAGCTCACCGGGGACGCGGCCGGAGACGTCACCGCGGCCGCCGACGCGGCCGGGCTCAAGCTCGCCCCGATCCTCTCCGACGTCCTGGAGGTGATGCGGCACTCCCCGCGCATGTTCACCACCGACCTGATCGCCGGGCTCGTGAACCTCGACGAAGACGTGTACGGCGACTTCAACGGCGAGCGCCTGGCCGCCGAGCTGGAGACCGCCGGCGTGAAGCGCACGAGCAAGCAGGTGAAGATCAGCGGCACCACGCTCGCCGGGTACCAGCGGCGCGACATCGAAGGCGCCGTACCCCCGGAAATCCTCCTCGGGTAGAGGGGTCCCCCTGTACCCGACCCCCTGCAGCCACGCGTTCACCCCGCCCCCCAGGCGCCCACCTGCGGGGCCCGGAAGTAGCGGGGGCCCTCTACCCCGGTCATGGGGCGGGTAGAGGGCCCCGACCTGCAAGGTAACGCCGGTACAGGGGGACCGAGCCCCCACACAAGGAAGGCCCCCAGGCAGCAGTCTGGGGGCCTTCGTCATGCGGTCAGGGCGCGTCGTCCAGGGCCTTCTGGTAGATGTCGCGGAGCCGCCCGCCGACGTCGCACCGCCCAAGACGGCTGCACCCGGCGCAGTCCGTGGTGTGCAGCAGGTAGGCCCGGTAGGCCACCTCGTGGGCCTGCTCGGCAACCGGGGTCAGGCCGCGCTGCTCTCGGCACGGGGCGCACGCGTACAGGGCCGCCCCGGGGCCCGAGTTCTGCTCGACGATGTCGACCATGACGGCGGTCCCCGAGGGGCCTTTGTGCCAGTGGCACCAGCCGAACGGCGCGGGCGCTGCTGTGCTCGATGGTGTGGTCATGGCCAGGACCGTAGGAGCCGCCGCGTGTGGTGGTCCTGGTGGTTGCGCGAGATTGCGTGACCCCGCACGAGCGTTGGGGCGGATTGCTCAGGAGGGGGCAATCAGGTGCCGTGCGCGGGCGATGATGCGGTGGGCCCTGGCCCCGTAGGCAGCCGACTCGTTCAGCCCGTCCCACGTCCGCCCGTACAGTTCGAGGTCGTCGGCCGTGTCGAACGTCAACTCGGTGTTGATCGTCTCGACGACGACACGGGACTCGTCGAAGATCCAGAACCCGTGCTTCGGGGTCAGGCGCATCGGGGCACCGAGCGGCACGATGCCGAACTCCACGGTACTCATCCCGATCAGCCCGACCAGCCTGTCCAGCTGCCCGGCCATGACCTCCCGGGGGCATACGAGGGCGTGCAGAGCCCCTTCCCACACCAGGACCCGGAACAGCTTCCCCGCCGCGTACAGCACCTCTTGGCGGCGCATCCTCGACGCAACCGCAGCTTCGGTATCCCGGGGCGTCTGCAACAGTTCGGCGCGCGCCATCAGCAGATGCCTGGCGTAGTCCGGGGTCTGGAACAGTCCGGGGATCACCGTGGCTTCATAGCCGCGGAGGACCGTGGTCTGCCGGTACTCGACGACGTACCGGTCCTGCACCGGCGAATGGCCCGCAGCGAGCTGCTTACGCCAGTGCCGCTGCCGGGACTCCAGCACCCGCAGCCGACCGAGGAGATCCGCGGCGGTGTCGGGACGCCCACAAGCCGCCGCCCACGCCTGGAGGTCTTCGGGGGTGGCGGTCTGCCGGCCGTTCTGGAGCCGGGACACCTTCGACGGCTGCCACCCGAGGAGCTGGGCGAAGTCGCGGCCGTTGAGCCCGGCCCCGGTGCGCAGCTCGTTCAGCCGCGCGCCGAGGGCCTCCCTCGCGCTCTGGAAGTCGGTGCTCACACCGACGAACGTACCTGCGCCCACACGGTGGCCGAGGGCGTAGCGAGCGGCCAGGCGGTATCCCTGGCCCGGCACGCGGCGAGCACTTCCGTCGGATCTTCTGTGACCTCGACGCCGACCGTGGTGTCCGTCTCGTCGATGTGGAACCGGGCGACGAGACGTGAGTCGAACAGCCAGAAGTCGTAGTCGGGCAGGCCCGCGGACTCGGCTACGTACCGGCTGAGTACCCGGATGTCCTCGCCGGCCGCAATGTTGCTCGACGCGGCTGCCATGAGGAATCGCTGCCCGTCCGTGGGTGGGTCGTCGACGATCCGGACGCGGGAGAAGTGGGCGCCCCGTGCCGTCTTCTCCCGCACGTTCGTGTTCCACGGGCTGCCCGGGGCCGGCTGCGGGTCGATGCCGCGCATGAACGCCTGGAACCGTTCCCCGGCCCGGTCTGTGGCGTACCCGCGGCGGGTCTCCAGGCGGAACGCCGTGTGCTCGAACTCGTCGAATAGGTGGGTGATCTCCTCGAAGGGGACCAGTGGCACGGGTTACTCCTTGGGGGCGAAGCGGGTCAGCAGGTCGCGAGGGATGACGACGGACGTCTCATTGGCGCCGACGTTGCGGAGCTGGGCAAGGTCTTCGGGGTTGGTGAGCTGGTCACCCTGGACCACGATGTCACCGGTCTCGACGACCTCGTAGAGCGTCGGGCAGTTGCCGTCCTCGGAGGTGGTGCCGATGAACCTGAGCGTCACAACAGGGCTCCGTTCTCGCAGGTGAGGCACCAGCATGCAGGCGACGGGCTGGCCATGGGGGCCGGTTGCGCGAGATTGCGGCGGCACCTCGCCAACTGTGCCGTTGCGCGAAGTGCGCCCGGCCCTCATTGCTCACCAAGGGCCGGGCGCACCGCTCTGTCGCTTCAGGCTGCGCGCCTCCACAGCAGCTCAACCTGCCGCTGCCGCGGGGTGAGCAGCTGCGTTCCGAGCTCCGGCCGACCGGACTTCCCGCCGGCCACGCGCTGCTCCTCGTCCTTCCTCCGCTGGTACCGCAGCACCGCAGGGGCAAGGTTGCCGCCCTTCGCCAGCGACCGGACCGTGTCCAGATCCATGCCAGCCCCCGCCGCGAGCCACGCCAGCGGATCCCCGTCGTGCTCCGTCGGACGCTTCACGAACTTCGTCATCTCGATCTCTCTTTCCTGGTGTTGTTCCCACGTTCCCCACCGCCGTTGCCGTGGGGCGCACATCACGTTCCGGGCACCTCAGCGCCGCCCCGGCCGAGCCGCACCCTCCGGCAGGCATCCGAGCAGACGAGTTGCCGCCGTCAGCCCGGCAAGTGCAGGTCGGTCAGGTCGTCGTCCTCGACACCGAGCGCATCCAGCAACACCCGCAGCTCCTTGATCGCCGCGACCCCTGCCGTACCGCCGGCCTGCCCCGTCCGCGCCAGAGCCAAAGCCATCTCCCGCTCCGTCGACGTGTACAGGTCCTGCTCCGCGAACAGGGCATCCACCGCCAGGACCAACGGCCCGTCCGTAGGCGGCTCGGCCCCGTCCAGATACATGCGAATCGCCGACACTGCGACCGCCGACATCGTCGTCCGGTACTCGACTGACACCCGCTCCAACTGATCCCGCATCTCCTGCGGAACCCTCAACGAGATGGTCATCGTGGCCGCCATGACGACCCCCTTTCAGTTCGTGTGACATCTAGATCTGCCGGAGAGGATTTAAAGAAAGCTGGGCGCGGGGCTGGGGAGCCGCCTCTCTAAAAAAGGAGGGGCGCGGGCTGCCTGACCTGCGGCTTTGTGGGGTCTCTGAGGCGTGCTCACGCGGGCCTGACCGGTGCCGTGCGGGTGGTCGTCCCCCGGGGAGTGGAGGGGCTGGCCCAGGTGAGTTCGCACGCCGTGTCGGTGCACTGGACGATGGTGTGCCGACGGTTGTTGATGGTGCCGGTGCCGACTTGCCTCACGGTTCGGATGGTGCGGCAGGCGGGGCAGTGCATCAGCGTGCGTACGGCCGCGGGTCTCATCGTGGGGCCTCCTTGTCGAGCTGGTCGGCGATGCGCTCCAACTGCTGCTGAACGGCGCCGAGGTCGGGCGTGGGGCCGACGGCGTCGCCAGCGGTGCGCGCCCAGTGCGTGCCCTTCGGGTTTCTGTCAGGGATCGCGACGGTGGTCGTGGCCGTGGACGCCGTTTCGTCCGCGGCACGGATGGAACTCTCCGAGGCCTGAGGGTGTACCGGGCCGGTACCTCCCTGGTTGTCGCCGACGAGTAGGGCGGGGCGGTTGCGTGCGGCGAAGTAGCGGAGCTTGGCGGCGTGCCGGGCGGCGAGGCCGCGTTGCCGGGCGGCGGACAGTTCGGCGCGGCGTCGCTTCGCTGCGGCGATTCGGATGCGGGCGGCTTCGATGCGGGCCTGGACGGCTTGCTCAACCGCGGACGTGGACTCGGTCACAGCTGACCTCCGGTCTTCTGGGGCCAGTCGTGCACTACTTGTGCGAGCCAGGTGGGGCCGATGAGCTCAGCAAGGAAGCTGCGGAGGTAGGTCGCAGTGTGCGCCGCATACAGGGCCTGCTGCTGCTCTCCTGCGTAGGTGTGGGTAACGACGGACTCTTCCAGCTCGATGACTCGTCGGTGCATGGCGCGGGCTGCCTGCCGCAGGCCGGGGGTGATGTGGTTCATGAGGCTCCGATCAATGGGTGTGATCGTCCGTCCGCGTCCTCGTCCCCTATAGAACGGGGGACGAGGGACGAGGTCGTTTGACGTCGTCCGGGACGAGGTGGGGACGAGGTGGGACGAGGTGGCGAAGGTCTTGTATCCGCAGGTCAGGACCGGCGTGACCTCGTCCGGTGACGTGTCGTCAGTTGTGGACGAGGTCGGCCCGCCTGCTGGGACGAGGTCGCTGTGCCTCTGACCTGCAGCTTTCTCCAACACGCCGATTGTGGCGGGGGCGGTCGGGACGAGGTCGGGACGAGGTCGGCCGGTCATGCGGGCACGTCCGTCGGGATGGAGTGCAGCACCGCACCGCGGGACCCGGGCTCGGCAACAAGGCGGCCGTCATCGACCAGGGCGACGAGCGCCTGACGAGTGGTGGACGCACGCCCCTGGACGCGGTCTTCGATGCCCTTCTTCGTGAGGGGCTCGCGGGCCTTGCCGACGGCGGCGAGGATCTTGCCCTTGCACTCCTCGATCTCGGCAAGCTTCTTGGCTTCCTTCTGCTGCTCGTCGGTCTGCTCGGCAGGGTCGTCGGGGTGCTGGATCGGGGGGTAGATGTGTGCGTCGGCGAACGTGTCGGTCTCGGACTTCACGACGAGGTCGGCGTACCAGTGGAGGGGGTTCCGGCCGCCGGGCAGGGCGTGCTTCCGCACCTGTGCCGGCCGGTCCTTTGCGATGCGGAGACGGGAGCGGCCCTCGGTGTTCACGCCGAACGGCTTGATCGCTTCGAGCATGTACTGAACGCCGTCGACAGCGTTCAGCTTGTGGACCCCACCGAGGGCGTACCGGCCGCGGCCCTCCGAGTTCTTGACGACGTGGTCCAGGGGGACGACGGCGGCCCCGGTGTCGGCGAGCGGCCGCAGGAGCAGGCGCCCGAACTTGGCGATCTCGGTGTTGTCCTTGAGCTCAAGGCCCATGAGGGACATCGCCTCGGTGACGCCGTCGACGACGACGAGCGTGGGCCGCACCTCGCCGACCTTCGCAACGAACGACGCCATCGCGGCCGGCGGGATGCCACCGCCGGGGCGGACGTAGTGGAACAGGGCCCGGACCGTTTCGGGCAGGGCGCCGATGAGGAGCAGACGACCGACAACTCCGTCTTCGCTGTCTTCGAAGTCGATGTAGACGACGTGGTTGCCGCGATTGATCTCCGTCAGGGCTGCGATCAGGGCAAGCCACGACTTGCCCGCCTCGGACTCGCCCTGTACGCCGTTCACGCGGCCGGGGTAGAACAGGCCGATGCCGTCGTCCCGGGCGCCGACGGTGGCTGTGACGGGCTTGTGCGTGCCGTCCAGCACGGATGTCAGGTCGGTGAAGTCCCACCCGGACGTGCCTGCTGCGGGTGCTGCCGAGGTGGTGATGCCGTTGATCTCGGTGGTGACGTCTGCGAGGAGGTCGACCAACTCGCCGTTGCCGGACCGGACGCGGTAGGCCGCCAGGTTCAGAGCCTGGGTGATCTTCCGGCGTGCCGCCATGTCCGCGACGATCCGGGCGTACTCGGCAGGGTGCGCGACCGCGTGGGAGATGTCGGCGAGCTGGGAGACGGCGACGGGACCACCAACGCGGGTGAGGTCGTCGGCCTTACGCAGGGCGTCCGTCAACGTGATGGGGTCGACCGGCTCACCGGCCGCGTTCAGGTCGAGGATCGCCCGGTACACGGTCTCGTGTACGGGCCGGTAGAACTCCGAGCCATCGAGGATGGCGGCCACGTCGGGGATCTCGCCCCGGTGGTGGATCATGCCCGCGATGACGGCGCGTTCGGCATCGGCGTCGTATGCGGGCGCCTGGTCCTGCTCGTCGGCAGGGTGTTGCATCATCTGCTGGGCTCCAGCCAGTACCCGCGGCCGGCGGGGCTGCCGCCGCAGTGCGCGAGGCGATGCCCGAAGGAGGGCCGCAGCCCGGGGCCGCCGCCGTGGGTGTGCCGTTCGGCGCAGTGGGGGCAGGTGTCGATGACGAGCACCCAGTAACGGCCGAAGCACCCGCGGGCCGCGTAGGCGCGGCAGTGCGCGATGACAGAGGCACGCGCTACGGTGGTAGCCGACCCGCCGCCCAGCCGGTCTTGAGCCCCCTGGTGGTCACCCGCCGGGGGGTTTCGCTTTGCGCTCATGCGGCGGCGCCCCCGCTCACGGTGCGCTCGTCCAGCCACTTCTCGATGGCACTGCGGCGGTAGAAAACACGCCCCGCTCGCCCGGGTGCGGTCTTGATGTAGTCGGGCCCCGTTCCCCGCCACCGCAGTTCGGCAAGCGCCTGCGGGTTCCGGAACAGCGGGTACTGCTTGCACACCTCGGTGGACGACAGAACGTCGTCCACCAACGCCTGCTTGCCTGCCATCGCTTCTCCTTAGGGTGACACTGTTGCTTACGTGCAGCAATCGCATCTATGCTGCACCACATGAACGCGATGGTAACCCATAAGAGCCCAGACGCAATCGCCTTGCGTCTGCATAGGCTGTCACCCATGAGCGAGCAGCAGCACGGGCGACGAGCAGTAGAGACCGGTCCTACCGGCAGGGCGGTGGCAGCGAACCTTGTCCGCCTTCGTAAGGCACGCGGCTTCAGCACGCGACAGTTGGCCGCAGCGCTTGAACGCGCAGGACGAAGCATCTCCCCGTCAGGGATCAGCCGCATGGAGAAGGCTGAGCGGCATGTAACAGCAGATGAGCTGACGGCATTGGCCGTCACGTTCGGGGTCTCTCCGTCGGCACTGTTGCTGCCGTTTACCGAGCGCCCGTCGGACCCTGTCGAAGTCACGGGCGGTGGCACCGCCGACGCTTCCGACGCATGGAAGTGGGCGCAGGGGCAACGTCCGTTCCGGCTGACTCCCGGCAGGGAGCGGACGGAGTTTCTTGAGTTCCAGCTGTACGGCCTGCCCCAGTGGCTGGGCCCCGTGGATCGCGACGCTGCCACGGTGAACGCCTGGCTGCGCGAATCCGGTTTCCCCATGGACGAGTGGCTGCGCAAGCAGGGGCTCGTCGAGCCGGAAGGGGGAGACGATGGCCCGAGTGTGGATTGAGGACCGGGAGAACCACGCCGACTACCGGGCGGCCATGGAGGGATGGCAGGAGGCGAAGCGCGCCGGCAGCAAGCGGAAGCCGCCGGGGCGGTGGCGTGTCCGCTGGTACGGGCCGGACGGCAAGGGCAAGGCTGCGACGTTCCTGAAGCTGCCGCAGGCGGAAGCCGAGATGCACGCCATCACGGCCCGCCTCGACAAGGGCAGCTACCGCGACCCGAAGTCGGGGAAGGCCGCGACGAAGCTGGTGGCCGAGGAGTGGTTCACCTCGAAGCGGAAGATCGGCCGGACCACCCGCCGGGACTACCGGGATCTCCTCGACAACTACGTCATCCCGAAGTGGGGTGACTGGCAGGTCGGGGCAATCCAGTGGGAGGACGTCTCCGCGTGGCTGACCGAGCTGGAGACGAAGCCCGGCAAGTCAGGGAAGCTCCTCGGGGCCGCCCGGATTATCAAGGCGTACCGGGTGCTGTCGATGGTGATGAAGCACGCCGTGTTCTCGAAGCGGATCAGCGCCAGCCCGTGCCACGACCACGAGTTGCCGCGGCCGGACGACGAGGACGAGCACGTCTACCTCACCTACGACCAGCTGGAGCGCCTGGCCCTCGCGGCGGGCGAGTACCGGCTGATGATCCTCACGCTGGGGTACAGCGGGATTCGGTGGGCGGAGGCGTCGGCCATCAAGACGGGCCGGCTGCTGGTGCCGAAGCGGCGGATCCGGATCGTCCAGAACTTCACCGACGTCGGCGGGGTGCTGGAGCTGGGCCCGGTGAAGAACCACGAGAAGCGGTCGGTGCCGATCCCCCGGTCGTTCGCCGACGAGCTGGGCACCCTGGCCCACGGCAAGGGTCAGCAGGATCTGCTGTTCACGGCCCCGGAGGGCGGGCCACTGCGCTACAACAACTTCCGCAACCGGGTCTTCGACCCGGCGGTGAAGGAGGCCGGGCTGGGCGGCATGGGCATCACCCCGCACAAGCTCCGGCACACCGCAGCGTCGCTCGCCATCGCGGCCGGCGCCGACGTGAAGGTCATCCAGCTGATGCTGGGCCACAAGGACGCGGCCATGACGCTCAACATCTACGGCCACCTGTTCCCGGACCGGCTCGACGAGGTCGCGGATGCCCTCGACGCAGGGCGGCTTGTCGCACTGGCGATGAAGGATGCGCCGGTCGCGGTCAGCACCTAGGCACAGCAGCACGTACAAAATGCGTACTGGCCCCCGGCAGTGATCTTGCCGGGGGCCAGTCGCGTACCGCGTCTCACCTGCGATTTCCCTTTCGGGCCCCCTGTCGGATTCGAACCGACGACCTACGCATTACAAGTGCGGCGCTCTGGCCAGCTGAGCTAAGGAGGCGTGCCGGAGCAGTCTAACCAACCCCGCGCCCCTCTCGTCCGCGATTTCCGTGTGCTGCGGACTACTGACAGATCGGGAAACGCCAGGTAGCGTCACGGCAGGTTCGCGCCTGTGGACCAGACCACTCCCTACTCGGATCGTCCGGCACGTTCCTGCCGGTTGAGGAGAAGATTCAGCATGGCCAGTGTCACGTTCGACAAGGCGTCCCGCGTCTACCCCGGCTCCACGAAGCCGGCCGTGGACCAGCTCGAGATCGACATCGCGGACGGTGAGTTCCTCGTCCTCGTCGGTCCCTCCGGTTGTGGCAAGTCGACCTCCCTGCGCATGCTCGCTGGTCTTGAGGACGTCAACGGCGGCGCGATCCGCATCGGTGACCGCGACGTCACGCACCTGCCGCCGAAGGACCGGGACATCGCCATGGTGTTCCAGAACTACGCGCTCTACCCGCACATGTCCGTCGCGGACAACATGGGCTTCGCGCTGAAGATCGCCGGTATCAACAAGACCGAGATCCGGGCGAAGGTCGAAGAGGCCGCCAAGATGCTGGACCTCACCGACTACCTGGACCGCAAGCCGAAGGCGCTCTCCGGTGGTCAGCGTCAGCGTGTGGCGATGGGCCGGGCCATCGTCCGTGAGCCGCAGGTCTTCCTCATGGACGAGCCGCTGTCGAACCTCGACGCCAAGCTCCGTGTCTCGACCCGTACGCAGATCGCCTCGCTGCAGCGCCGCCTCGGCATCACCACCGTGTACGTCACCCACGACCAGGTCGAGGCCCTCACCATGGGCGACCGGGTCGCGGTGCTGAAGGACGGGCTGCTCCAGCAGGTCGACTCGCCGCGCAACATGTACGACCGCCCCGCGAACCTCTTCGTCGCCGGCTTCATCGGCTCCCCCGCGATGAACCTCGTCGAGGTCCCGATCACCGACGGCGGCGTGAAGTTCGGCAACAGCGTCGTCCCGGTCTCCCGCGAGGCGCTCACCGCCGCCGCGGACCGCGGTGACACCACCGTCACGGTCGGCATCCGCCCCGAGCACTTCGACATCGTCGAGCACGGTGGCGCCGCCGCGAAGTCGCTGACCAAGGACGCCACGGACGCGCCGGCCGGTCTCGCCGTCTCCGTCAACGTGGTCGAGGAGCTCGGCGCCGACGGCTTCGTCTACGGTGGCGCGCAGGTCGCCGGCGAGCACAAGGACCTGGTCGTCCGCGTCGGCGGCCGTGCCGTTCCGGAGAAGGGCACGGAGCTGCACGTCGTCCCGCGCCCGGACGAGCTGCACGTCTTCGCGACCTCCACCGGCGAGCGTCTCACCAACTGACGCCCCATCCGCCGTACGCCCGGCCCCGCACTCCCCGCAAGGGGGTGCGGGGCCGTTTGCGTGGTCCCGGCGAGTTTGGGTTTCGGTGCCGGGTGGCGGCAAATACCCCGGCACACAGGGCATTTCGCCCTGGTTCGTCAAGCCCGTATTCGAAAGGGCGCGTCGAACCATCCCCCGCAAGGGTGACGAATTGTCGCCAAGTCATCACTGGCCGCTACGCTCGCTGCGTGACCCACACCGCGCGCCGCATCGGCCGATCCCTCGCTCTCGTCCTGCCCGTCGTCATGGTTCTGTCCGGGACCCTCGCGGTCACCAGCGTTCAGTGGGCGGAGTCGGACACCGACTCCCAGCTGCTGGCCGCCTCCTCGGAGACCGTGTCCAAGCCCGCGAAGCCGCACGCCCCGCAGCACGTCCTGCGCGAGAAGCTGCTCGTGGAGCTGCAGGAGAAGGACCCGGGCGCCGCGCTCACGGGCCTCCAGCGCGCCGTCGAGCAGCGTCCCTCGCTCGCCCGCCACTGCATGTCGATCGCGAAGGCCCTCGGCAAGGCGGCCGTCGAGCAGTACGGCCCGACCCGTGCGCACCGCTTCTCCCGGCCCGTCTGTGACACCTCGTTCGCCTCCGGGGTCGCGCAGTTCAGCTAGGAGCTCCCACGCCGGGAGGCGGTCACGCGGAGCGTCGCCGCTCCGCCGGCGGGCACCGCATATCGTGCCTGCCATGCATACGTATCCGACGCAGGCCGTGATCCTTGCCGGTGGCCAGGGGTCGCGGCTGCGGCCGTACACCGACGACCGCCCCAAGCCGATGGTCGAGATCCCCGGAACCGGGACTCCGATCATCGGCCATCAGCTGTCCTGGCTGGCCGCCGAAGGCGTCACCGACGCCGTGGTCTCCTGCGGGCACCTCGCCGAGGTGCTCCAGGAGTGGCTGGACGCCGCCGTACTGCCGCTCCGGGTCACCACCGTCGTGGAGACCGAGCCGCTGGGCCGTGGCGGCGGCCTGAAGTACGCGGCCGGGCGGCTGCCCGATCCGGAGCAGCCCTGGTACGCCACCAACGGCGACATCTGGACCCGCTTCTCCCTGCGGGAGATGGCCGCCTTCCACACGGAGCGCGACGCCACCGCCACCCTGGCCCTCGCCCGGCCCCGGATCCCGTGGGGCGCCGTGGAGACGGACGCGTTCGGGCACATCACCGACTTCATCGAGTCGCCGCCCTCCCCGTATCTGATCAACGCGGGGGTGTACGTGTTCTCGCCCGCGTTCACGAAGCTGCTGCCGGACCGCGGCGACCACGAGCGGACCACGTTCCCGCGGCTCGCCCGCGAGCGCCGGCTGGCCGGGTATCCGCTGCCGAACGGGGCGTACTGGCGGGCCATCGACACCGCGAAGGACCTGACCGAGGCGGCCCGCGAGCTCGGCGCCCACGACGGCTGACACCGCCGTCACCTTCACCGCCGTCACCTTCGCAGCTGTCGCCTTCGCCCCTGGGGACCCGCCTGCACACGAAGGGGCGGCCCCCGCCCGGTTGTTCCGCCGGGTGGGGGCCGCCCCTTCGTGCTGTCGTACGGGTCAGCCGAGGAGGCCGCCGATCGGGTTCCGGCCGCCGCCCGTGGTCGATCCCTCGCCGCCGCCGGAGGAGGTCGAGCCGCCGGTGGGGGCCGGTTCGCCGCCGCCTCCGGAGGAGGCGTCGCCGGTGGACCCGGAGGAGGTGGGTCCGGCGCTGGTGGCCGCCGGGGGCTCCTGCGGGGTGGACTGCTGCGGGGGTTCCTGGCCTGTGCCCTGGGTCTGGCTGGGCTGGGTGTCCGAACCGGTGCTCCGGCCGCCTGATTCGCGCACCGCGCCCGGTGTCGCCCCGCCGCCGGCGGGGGTGGTGGCCGCGCCGGAGCGGCTGGGCTCCGGCTGTCGCCCCTGGTCCGGCGTACGGGAGGCCTGGCGCTCGCCGGTGGACTCCTGGGGCAGCGGCATGCCGGGGAGGCGGTTGGTGGGGTTGTCGTTGCGGCCGGGGACGGTGACGACCTCGCTGGAGCGGACCGCACCGCCGAGGATGGAGCCGATGAGCAGGGTGAGGCCGATGACGACCGTCGCGGCGACGGTGCCCCGGCGCAGGACCCGGCGGCGCAGGTCCCAGATCTCCGAGCGCGGGCCGAGCTTGCGCCAGGCCTCCCCGGCCAGTCGGCCGTCCGCGGAGTAGACCGGCGCGCCCGCGATGACCAGCGGGCTCCAGGCGGCCAGCAGGATGATGTCGGGGGCGTCGTACACCGCGACCGAACGCCAGCTCACCGTCACCAGCAGCGCGGCGGAGAGCAGCGCGCCGAACGCGGCGGCGACCCGCTGCCAGAGGCCGAGGACGGTGAGCACACCGACCACGACCTGGAGGAAGGCGACGGTCAGGCCGGCGCCGACCGGGTGGGAGAGCGCGAAGTCGCGCAGCGGCTCGGCCATCGCCCACGGGTGCAGGGAGGTCAGCCACTTCACCATCGAGCCGCGCTCGCCGCCGTCGAAGTAGACGGGGTCGCACAGCTTGCCCATGCCGGCGTAGATGGAGATGAAGCCGAGGAGCACCCGCATGGGGAGCAGCACGACGCCCAGGTTCATCCGGTGGCCGGGGTAATAGGCGTGCCGGACGGGGTCGCCCGAGCCACGCCGGGAGCGGGACTCGGCGGATTCGTCGGCCTCGTCGTAGCCGTCGGCGTCGGCGGGAGCGCCGGGGGCTCCGGACCGGCCGGGGTCGTCGGGCCCGTCGACCGGGTCGTACGCGCCGACGGCCTGCCGCATGGGCGGCAGCAGCGGACCGGTGCGTCCCGGCTGATGGGGGGCGGTCAGTACGGGGTTGGGCTGCGTCTCCTCCAGGAGCGGGATGACCTGCGTCGCGCCCGCTCCGTGCCCGCCCCCGGACGCCCCGCCGAGTCCGGCGTCGAGGTGTCCGGCGGTGGAGTTGCGCACGGCCTGGAGGAGGCCTGTCGCGCCGGGGTCGCCGGGAGCGGACTTGCCGCTCCAGACGACGGGTGCCCGCCTGCGGCCTCCGCCGGCACCGCTCATGGCGGGGATGCGGGCCGTTTCCGCGGGGGCACCGCGCAGCCGTGCGCGCTGGCCCGGGGCGAGCTGCACCCGGAAGCTGGCGTGGTTGACGATGACCTGCGCGGGGTCGCTGTCCACCTTGGTCATGCTCAGGGCGGGTTGCTCGTCGAACCGAGGCGTTCTGGTGTCCACACGCATCTAACCGAGTGATGTGTGTTTAGGACACTGCCTCGACCGCCCGGATATGTCCGAGACCCGTCAAGATCAGGCCAAACTCGGGCAACCTGGAACTGTGTTCGGCGTTCGCGCGTCAACTCGCCCGGCGGGCGAGCCGGTTACCGCGCGCGGCCACGCGTGGCGCCATGCGCGGCGCCACGCGAACGCCGCGGCCCCGGCGGCCCGGCGGACGGCTATCCGCGGCGGCGCGCCACCTCGTACAGCACGATGCCCGCCGCGACACCGGCGTTGAGCGACTCCGCGCCGCCCGGCATCGAGATCCGCACCCGGTAGTCGCAGGTCTCGCCGACGAGACGGCCCAGCCCCTTGCCCTCGCTGCCGATGACGATGACGACCGGGCCCGCCAGCTGCTCCAGGTCCTCCACCGTGTGCTCGCCGTCGGCGGCCAGGCCGACGACCGTGAGGCCCGCCTTCTGGTAGCCCTCCAGCGCGCGGGTGAGGTTGGTGACCCGGGAGACGGGCGTGCGGGCCGCCGTGCCGGCCGAGGACTTCCACGCGCCGGCGGTCATGCCGGCCGCGCGGCGCTCGGGGACGACGACGCCGTGGCCGCCGAACGCGGAGACCGAGCGGACGATGGCGCCGAGGTTGCGCGGGTCGGTCACCCCGTCGAGGGCGACGATCAGCGGGTCCTCGTTGTTGTCGTACGCGGCGGCGGTGAGGTCCTCCGGGTGCGCGTACTCGTACGGCGGGACCTGGAGGACGAGGCCCTGGTGGTTCAGGCCGTTCGTCATCCGGTCCAGCTCGGGGCGCGGGGCCTCCATCAGGTTGATGTTGCCGCGCTCGCTCGCGAGCTTGAGGGCGTCGCGGACGCGCTCGTCGTTGTCGATGTACTGCTGGACGTAGAGGGTGACGGCGGGCACGCCGTCCCGCAGGGCCTCGTAGACCGGGTTGCGGCCGACGACCATCTCCGAGGTGCCCTTCACGCCGCCGCGCCGGGGCGCGGGGCGGCGGGCCGCGGCCTGCTTGGCCTGGGCGCCGGCGATCCGGTTCTTCTTGTGTCCCTTACGGGCGGAGGCGGGCGGCGTCGGCCCCTTGCCTTCGAGGCCACGGCGTCGCTGGCCACCGCTGCCGACCTGCATGCCCTTCTTGTTGGACGTGCGGCGGTTCCTGCGCTGGCTGTTCCCGGCCATGATCTACCTGTTTCGTTGCTTTCAGACGTACGTATGTATAGGGAAAGTGTGCCGCCCGGATCGCCGGGCGGCACATCTGCACTGCTCGGCGGGGGCGCTCAGCGCGGTCCCAGCGTCCACCGGGGGCCGGTGGGGCTGTCCTCGATGACGAGGCCGGACTGGCCCAGCTGGTCGCGGATGGCGTCGGCGGCGGCCCAGTCCTTGCGGTCGCGGGCCGACTGC
This sequence comes from Streptomyces sp. rh34, assembly GCF_002551245.1. GTDB lineage: Bacteria > Actinomycetota > Actinomycetes > Streptomycetales > Streptomycetaceae > Streptomyces. Next base: position 35,377 of record NZ_NTGZ01000042.1, read on the forward strand.
CGCTGGTCGAGGACGAGGCGCACGAGGGTGTCGACGACGCCGTGCAGGTCCTCGCCCCGGCCGACCTCGCCCGCCCAGTGCGGGTCGAGCGGGTCCAGGCCGAGGACGCCGAGCATGGCCCGGACCTCGGCGAGGCGGGCGGTCGCGGCTTCCTTGTCGTCGGCGGCCAGTGCGCTGTTGCCCTGGCGGACGGTGGTGTGGATGATCGCCAGCGCCTGCGGGACGCCCAGGTCCTCGTCCATCGCGGCGGCGAAGGCGGGCGGCACCTCGGCGGCGGGGGGGACGGCCTCCCCGGCCTTCTCGGTGACGCGCTGGATGAAGCCCTCGATCCGTGCGAACGCGGACTCGGCCTCGCGCAGGGCCTCCTCGCTGTACTCGATCATCGACCGGTAGTGCGGGGTGCCGAGGTAGTAGCGCAGGACGATCGGGCGCCACTGCTTGACCATCTCGCTGACGAGGACGGAGTTGCCCAGCGACTTCGACATCTTCTCGCCGGACATGGTGACCCAGGCGTTGTGCACCCAGTACGTGGCGAACGCGTCGCCGTACGCCTTGGCCTGGGCGATCTCGTTCTCGTGGTGCGGGAAGATCAGGTCGAGGCCGCCGCCGTGGATGTCGAAGGCGGAGCCCAGGTACTTGTGGGCCATCGCGGAGCACTCCAGGTGCCAGCCGGGCCGGCCGCGTCCCCAGGGCGTCTCCCAGCTGGGCTCGCCCGGCTTCGTGGCCTTCCACATGGCGAAGTCGCGCTGGTCGCGCTTGCCGGTCTCGCCGTCGCCGGAGGGCTGGCGCAGATCGTCCAGCTCCTGGTTGGAGAGCTCCAGATAGCTGGGCAGGGAGCGCACGTCGAAGTAGACGTTGCCGTCGGCCTCGTAGGCGTGACCTCGCTCGATCAGGCCGCGCATCATCTCGATCATCTCGGGGACGTGGCCGGTGGCGCGGGGCTCGTACGTGGGCGGCAGGCAGCCCAGCGCGTCGTAGCCGTCGTTGAACGCGCGCTCGTTCTCGTAGCCGATCGACCACCAGGGGCGGCCCTGTTCGGCGGACTTCGTGATGATCTTGTCGTCGATGTCGGTGACGTTCCGGATGAACGTGACGTCGTAGCCGCGGTAGGTGAACCAGCGGCGCATGATGTCGAAGTTCAGGCCCGAGCGGATGTGGCCGATGTGCGGTGCTGCCTGGACAGTGGCGCCACAGAGGTAGATCGAGACGCAGCCCGCTGTGAGCGGGACGAAGTCACGGATCTGCCGGGCGTTGGTGTCGTGCAGGCGAATAGTCACGCCTCAAGGGTAGTAGGCCCGCACCAGTGCCCCGCGACCCTTGGGGATCGCGGGGACAACTTTCTGGTACCGGGATGCCCCGGAACGGCCCGGGAAGGGCCCGGAGAGCGTTCTCACACCCTCCGTGGGGCCTAGAGGCGGCCGACGATCTTGCGCGGGGAGATGCGGACGACGACGCGGGGGTCGTCGCCGTCGGAGTCCGGGTTGAACTCCGCGTACGGCTTGCCGGTGTACTTCATCGAGAGCTCGTCGATCAGTTCCTGCCCGCCGTCCGTCGTCAGCGTGGCCTCGCCGCGGATCTCCGCGTAGGTGTACGGGGCGTCGAAGGGCTGGACGACCACGGTGACGCGCGGGTCGCGGCGGAGGTTCTTCTCCTTGCGGCGGCCGACGGTGGTGGAGATCAGGACGTCGTCGCCGTCGCGCTTGACCCAGACCGGGGAGACCTGGGGGCTGCCGTCGGGCTGGATGGTGGCGATGTTGACGAACACGGGGCTGTCGAGCAGGTTCTTGAGCTCGGCGGAGAGTGCGGCGGTCATGCGTACGTCCTCCTGGGGGCTGCGGGTCGGTCCTTCGTCGGTGCTGCTCCTACCCCGCAACCGCGCGTGTTCCCTGATCCTTCCCGCCCCGGCCCACCGGAAGAGTGAACGCCAGCGCCGCCCCGGCCAGGGGGACCGCCGCGAGCGCCGCCCACCGCACGGGCGCGGGCGCGTCGAGCAGCGCGCCCGTCGCCGCGCTCCCCCCGAGGACGGCGATCCCGGAGACGGAGGACAGCGCCCCCGTGGCCAGCCCGAGCTGCCGGTCCTCGACCAGGTCGGGCACCAGGCCCCGGGCGGCGGGGACCAGCAGCATCTGGCCCAGGGTCAGCAGGACGACGAGCGCGGCGCCGGGCAGCAGTCCGCCGGGGCCGGCCGGGGCGAGCGGTACGGCGGCGAACCCGGCGGCGACGACCACCAGGCCGGTGACCAGCGCGGTGCGCGGGGCGATCCGGTGGGCGGTCCAGCGGGTCAGCGGCAACTGGGCGACGACGACGAGCAGCGAGGACAGCGCGAAGAGCCAGCCGAGCGCGGCCCCCGATCCGGTGGCCCGCTCCACCTCGCCGGGCAGCGAGAGATAGAGCTGGTTGTAGGCGACGAGGTAGGTGCTGTACGCGAGGCAGAGCAGCAGGAACGGCCGGTTGGTGAACACCGCGCGCCGGGACGACCGCCCCGGTTGGTCCGTACGGGTGACGGCGTCCGGGGCCTGTGCCCGTTCCCGTACGTGGTCGGCGCGCGGCATCAGGCGGGCGTGCCCGGCCAGTACGGCGACGAAGACGACGGCCCCGGCGAGGCAGGCGGCCCGGAAGCCGCCGCCGAGCAGCAGGAGCGCGCCGGCGTGCGCGGGTTCGGGCTCGGGCGCGTCGGTGCGTGTGGGCGCGGGCTCGTCGGCGGGCTCCGGCTCGTATCGGGTCACTTCAGGCCCGCCGGGGTGCGCCCGCGCACGGCGGCCGAGGTGAGGACGGCCAGTGCGCCGAGGAGGGCGAGCGCGACGGCGGGGGCGAGGACGGCCCACGGGGCGCGCTCCGCGTACGGCATGTTCTCCGACAGCATCCGGCCCCACTCCGGGGCCGGGGCCTGCGTGCCGAGGCCGAGGAAGCCGAGGGAGGCGAGGGCCAGCGCGATGGCCGGGATGCGGAGCAGGGCGTGGCGCACCACCGGCGGCAGGACCCCGGGCAGGACGTGGCGGCGCAGGAGGTGGGCCCGGTCCGCGCCGAGGGCGACGGCGGCGGCGAGGTGCGGGGCCGCCTTCTCCTGGGCGTACAGGGCGGCGGTGTGG
>NZ_NTGZ01000419.1 GCF_002551245.1 Streptomyces sp. rh34
ACATGTGTATAAGAGACAGGCTCTGGGCCGCCCGAGGGCGAGGCCGGCTGGTCGCACTGGGCTCCACCGTCCGCCTGCCGCTGCTCGCCGTCGGCGGCACCCGTGACCCGTTCGCCGACGACACCGTGGCCCTGTGGCGCGGCTGGGGCGGACCGTCCCGCCTGCTGCTCGGGCCCTGGGGCCACCGCCTCACCGCCGACCCGGCCACACCGGCCCGCGCACGCGTCAACCTCGGTGCGCTGTACGTACGGTGGGCCCGCGCGGCGCTCGCCGGGCGCCTGCAGCCGACGCGGCACGGTGTCATCGCCCTCGGCGACAGCGGTCGCTGGCACAGCACCCGGGTCAGAGACACTCCCCGCCCGGTGAGTACGCCCGACGCCACCCCGCAGGAGGGGCCGGAGTGGCGGGCAGGACCGGCGGAGGCGGACCGGCCTGACCGGCCGGAGGCGGAGTTCCGCTGGGCCTTCGGCTCGCCCACCGGTCTACGGCTGCTCCACGGAGCCGAGTTCAGCGCCGACCCGGACCGCCCCGTACGCTCCGACGACCTCGCCGTCCCGGCCGACGGCGACCGCGCCGACCGCTGTCTGCTCCTCTCGCCGCCGCTGCCCCGCCCGCTCGACCTGGCGGGAGCCGCCGTCGCCCGGATCAACGTCACGGCCGACACGCCCTGTGCCGACTGGGCCGTACGCCTGACCGCCCTCGACCCGTCCGGCCGCGCGGATCCGCTCGCCTTCGGCATCGTCCGGCGCACGGGCCCGCCCGGTGAGGCCGCCGACATCACCGTGCCGCTCGGCACGCTGGGCCGACGGCTGCCCGCCGGGACCCGGTTGCGCGCGGAGATCGCCGGACACCACTTTCCCGCCCACGCCCGGAACCCGCACACCGGGGAGGACCCGGTCACCGCCACCCGGCTCGCCCCGTCCCGCCGCACCGTGAACCCCCGGGGCAGCGCCCTCCACCTGCCCGTCGTCGCCCGACGCCGCTACGTCGAGCCCGCACCGGAGATATGCCGTTGACCAGCGTCCTGCCCATCGAAGCCCTCGTCGATCCCGTCAGCGGGATCATCCGTGACGTCGCGCCCGTCGAGCACCCCACCGGTGCGCCGCCCCGCTACACCGCGATGACCGCCGACGTCGCCGACGCCCGCCGCCTCGGCGCCTGGCCCGCCGACCGCGTCTCGCTCGGCACCACGTTCGGCGACCCCCGAGGCGCGTGGATCGCAGCGGTGGCCGAGGCCGTCGAGCGCTACTGCGGCAACCGTCTCCCGCCGCCCGGCCACGCCCAGGAACCCCGTCGGGCCACCGCCGCCGAACTGACCGCCGAGGGCCACCGCGTCTACGGCCCGGGCGCTCTGCCGACGTACGCCCCCTGGCAGTTGGGCCGTCCGGGATTCCCGTACGCCGAACTTGCCCCCGACACCCCGGCGCTGTGGACCCGGGCCACCGAGGACGGTCGCCCCTGCTGGGCCCCCGTCGCGCTGACCCACCTCAACTGGCGCCAGGGCGAACTGCGTTCGCTGCCCCGTACCCACCACCTCAACTACGCGGGCATCGCCACCGGGCAGGGCCTCGACGACGCCGTCGAGCGCGGGCTCCTCGAAGTCGTCGAGCGGGACGCCCTGGAGCTGTGGTGGCACCTGGACGGGCCCACCCGGGGCATCGACCCGGCGACCGTCCCCGGGCTCACCGAGGACCTGGCCGGCTGCGGGCTGGACGTGCACATCGTGGAGATGCCCTCCGAGTTCGCCCCCTGCGTGGCGGCCCTCGTGCACGACCCCGGGCGCGGCATCCACGCGGCCGGGTTCGCCTGCCGGTACGACCCGGCGGAGGCGGCCCGCAAGGCCGTGCTGGAGGCCGTGCACACCTGGGTGTTCACCCAGGGCGCGGTGGACGCCGACGGCTGGGTGTACCGGGCGGTCGAAGCCGGGATGCTCGCCCGCGGCCTCTACCTCGACCACCGTGCCGACCGGCGCTATCTCGACGACTGCGGGCCCGAGTTCGCCGCCGTCCGGGACCTCGGGGCTCATGTCCAGGTCTGGCTGGACGACCGGATGGCCCCGCTCGCCCGCCGCTTCACCGAACCCGCCCTCGGCACGGTCCCGGTCACCGCGATCGATCCCGGCAGCCGTAGCGCGCTCGACGCGGCGCTCGCCGCCGGGGGGCACCGGGTGATCACCGCGGACCTCACCACGGAGGACGTCGCCGAGACACGACTGCGCGTCGCGCGCGTGCTGGTCTCCGGACTGATCCCCAACGCACCCGCGGCGTTCGGCTACTTCGGCTGCCCGCGCTTCGCGGACGCCGCGCTCGCCCGGGGCTGGCGCACCCGACCGCCCGCCGCCCCAGGGGACTTCACCCTGGCCCCGCCCCCGCACATGTGAAGGAACGCGCCGCCATGCCCGACACCTCGGCCCGGACCGCCGCCCCCGATTCCGGGACGCACCCCGCGTCCGGCCTCCTGCGCCGGGCCCTCGCGGACGTCCGCTCCTCGCGCGCGCCGGGCCTCGCCCCCTACGTGCCCGAGCGCCCGTTCCCCTGGAGCGGGACCGGGCTGCCGTTGACCGGGGTCGCGTCCCGGCCCGGGGCGGGTTCGGGGACCGGGAGCCGGGCCGCGATCGACCTGGACCGCGTCTTGCGACTCTCGCTGGCCGCACCCGCCGGCACACCGGGCCGGCTGCGGCCCGTCCCCTCGGCGGGAGCCCTGCACCCGGTGCGCGCGCACCTCCTGATCGGGCCGGGGTGCTCACTGCCGCCCGGACGCTACGCCTACGACCCGCGCGCCCACCGCGCCCACCCACGCGGCCCGGCCCCCGACGACGCGCCCCCGGGCGTGCTCGTCGTCCTCACCGTGGCCGCGTCCCGCACGGTCGCGCACTACGGCCACCGGGCCTGGCCGCTCCTGCTGCTGGACACGGGCCACGCCGCCGCGGCCCTGGCACTGGCCGGGCCCCCGGCCGCCGACGTACGGGTCTGCCTCGACGCGGACGCCGCCCTTCTCTCCGCCGCCGCCGGACTGCCCGCCGCTCCGGACTGGCCAGACGCATGGCCGGGCACCGAACCGGAACTGCCCCTCGCGTCAGTCAGGTTGACCCCCGCCGGTGTGACCACCGACGTCCCCGGGACACTGGCCGTCTGGGCCGGCCCGCCCCGCGCCGGAACCCCGTCGCCGCAACCCGGCGCGGAGACCGCCCCGCCCGGCGAACTCGCGGCGACACGGCACCTGTTGCACCACATCGCCCGAGCCCTCGAAAGGCCCGGCGGTACCTGGCACCCGGCTCCCCGCCCCGGACCGGTGACCGACGAGGCCCTGGAGACGCGCCGGAGCGCCCCGCCCGACGACCTGCACCACCCGCCCGGCGAGGATCTGCTCGTCCGGCTCCTGATCACCGCGCGGACAGCACGGCCGGACGGACCCGCCTGGACCGTGGCCGTCGGTGATGACGACCCGGCCCTGTACGCGAAGGCCCCCGGCAGCCGTGGCCTCGCCGTCCGCGCCTCCGGGGACGCGCGTCCCACCCTCGCCCGCTGGGCCGCGGGCCAGCAGTGGATCGGCGGCGCGGGCGCGGTGCTCCTCGCCCACGGCTGCCCCGGGGACGCCCCGCCGGCCGCTGTCCGCAGCGGCCACCTCGCCGCCGGGTACGCGGCCGGAGCGGTTCAGGCCCACGCCACCGCGCTGGGCCTGCGCTCCCGGCCGATCGGCTCCTGGCCTGTCTCTTATACACATCTCTGATGGCTGTCTCTTATACACATCTC
>NZ_NTGZ01000420.1 GCF_002551245.1 Streptomyces sp. rh34
AGATGTGTATAAGAGACAGCGTCCGCACGGTCTCGGCCAGCACACCCATCGACGGCGCGGGGGTCAGCGACGGGTCGTACGGCTCCATCGACGCGCGCACGGCGTCGACGGCGCCCGCGTCCAGGCCACGTACCCGCGCGCGGTAGTGCGGGGAGGTGTCGGAGTTCTCCGGGGTGAAGGCGGGGACCACCAGGGTCCCCTCGGGCCCCACGGCCCGGCGCAGCGCGCCCAGCACCCCTCGCGCACCGCCCGCCACCGGTCCGAGCGACCGCAGCGAGGCGTGCACCAGGAGCACGGCGCCGGGCCGTACACCCAGCGCGGTCAGAGCGGCCGTCGTCCGGGCCCCGTCGAGCACGTCCCCATCGCGTACGTCGTCCACGGCGGGGATTCTTCCCGCCCCGGGGCGCCCCGCACACCCGGTCCGCTCAGGCGGGCCCGCCCAGCCGCGGGATCTCGATCGCCGGGCACCGGTCCATCACCATGTCCAGCCCCGCCGCACGCGTCCGCTCGAAGGCGCCCACGTCCACGACGCCGAGCTGGAACCACACCGCCTTCGCGCCCACCGCCGTCGCCTCGTCGGCGATCCCGCCCGCCACCACGCTGTTGACGAACACGTCCACCACGTCGACCGGGAAGGGGATGTCCGCGAGCGAGGCGTACCCCTGTTCCCCGTGCACCGTCTCGGCCTTCGGGTGCACCGGCACGACCCGCTTGCCGAACCGCCGAAGGACCTCCGCCACACCGAAGGCCGCCCGGGAACGGTTGCCGGACAGGCCCACCACCGCCCAGGTGTCGCCCGTGTCCTGGAGGATCCGCCTGATCGTCGCGGGGTCCGCGTACGTGTCGTCTGCGTTCATGCCGGGACAACCGAGGACCCCGCCCGCCCATTCCCCCCGGAAGCCGCCCTCCCGGCGGCGCATAGGGTGGACGGATGCAGGAGCAGTACCGGACCGTCGCCCGCGCGGGTGTGCACGAGAGCGAGATCAACCGATCCCGTTTCCTCTGCTCCCTCGCCCCCGCCGCCACCGAGCAGGAAGCGCAGGACTTCGTCGCCCGCGTCCGCAAGGAGCACCCGACCGCCTCCCACAACTGCTTCGCGTACGTGATCGGCGCCGAGGCCGCCGTGCAGAGGGCGAGCGACGACGGCGAACCCGGCGGTACCGCGGGTGTCCCGATGCTCCAGATGCTCATGCGGCGGGAGGTGCGCTACACCGCGGCGGTCGTCACCCGCTACTACGGCGGGGTCAAACTCGGCGCGGGCGGGCTGATCAGGGCGTACGGGGGAGTGGTCGGCGAAGCCCTCGACGCGCTCGGCACCCTCACCCGGCAGCGCTTCCGGCTCGCCACGATCCGGATCGACCACCAACGGGCCGGGAAGCTGGAGAACGACCTGCGGGCCACCGGGCGGGACATCCGCGAGGTGCGGTACGCCGAGGCCGTCACCCTCGGCATCGGGCTGCCGGACGCCGACGTCGAGGCGTTCACCGCCTGGCTGGCCGACGCGACTGCCGGGGCCGCCGTGCTGGAGCTGGGCGGCGAGGCGTACGGCGACGTGTGACCGGGCGACGGTGGTGTGAGGGCAATCCCACGGACGCCCCTGCATGATCGATGCGGGTTCGGCGGCCCGGCGGCGTTAGCGTGGTCGGTGCCGAGCGGGATCACGGGTTGCCGGTGTGCGGCCCACGGGGTGGAGGACGACGATGCAGGCAGGAACCGGCGGAGTGACGGTGCAGGCGGGGACCGGCGGAGTGACGATGCAGGCAGGGACCGGCGGAGTGATGGCGCCGGCCGGATCCGCTGGAGTGATGGCGTGAGGATCCTGCACACCTCGGACTGGCACCTGGGCCGGTCTTTCCACCGCGTCCCCCTCCTCGACGCCCAGGCCGCCTACCTCGACCATCTCGTGGCGACCGTCCGGGAGCGCGAGGTGGACGTCGTCCTCGTCGCGGGCGACGTCTACGACCGGGCCGTCCCGCCGCTCACCGCCGTCGAGCTGTTCGACCGGGCGCTGCACCGGCTCGCCGCCGCCGGCGTCCCCACCGTCATGATCTCCGGCAACCACGACTCGGCCCGCCGGCTCGGCGTCGGTGCCGGGCTCTTCGAACGGGCCGGGATCCACCTGCGGACCGACCCGGAGAACTGCGCCACCCCCGTCGTGCTCGCCGACGACCACGGCGGCGTGGCGTTCTACGGGCTGCCCTACCTGGAACCGGCCCTGGTCAAGGACACCCTCCGGGCCGCCAAGGCCGGCCATGAGGCGGTCCTCACCGCCGCCATGGACAAGGTCCGCGCCGACCTCGCCACCCGCCCCGGGGGCACCCGTTCCGTCGTCCTCGCGCACGCTTTCGTGGCGGGCGGGGAGCCCAGCGACAGCGAACGCGACATCACCGTCGGCGGGGTCGCGGCCGTCCCCGCCGGGGTCTTCGACGGCGTCGACTACGTGGCCCTCGGCCATCTCCACGGCTCCCAGCGGGTCACGAGCCGCGTCCGCTACTCCGGTTCGCCGCTCGCCTACTCCTTCTCCGAGGCCGACCACCGCAAGACCATGTGGCTCATCGACCTCGACGGCGACGGGGACATCGCGGCCGAGGAACGGATCGACTGCCCCGTCGAGCGGCCCCTGGCCCGGCTCCGCGGCCGGCTCGACACCCTCCTGGAGGACCCCGCCCTGGACCGCCACGAGCAGGCCTGGGTCGAGGCCACCCTCACCGACCCGGTGCGCCCCGCCGAACCCATGGCCCGCCTCGCCCGGCGCTTCCCGGGCACCCTCAGCCTCGTCTTCGATCCCGAGCGGCCGCCGGACGACCCGGAGGCGTCCTACGCCCAACGCCTCCAGGGCCGCGACGACCACCAGATCGCCGAGGACTTCGTCGCCCACGTCCGCGGCGGCAGCGGCCCCAGCGACCTCGAACGCACCGTGCTGCGCGCCGTGTTCGACGACGTCCGGGTGGACGAGACCGTGCGCGAGGTGTCCCGGTGAGACTGCACCGCCTGAGCATCACCGCCTTCGGCCCGTTCGGCGCCACCCAGGAAGTCGACTTCGACGCCCTCTCCTCCGCCGGCCTCTTCCTGCTCCACGGACCCACCGGCGCGGGGAAGACCTCCGTCCTGGACGCCGTCTGCTTCGCCCTGTACGGAGCCGTCCCCGGCGCCCGTCAGAGCCCCGGCGCCTCCCTGCGCAGCGACCACGCCCCACCGGACCTGCCCACCGAGGTCCAGCTGGAACTGACCGTCGGCGGCCGGCGCCTCGAAGTCACCCGCCGCCCCGCCCAGCCCCGCCCGAAGAAGCGCGGCGACGGATTCACCGTGGAGAAGGCGCAGAGCCGGCTGCGCGGTCACGATCCCGAGCGCGGCTGGCAGGCCCTCAGCACGTCGCACCAGGAGATCGGCGAGGAGCTGACCCAGCTCATCGGCATGAGCCGGGACCAGTTCTGCCAGGTGGTCCTGTTGCCGCAGGGCGACTTCGCCCGCTTCCTGCGCTCGGACGCCGAGGCCCGTGGCAAGCTCCTCGGCCGGCTCTTCGACACCCGCCGCTTCGCCGCCGTCGAGGAACGCCTCGCCGAACTGCGCCGGGGCGCCGAGGCCAGGGTCACCGCCGCCGACGAGCGGATCCTCGCCCTCGCCCAGCGCATCGCCCAGGCGGCCGGGCCCGTCGGGGCCGAGGCCACGCCGATCGCCGCCCGGCCCGGCGAACCGGGCCTCGCCGAAGCCGTTCTGGAG
>NZ_NTGZ01000421.1 GCF_002551245.1 Streptomyces sp. rh34
AGATGTGTATAAGAGACAGGATATCGGGGGCGGGCCGGGGTGGCCGGCGTGCTGGGCCTGGTACGGCCGGCCGACGTGCCCGATGCCGGGTCCGTGGGGCGGCGGCAGCGGGGCCCCCACTGCGTGCTGCATCCGGTGCCACTCCGTCTCGTAACTGCAACTGACGCTGATGGGACGGCCACCGTACCCTCCCGGGCCGTCTCGGGGTGAACGGCCCGGGAGGGTGCGCAGTGCCCGTCGGCCGCGCGGAGGACGGACGGGAATCGCGAAGGTGTCGGTCCGTCAGTCCGTCAGCTCGTCGGCCAGGGCGCGCAGGGCGAGCCGGTAGGAGCCGATGCCGAACCCGGCCACCGTGCCCGTGGCCACCGCGGCGACCACGGAGGTGTGCCGGAACTCCTCGCGGGTGTACGGGTTGGAGATGTGCACCTCGATCAGCGGGGCGGTGCGCTGGGCGGCCGCGTCCCGCATGCCGTACGAGTAGTGCGTGAAGGCACCCGGGTTGAGAACGACCGGAATCGATCCGTCCGCCGCCTCGTGGAGCCAGCGGATCAGCTGGCCCTCGTCGTTGGTCTCCCTCACCTCGACGTCGAAGCCGAGCTCCTCGCCGAGGGTCGTGCAGGCGTCGACGAGTCCGGCGTAGGAGGTGGCCCCGTAGACGTCGGGCTCGCGCGAGCCGAGCCGTCCGAGGTTGGGGCCGTTCAGGACGAAGACCCTCCGGGTCACGCGGAGACCTCCCCGTAGGCGGCGAGGAGCACGGCCGGGTCGGGACCCTCCAGGACTGTGGGCTTGCCGATGCCGTCGAGGACGATGAAGCGCAGCAGGTCGCCGCGCGACTTCTTGTCGACCTTCATGTTCTCCAGCAGCTTGGGCCACTGGTCGCCGCGGTAGGCGAGCGGCAGGCCCACCGACGCAAGGACGCTGCGGTGCCGGTCGGCGGTGGCGTCGTCGAGGCGTCCGGCGAGCCGGCCCAGCTCGGCGGCGAAGACCATGCCGATGGAGACGGCCGCGCCGTGGCGCCACTTGTAGCGCTCGTTCTTCTCGATGGCGTGGGCCAGGGTGTGGCCGTAGTTGAGGATCTCGCGGAGTCCGGACTCCTTGAGGTCGCTGGAGACGACCTCTGCCTTGACCCGGATGGAGCGCTCGATCAGCTCGGCGGTGTGCGGACCGGCCGGGGTGCGCGCGCCCTCGGGGTCGGCCTCGACCAGGTCGAGGATGACCGGGTCGGCGATGAACCCGGCCTTGATGATCTCGGCCATGCCGGAGACGTAGTCGTTGACCGGCAGCGAATCGAGTGCGGCGAGGTCGCAGAGGACTCCGGCGGGCGGGTGGAAGGCGCCGACGAGGTTCTTGCCCTCGGCGGTGTTGATGCCGGTCTTGCCGCCGACGGCCGCGTCCACCATGCCGAGCACGGTGGTCGGGATCGCGATCCAGCGCACTCCGCGCAGCCAGGTGGCCGCGACGAACCCGGCGACGTCCGTGGTGGCGCCGCCCCCGATGCCGACGATGACGTCGGTACGGGTGAAGCCGGTCTGGCCGAGCGCCTTCCAGCAGTAGGCGGCGACCTCGACGGTCTTGGCCTCCTCCGCGTTCGGCAGCTGGACGGCGATGGCCTCGTACCCCTGGTCGGCGAGGTCCTGGCGGACCGCCTCACCGGTCTCGGCGAGCGCCTCCGGGTGCAGTACGGCGACGCGCCGGGCGCGGTCGCCGATCAGCTGGGGCAGCTCGCCCAGGAGCTGGTGGCCGACGAGGACCTCGTACGGGTCGGAGCCCGCGGAGCCTGCGACCTGGATGCGGGTGGGGCCCTGCTGCGTCATACCGGTGTTCTCCACGCCGGGGGCGGCTTGGCCCTCCGGCAGTTCCAGTGCGTCGATGATCGCCTGGGCGACCTCTTCGGGGGTGTTCTCGTCGGTGGCGACGACGGTGCGGGCGACCTCTTCGTAGAGGTGGCGGCGGGCGTCCATCAGCTCGCGCCACTGCCGGCGCGGGTTGACCGCGAGCAGCGGGCGGGCGGCGCCGAGACCGACGCGGCGGACGGCCTCGTCCACGTCCATGGAGAGGTAGACGACCGGGCGGCCGGCCAGCAGCTTCCTGGTCGCCGCGTCCAGGACGGCCCCGCCGCCGAGGGAGAGGACGCCCGTGTGCCCGGCGACGGCCGCCTCGACGGCCCGGCGCTCCAGGGCGCGGAAGTGCTCCTCGCCCTCGTCGTAGAAGATCTCCGCGATCGGCTTGCCCGCCTCGGCGACGATGTCCGCGTCGGTGTCGCGGTAGGTGGTGCCGAGCCGGGTGGCGAGCAGTTCGCCGACGGTGGACTTGCCGACGCCCATGGGGCCGACGAGGACGACCAGGGGGCCGCTCATCGGATCTGGAGGTGGTCGAGGTACGACTGGACGTTGCGGTGGGTCTCGGGGACGCTGTCGCCGCCGAACTTCTCCGCGACCGCGTCGGCCAGGACGAGGGCGACCATGGCCTCCGCGACGATGCCCGCGGCGGGAACGGCGCAGACGTCGGAGCGCTGGTGGTGGGCCTTGGTGGCCTCGCCGGTGACGACGTCCACGGTGGCCAGGGCGCGCGGCACGGTCGCGATGGGCTTCATCGCGGCGCGGACGCGCAGCAGCTCACCGGTGGTGAGACCGCCCTCGGTACCGCCGGAACGGCCCGAGGTGCGCCTGATGCCGTCCTCGGTGGCGACGATCTCGTCGTGCGCCTTCGAGCCGGGGACCCGGGCCAGGTCGAAGCCGTCGCCGACCTCGACGCCCTTGATGGCCTGGATGCCCATCAGCGCGGCGGCGAGCCGGGCGTCCAGGCGCCGGTCCCAGTGCACGTGCGAGCCGAGCCCGACGGGCACGCCGTACGCCAGCACCTCGACGACCCCGCCGAGGGTGTCGCCGTCCTTGTGGGCCTGGTCGATCTCGGCCACCATCGCCTTGGACGCGTCGGCGTCCAGGCAGCGGACCGGGTCGGCGTCCAGCTTCTCCACGTCGGCGGGGACCGGGAGGACGCCGTACGGCGCCTTCGCGGCGGCCAGCTCGACGACATGGCTGACGATCTCGATGCCCGCGGTCTCCTTGAGGTAGGAGCGGGCGACGGCCCCGAGGGCGACGCGCGCGGCGGTCTCCCGGGCGCTGGCGCGCTCCAGGACCGGCCGGGCCTCGTCGAAGCCGTACTTCTGCATCCCGGCGAGGTCGGCGTGGCCGGGCCGGGGGCGGGTGAGCGGGGCGTTACGGGCGAGCTTCGCCAGCTCCTCGGGGTCGACCGGGTCGGCCGACATGACCTGCTCCCACTTGGGCCACTCGGTGTTGCCGACCATGACGGCGACCGGGGAGCCCATGGTGAGGCCGTGGCGCACGCCGCCGAGGAAGGTGACCTCGTCCTTCTCGAACTTCATCCGCGCACCGCGGCCGTAACCGAGCCGTCGCCGGGCCAGCGCCTCCGCCACCATCTCCGTGGTGATCGGGACGCCGGCGGGAAGGCCCTCCAGCGTCGCCACCAGTGCGGGGCCGTGCGACTCCCCCGCGGTCAGCCAGCGCAACCTGCTCAACGGTGCTCCTCATGCTCGCGCCTGAAATCCAACGGCGCCACCGGGTGCGCGGCCCTGGCCCGCCGCCTTTGATCCTCCCACGACCGGGGGCACGGTCCGGCCGCCGGTCCAGCAGACGGACGGGCGGCGCCGGCCGGCGGGCCCGTCAGCGGGCCGCGAGCGCGGCTTCCCCGGCCCGCCGCATGGCGGCCAGCGG
>NZ_NTGZ01000422.1 GCF_002551245.1 Streptomyces sp. rh34
CCGCCGCCTTGCCCGGGACCTTCGCGGCGGCCGGTCCGCCACCGTCCTTCGGAGCCGCCGGCGGGTCCGCCGAGCCCGCCACCGGCTCGGATACCGGATCGCGGGCGCCCGCCCGGGCCGGAGCCGTGCGATGAACGCCACGCTGCTCGCCGTCGCACTCTCCCTCGTCTCGGCCGGCGCCTACGCGACCGCCGCCGTGGCGCAGTCCCGGCTCGCCGGCCGCGCCGACCCCTCCACCGGAGTCCTGCGCCTGCTGGGCCGGGGCGCCTGGTGGTCGGCGGTCGGCCTCAACGCCGCGGGCGCGCTGCTCCACGTTGCCGCGCTCAACTACGGCCCGCTCACCCTGGTCCAGCCGCTGGGCGCGCTGACCCTCGTCGTCGCTGTCCCGCTCGGAGCGCGCGCCGCCGGGCGCCGGGTCGGCCGCGTCGAGTGGCGGGGCACGGCCCTGACCCTGCTCGGCCTCGGCGCACTGCTCCTGACCGCGGGCGGCTCCGCCCCGCACGAGACCCTCAGCCTTCCCGAGGCGCTCGGCGTGGGCGCGGCCACCATGGCGGTCGTCGCCGGACTCGGCCGGCCCGGGGCCCGCCCGGGGCTGCGGCACGCGGCGGCCTCCGGGATCACCTCCGGGGTCGCCTCCGCGCTCACCCAGACCCTCACCGTCGCCGTCACCGACCACTCCGGCGGCCCGCTGTTCAGCTGGCGGCTGCTGACGGTGGCGCTGCTCGTCTCCGCCTTCGCGATGGGCGGCCTGCTGCTGTCCCAGACCGCGTACCGGGGCGGGCTCGGCGCCCCGCTCGCGGTGGTCACCCTCTCCAACCCGGTCGCCGCCGCCGCGATCGGCCTGGCCCTGCTCGGCGAGCGCCTCCAGGGCGGGCCGGTCAGCCTGGCGCTCGCGCTCCTCGGTACGGCGGCGGCCGTGCGCGGGGTGATGCTCCTCAGCCGGGCCCAGGCGCGGCACACGGACCCGGCCGCCCCGTCCGAGCCACCCGTCCCGGAGGGCCGGGGCCCCTCCAGGGTCGTCATCGGCAGCCCCCGGCGCGCGGACACCGCACCCCCGGCGGGCGTTCCGGAGCCCCTCCCCGCGCACGCGAGCGGCTGACCGGTCCCGGGGCTCCGATGCCGACCGGAGTTGGCTGGAACGGCTGATCACCAGGTGCGTCCCCCTCGAACGCGCTGCCGAGGCGCTGGAGTCCCGGCCGAACGACGTCAAGGCCGTCATCGACCTGGAGCGGTGACCGCCGGGCCGCCGATCCGGGTGCGGAACCGAGGCTCCAGCCCCTGTGCCGCTCAGAGCCTCGCGGCCAGCTCCGTGCCCTGGCGGATGGCCCGCTTGGCGTCCAGCTCGGCCGCCACGTCCGCGCCGCCGATCAGATGGACCGGGACGGCCCCCGTGCGCAGCTCCTCGTACAGCTCGCGGCGCGGTTCCTGACCGGCGCACAGCACCACCGTGTCGACCGGCAGCACCCGCCGCTCACCTTCGACGGTGAGGTGGAGGCCCTCGTCGTCGATGAGGTCGTAGGAGGCTCCGGCGATCATCTCGACGCCCCGGTGGCGCAGTTCGGTGCGGTGGATCCACCCCGTCGTCTTGCCGAGCCCCGCGCCGACCTTGGTGGTCCTGCGCTGGACCAGGTGGACCGTGCGCGGCGACTTGGGACGCTCGGGAGCGCGCAGCCCGCCGCGCTCCGCGTAGGCGGTGTCGACGCCCCACTGCCGGAAGAACGTGTCCGCGTCCAGGCTCGCCGCGTCGCCGCCGTCGGTCAGGAACTCCGCGACATCGAAGCCGATGCCGCCCGCGCCGACGATCGCGACCCGGTCGCCGACCGGCGCCCCGTCGCGCAGCACGTCGAGGTAGCTGACGACGTTCGGGTGGTCGGTGCCGGGGATCGCCGGGGTACGCGGCTCGACGCCGGTGGCGAACACGATCTCGTCGAAGCCGTCCAGCGAACCGGCGTCCGCCCGGGCGCCCAGCCGGAGGTCGACGTCCAGCTCGGCCAGCCGCGTACGGAAGTAGCGCAGCGTCTCGTCGAACTCCTCCTTGCCCGGCACCCGGCGCGCCACGTTCAACTGCCCGCCGACCTCGTCCGCCGCGTCGAACAGGGTCACCGCGTGCCCCCGCTCGGCCGCCGTGACGGAGCACGCGAGGCCCGCCGGACCGGCGCCGACCACGGCGACGCGTTTACGGGTCCGGGTCGGGCTCAGGACCAGCTCGGTCTCGTGGCAGGCGCGCGGATTGACCAGACAGGAGGTGATCTTGAGGCTGAAGATGTGGTCCAGGCAGGCCTGGTTGCAGCCGATGCAGGTGTTGATGGCGTCCGCCCGGCCCGCCGCCGCCTTCGCGACGAACTCCGGGTCGGCCAGGAAGGGGCGGGCCATGGAGACCATGTCGGCCCGGCCGGAGGAGAGGATCTCCTCGGCGACCTCGGGGGTGTTGATGCGGTTGCTCGTCACCAGCGGTACGGAGACCGCGCCGCGCACCTTCTCGGTCACCCAGCTGAACGCGCCGCGCGGCACGGAGGTGGCGATGGTCGGGATCCGCGCCTCGTGCCAGCCGATGCCGGTGTTGATGATCGTCGCGCCCGCCGCCTCGATCTCCTTCGCGAGCGTCACGACCTCCTCCAGCGTCGAGCCGTCCGGTACCAGGTCGAGCATGGAGAGCCGGTAGATCAGGATGAAGTCGTCGCCGACCCGCTCGCGGACCCGGCGCACGATCTCGACGGGCAGGCGCATACGGTTCTCGTAACTGCCGCCCCATCGGTCGGTGCGGTGATTGGTCGCGGAGACGATGAACTCGTTGATCAGATAGCCCTCGGAGCCCATGATCTCGACGCCGTCGTAACCCGCCAGGCGCGCAAGACCGGCCGCGCGCACGAACTCCTCGATGGTCTCCTCGACCTGGTCGTCGGTGAGCGCGTTCGGGGTGAACGCGCTGATCGGGGCCTTGAGGGCGCTCGGCGCCACCAGGTCGGGGTGGTGCGCGTACCGCCCGAAGTGCAGGATCTGCATCGCTATCCGGCCGCCCGCCGCGTGCACGGCCGAGGTGATCTCCCGGTGCTGGGCCGCCTCCGCCTCGGTCGTCATCTTGGCCCCGCCGGGAAAGGAGCAGGCCCGCTCGCTGGGGGCGATGCCGCCGGTGACGATGAGGCCGACGCCGCCCCGGGCGCGCTCGGCGTAGAACGCGGCCATCCGCTCGAAGCCGCGCTCGGCCTCCTCCAGACCGATGTGCATCGAT
Source organism: Streptomyces sp. rh34 (assembly GCF_002551245.1). Taxonomy (GTDB): domain Bacteria; phylum Actinomycetota; class Actinomycetes; order Streptomycetales; family Streptomycetaceae; genus Streptomyces. The sequence continues at coordinate 3,230 of NZ_NTGZ01000422.1, forward strand.
CCCATGAGGACCCGGTTGGGGAGGGTGGTGAACCCGAGGTCCAGCGGGCTCAGCAGGGTCGGGTACAGGCTCATCCGGGGTCTCCTCCGCGCGGGGTCGTCGCGTCAGTTGTAGACCACCCCGCGTCGGCTATGCAACAAGTTGCATAATGATCTGCGTCGCACTCCGGGCCGTGTTCCGCCGGGGTCCTTCCCCGTACGGCCCAGTCCGACCGGGCCCCCGCACGCTGGTCCGACGACAGTGGGAGCCGTAGGAAACCGCCCCGAAGCCACCGTCCCCCGGGAGTCCCCATGGCCAGCGTCAACCGGCATGATCTCGGTCTGCTCGCCCTACGCGTCGGCACCGGCGCGGTGCTCGCCGCCCACGGCAGCCAGAAGCTGGCCGGCTGGTTCGGCGGCGGAGGCATCCAGGGCACCACGGCCGCGATGGAGGCGATGGGATTCCACCCGCCCAAGCGCAGTGCGGTGGCCGCCGGGCTCGGCGAGGCGGGCGGCGGCGTCCTGCTGGCGCTGGGCCTCGCCACCCT
>NZ_NTGZ01000423.1 GCF_002551245.1 Streptomyces sp. rh34
TCAGAGATGTGTATAAGAGACAGCCCCTACGCTCCCCCGGCCGGGCGCTCCCGGCGTGCGGCCGGGGACGGGACGTGGGTTAGTGGGTGCGAGCCCTGCTCATCGTGGTCCGCCGGCCGCCGACAGGTCTCTGCCGACTGTTCGCCGCCGACTGTTCGCGGCCGTCCGTACACCGTCGTAGTGGAGTGCGCGCATGCCCGACGCCGTCCCTGATCCCGTCTCCGTCCAGCCCGTCGTGGCGCCGTTGACCAGCGCGGCGCTGTTCCTGGTCGGCACGATCGAGCCGGGCGGCGAGAGCGCGGTGCGGGACGTGCTGCCGGACCTCGCGGCCGTGGCCCGGTCGCTCGGCTTCCGGTACCCGGACTCCGGTCTCGCCTGTGTGGCGGGCTTCGGCGCCGACGCCTGGGACCGGCTGTTCGCCGGGCCGCGCCCGGCTCACCTCCACCCGTTCCCGGAGCTGCGAGGGCCTCTTCACCACGCCCCGGCGACCCCCGGCGACGTGCTGCTGCACATCCGGGCCGAGCGGATGGACGTCTGCTACGCGTGGGCGGCCCAGTTGCTCGACAGGCTCGGCGGAGCCCTGCGGATCGTGGACGAGACGCACGGCTTCCGCTACCTGGACCACCGGGACCTGCTCGGCTTCGTGGACGGTACGGAGAACCCGGTGGGCGACGACGCCCGTTCGGCGGCGCTCGTCGGGGCGGACGACCCGGAGTTCGAGGGCGGCAGCTACGTCGTCGTACAGAAGTACCTGCACGACCTGACGTCCTGGAACGCGCTCTCCGTGGAGGAGCAGGAACGCGTCATCGGCCGCACCAAGGTGGACGACGTGGAGTTCCCCGACGACGAGAAGCCCGCCGACTCCCACCTCGCCCTCAACACGATCACCGACCCGGACGGCACCGAACGGGACATCCTGCGGGCGAACATGCCGTTCGGGAGCTTCGGAAAGGGCGAGTTCGGTACGTACTTCATCGGGTACGCCGCCGATCCCGACGTGACCGAGCGGATGCTCCGCAACATGTTCCTCGGCGATCCGCCCGGGACACACGACCGCATCCTCGACTTCTCCACAGCGGTCACCGGTTGCCTCTTCTTCGCCCCCCGCGCCGACTTCCTCGACGCTCCGCCGCCCCCGCCCGTCCTGACCCGCTCCGGGGACCTGCCGGAACCGGTGCCCGCGCCGGTCCGGCCCGAACCTCCCGCGGCCGGGGCGGACCACGGTTCGCTGCGCATCGGCAGCCTGCAAGAAAGCGCCCAGTGATGAACAATCTGCACCGCGAGCTCGCGCCGGTCACCCCGTCCGCCTGGGACGAGATCGAGGAGGAGGCCCGGCGCACCTTCCGCCGCCATGTCGCCGGCCGCCGGGTCGTCGACGTGTCCGATCCGGACGGCCCGACCCTGGCCGCCGTCGGCGACGGCCATCTGACCGACATCGATCCGCCCACCCCGGATGTGGCGGCCCGGGCCCGCACGTCGATGCCGGTCATCGAGTGGCGGGTGCCGTTCACGGTATCCCGCCGGGCCGTGGACGACGTGGAGCGCGGCTCCGCCGACAGCGACTGGCAGCCCGTCAAGGACGCGGCGCGCACCTGTGCGTTCGCCGAGGACATGGCGATCATCGACGGGTACGGGGCGGCCGGGATCACCGGGCTCCGGGACGGCTCCTCGCACGATCCCCTCCCGCTGCCCGCCGACGCGCGGGACTATCCGGTGGCGGTCAGCCAGGCGGTGACGCGACTGCGGCTGGCCGGTGTCGACGGACCGTACCGGCTGATGCTCGGCGCGGACGCGTTCACCGAGGCGGCCGAGACCTCCGACCACGGGTATCCGGTCAAGACCCACCTGAGCCGCCTGGTGGACGACGAGATCCTGTGGGCGCCCGCGGTCAAGGGCGGGGTGCTGCTGTCCACCCGGGGCGGAGACTTCGAGCTCTGCCTGGGCCAGGACCTGTCGATCGGCTACGCGGACCACGACGCCACCAGTGTCCACCTCTACTTCCAACAGGCCTTCACCTTCCGGATGCTGACGCCGGAGGCCGTGGTCGGCCTGATCGCCTGATCGCCCGATCCCCGGGGGCGCTCACCGGCGCGCGGCCGGGCGACCGAGCGCCCCCGTTCCGCCGAAGACCTGGGGGCAGCCATCAGGGACTCTGGCCGTATGACGCAGACGACTTCCACGCACCACGAGGGCGGCACGGCACCGCCGGCCGTCCGCTTCGACGCCGTCGTCCGGGCGGCCGTCGGGCAGGGGCTGCTGGGCGAGGGCAGCCCGGTCGCCGGATTCATCGACACGGAGGGCGTGCGCGCCTCCGTCGGGGCCCTGCACAACGCCTTCGCCGCCACGCCCGGGGTACTGCACACCTTCGCGGCCAAGGCATGCTCCCTCGTCCCGGTGCTGCGGCTGCTGGCCGAGTGCGGGATGGGGTGCGAGGTGGCGAGCCCCGGTGAACTGCGGCTGGCCCTGGAAGCAGGGTTCGCCGCGTCCCGTGTCGTGCTGGACTCCCCCGCCAAGACCCGCGAGGAGATCCGGCTGGCGCTCGCCCTCGGCGCCGCCGTCAACGCCGACAGCCTCGACGAACTGCGCCGCGTCGACGCCCTCCGCGACCCGCGCACCGACTCGGTCCTCGGACTGCGGGTCAACCCTCAGGTGGGCAGCGGCTCGATCGGGCCGATGAGCACGGCGACGGACACATCGAAATTCGGGGTCGCACTGCGGGACCCGGGTGCCCGCGAGGCGATCGTGGGAGCCTTCCGGGATCGCCCGTGGCTGACCCGGCTGCACGCCCATGTGGGCTCCCAGGGTTGCCCGTTGGAGCTGATCGCGGCCGGTGTGGCACGGACGTACGAGCTGGCCGAGGAGATCAACGCGACACTGGGCGTCCGACAGGTCACCAGCCTGGACATCGGCGGCGGACTTCCGGTCAACTTCACCGACGAGACCGTGCACCCCACCTACGCCGACTACGTGGCGGCCCTGACGGCGGCCGCACCCGGCCTCTTCTCCGGCCGCTACTCCCTGGTCACGGAGTTCGGCCGGTCGCTGCTGGCGAAGAACGGGTTCATCGGGGCCCGGGTGGAGTACACGAAGGATGCCGGGGGCCGCCGGATCGCACTCACCCACGCGGGAGCCCAGACCGCCACCCGTACGGTCCTCATGCCCGACGCCTGGCCGTTGCGGATCGGGGCTTTCGGCCCGGACGGCACTCCCAAGGGCGGTCCACCGCTGGCGCAGGACATCGCGGGGCCGTGCTGCTTCGCGGGGGACGTGGTGGCGTACGGCAGGGAGCTGCCGGAGCTGGCCGAGGACGATCTGGTCGTGCTGTACGACACGGGGGCGTACTACTTCTCCACCCCGTGGGCGTACAACAGTCTGCCCCGTCCCGCGGTGTACGGATTCCGGGCGGGGGCAGGGCCGGAGGACGGGTCGGGGGAGGGCCGACCGGGCCACGACGGCCCGGTGTCGTTCGTGACGGTGCGGGACGCGCAGTCGCTGGACGACATCGCGGCGGAGAGCGGTCTCGCGCACGCGGACGCGCTGATCGAGCCGGGCGACTGAGCGGGCTGGACCGGCCCGGCCGACCCGGCCGCCTCACCGGGGCGCGGTCCGGCCGGCCGATCACACCGCGGACATCGCCGCCCCGGCCCTCCACGGACCTTGCCCGCGGAGGGCCGGGG
>NZ_NTGZ01000424.1 GCF_002551245.1 Streptomyces sp. rh34
GCCGGGGCCCGCGCAGCCGTCCAGCCAGCGGGCGTCGCGGCCCTCGACGGGTGCGGCGGCCAGGGCGGCGGCGACGAGCTGGCTGCCCTCGTCCTGGACGCCCGCCCGGCCCTCCTGGACGGCCTCCAGCGCTCCGGGCTCGCCGCCCTCGGCCATCCGGACCGCGTACGGCGACCAGCGGCCCGGCAGGGAGTTGTCCTCGCCCAGGGCCGTGGCCAGCTCGTCGGTGGTGGAGCGGCCGGGGCGGGCCGCCAACGTCACCTCGGGCCGCTCGTTGTCGGCTTCGAGGAGGTCCTCGATGCCCGCCCGGCCGCCGCCCAGCGCGTCCCAGAGGGCGGAGACGATCCAGCGGGGATGGGAGTGCACGACGGACAGGTGGTCCTCGGCGTCCTCGTCGTACGGCGGGGCGACCTTCTCCACCCAGCCGTCGAGGTCGTGGGCGGTGACCTTGCGCAGGACCGCGTTGACGAACTTCGCGCGCCCCTCCCCCAGCACCACCCGGGCCAGCTCCACGCTGGCGGAGACGGCCGCGTGGGTGGGGATGCGGGTGCCCAGCAGCTGGTGGACGCCCATGTTCAGGACGTCGAGGACCGGCGGGTCGACCTCGCGCAGCGGCCGGTCGATGCAGGCCGCCACGATCGCGTCGTACGTGCCCTGGCGGCGCAGTGTCCCGTAGACCAGCTCGGTCGCCAGCGCCGCGTCCCGGCCGTCGAAGTCGCCCTTGGCACGGGCCTTCTTCAGCAGCGGCGGCAGTACGAGGTTGGCGTACGCGTCGCGCTCGTCGACGGCCCGGAGCGCCTCGAAGGCGAGGAAACGGACCGGGTCCTTCTGCGGACGGCGGTGGGGCTTTGCGGGACGGCGACGCGGCTGGTCGTTCACGTGAAAGGTGCTCCGCTGATGGTGAGAGGGGCGAACCCTCCCAGCGTACGTCGCCGTCCCCGGGCGCCCGAACGGCAGCCCGGACCCCTGGGCCCCGACCGTCCCCGCCGCTCGGGACGCCTCCCTACAGGCCGAGCAGCTCGCCGTGGACGATGCGGACGCCGCGCGCCCAGTCGGCGGCCTTCATCGGCTTCTTGCCCTGCGGCTGGACCCAGAGCAGCTCGACCGCGTGCGATCCGGTGCCCACGTACACGTTGTTCTTGGCGGCCGACAGCTCGCCGGGGGCCAGGTCGGTGCGGTCAAGGACCGGCATGGCCTGGATCAGCTTGAGCCGCTCCCCGCGGAACAGGGTCCAGGCGCCGGGGGCCGGGGTGCAGCCGCGCACCACCCGGTCGACCCGCAGGGCGGGTGCGGACCACTGGACCTGGGCGTCCTCGACGGTGATCTTCGGGGCCAAGGTGACGCCGTCGTCGGGCTGGGGCACGGCGTGCAGCGTGCCGTCCTCGATGCCGTCCATGGTGGCGGCGAGCAGCCCGGCGCCGGCGAAGGCGAGCCGGGTGAGCAGGTCGCCGCTGGTGTCGGTGGGGCGGACCTCCTCGGTGAGGACGCCGTAGACCGGGCCGGAGTCCAGGCCCTCCTCGATCAGGAAGGTCGACGCGCCGGTCACCTCGTCCCCGGCCATCACCGCGTGCTGGACCGGCGCCGCGCCCCGCCAGGCGGGCAGCAGCGAGAAGTGCAGGTTGACCCAGCCCCGGGCGGGCACGTCGAGGGCGACCTTGGGCAGCAGGGCGCCGTAGGCGACGACCGGGCAGCAGTCCGGGGCGATCTCGCGCAGCCGGGCGAGGAACTTCTCGTCCCGGGGCCTGGCGGGCTTGAGGACCTCGATCCCGGCCTCCTCCGCCCGCTCGGCCACCGGGCTCGCGACGAGTCGGCGCCCCCGCCCGGCAGGGGCGTCCGGACGGGTCACGACGGCGGCCACCTCATGGCGGCCGGAGGCGATCAGGGCGTCCAGTGCGGGGACGGCGACTTCGGGGGTGCCGGCGAAGACGAGCTTCATGGGTGGCTGACTGCCTCTCGGGCCAAGACGTACGGTGACGAGCAGCACACCAGTCTAGGGGCTCCCGTTCGGATCGGGCCGGTGAGGGCGGGCGCCGCCCAGGGGGCGTACGTGCGCCGCGCACGCCCCGTGCATACGCACATACGCCCCGATAGCGTGACCACATACCCGGCTCGGGCGTTGGTCAAAGGAGATTGACCGAAGCGGGCCGCCCCGATGCGGCCCGATCCCTTTCAACGCCGGTTCGAGAGGCTTCTTCATGGCCGACCACGCAACGCACGACGCCCAAGCGCGGGCCAGTCTGCATCTTCTGGTGCGGGACATCGAGCGGGTCCGGCGGCAGGTGGACGCGCTGCGCACCCTCACCGCCCAGCTGGGCAACGTCTACCGTCCGCGCCGCTCCGGCCCCTCCGCGGGCTTCGTCGTCTACGGCAGGGCCCCGGCCCCCACCGTCCGCCTCGCGCAGGAACTGCGGGACAGCGTCGAGACCCTGGTCACGGCCGCGGTGGACTTCGACCGATCGCTGGGCTTCTCCTGGGACGCGGTGGGCTCCGCCCTCGGCGTCACCAAGCAGGCCGTGCACCGCCGTTACGGAACGCGCCGGACCACGCCGCAGCCCGGCTCCGAGACGAGCGCCGAGAACGCGGCCGCGCCGCGTCCGGTCCCCGTCGGACCTGGGCTGGCCGGGTCCGTCGCGGGGCCCGGCTCCCCGGTGCCCTCGGTTCCGGCGGCCCGCTCGATGCCACCACAGCCTCTCGCGGACCGGCCGGTCCGCGAGGAGCTGCGCCCCGGCGCCTTCCCGGGCCCCCGCAACGGCTGACCGCACGCCGCCCCTCTGCCCCACCGTGCCGGTCGCACGGCGGGGCAGTCCGATGTCCGGGCCCCCCTGCCTGTGCGGGCCGACAGGCTGTCGCGGGCCCCTCCCCCGCGGCCTCAGCCGATGTCGGGCGGGTCGATCCTGATGCGCACCGGGTCGGTCGCCCCTTTGGCCATGCGGGCCGCGAGCGCCGTCTTCAGAGCGCGGGCGAGCGCCGCCCCGCGTCCCGGGACCACCCGGATCAGGGCGCGCTCCCAGGTCTCGCCCGGCGGGGCGTCCCCCGGTCGGCGGGGCCTGCCGGGCTCGGCCGACGGGACGGGCACCGGACCCAGGATCTCGGCCTCCGGCGGCAGCCCGGCGGTCCGGAGGAACGCGGCCAGGGCCTCGGCCGGGCCGGTCGCCGAGGCCATCCGGGAGACCGGCGGGAAGCCCAGCTCGGCCCGCTCCGCCAGCTCCCGCCGGGCGAATCCCGCCGGGTCCCAGCGGACCAGCGCCTGCACCGCACGCTCTGTCGGCTCGGCCACGATCACCACCGTGCCGCCCTCTTCCTGGCTCCGCACCAGCGCCCCCGCCGCCGTCCACCGGCGCAGCGCCTCCTCCCCCGCGCGGAGATCGGGGCGGCCGAGCATGGCCCAGCCGTCCAGGAGCAGGGCCGCCGCGTACCCGCCCTCGGCGACGGGCTCGGCGCCGGGGGTGGAGACGACCAGAGCGGGAGTGTCGGGCACCGCGTCCAGGATGTGGTCGCGCCCCGAGGTGCGGACGGGCACGGCGGGGAAGGCCCGGCCCAGCTCCTCCGCGGTGCGGCGGGCGCCGACGATCTGGGCCCGCAGCCGGGTGGAGCCGCACTCCGCGCAGTGCCAGGC
>NZ_NTGZ01000425.1 GCF_002551245.1 Streptomyces sp. rh34
GCAGCGGGGTGTCGGGCGGCAGCGGGCCCACCGGCGGGTCGGCGCCGCGCAGGACGTCGTCCACCACTTCGACGACGGCGAGGTCGGCGAATCCGGGCACCAGGGCGTCGGCGAAGGCCCGGCAGGTGGCGGCGACGTCGAGGGAGCCGCCGACGGCGTCCCGCACGGCGGCGAGCGCGGCCTCCCGGGCGCGGGCCCGTTCCCGCTCGGTGACGTCGACGATCGCGGTCAGCAGGCCGAGGGCGGGTGCGTCGGGGCCGCCGGGGCCGTCGAGGCGGTAGGCGGAGACCAGGAACTCCCGGTCGCCGGGGATCTCGCGCAGCCGGCCGCGCACGAGGCGGTCGCGCACCGCGCCCTCGCCCGCGAGCACCCGCTTCAGGAGCTGCTCGGCGCCGTCCGGGTCGTCGAGCCGGAAGGCCTCGGTGAGCCGGCGGCCGATGTACTCCCCGATCTCGACGCCGTCGACGAGCGAGTTGGCCCGGGCCAGCCGGAGCTGCGGGTCGAGCACGACCAGGCCGACGGCCGACTGGCTGAACAGCGTCGCCAGCAGGGCCTCGTCCAGCTGGTCCGGCCCGCCCGGGGGCGTTCCGGGCCCGGCCCGGGTCTCGGCGTCCGCCACGGCTCCACCCACCCTCCGGCTCCGGCGCACCGGTGCACCGGTGCCGGCACGCGCCGGACCAGCATCACCCGCCGCACCGTGCCCGGCCACCGGTGGAGGGCAGAGGCGTGAACGGGGAAGCCGGTGTGGCCGGGGGCGGCAACCCCATCGGGCTGTCTTGGCCGTCGCCGCGCTCGGCGAACCCCCTCGGGTCAGTATCCCGGCGCGCGCAGGGAGCGCAGTACGTGGTCCACCAGGGCGGCGATCGTCTCCTCGTCCTGGACGGGCTTGCGCAGCACGTGGCGGTAGTAGACGGGCCCGTACAGCATCTCCACGGCCAGCGGGAGGTCCGCGCCGGGCGGGATCTGGCCCTGTTCCTGGGCGCTGCGCAGTCGGCCGATCGCCTCCTCGACGCGCGGGTCGACCAGTTCCTCCCGCAGTCGCTGGGCCAGGAGGTCGTCGTGGTGCAGCTCGGAGAGGATGCCCGCGTAGGCGGGGCCGAACGGCGGGACCGAGAGCAGTCTCACCGCGCCGGCGACATGGGCGCGCAGGTCGGTGCCGATGTCGCCGGTGTCCACGAACGGGGTGGCGTCGATCAGGGCGTCCGTGAACGCCTCCAGCAGCACCGCGCCCTTCGACGGCCACCAGCGGTAGATCGTCTTCTTGCTGACCCCGGCACCGGCCGCGATGGCCTCTATCGTGACGTGCCCGTACCCCCGCTCCGTACAGAGATCGAGAGCGGACCGCAGGATCGCGCGGCGTGACCGTTCGCTACGGCGCACGCTGCTCGGCGATGTGATCATTCGGTGAGCATAGGTGGATTCCAGCCAATCTCTTATTGACAGCTCGTCGCCAAAGGCCGAACAATACCCAGGCGGAAACGGAACGTACCGTGTCGTGTCGTGTCGTTCCCCTTGTCCGCACCGTTCGTGCCGTTCGTGCCGCGACGAGCCGATCGGGGGACGGCTCGCCCGGCCGACGGCGCGGACGGCCTCCCGCAGATCCGATCCGGTCGGCGGACACGCCCTCTCCGGGGCCCGCCTCCCGGTACGCGGTCCTCCACTACTTCTACGGCCTCCGCGTCCGCTCCCGGATCGCCGCTCAGGCCGTGATGTCCTTGGCCGTGAAGCGCGCCCAGGCCGCCGAGCCGAACACCGCGACGTACAGCCCCTGCAGTTGGAAGTTCTTGATCAGGTCGTCCCAGTAAACGGGTTCGCGCAGGACGTCCGCGAAGGACGGCCAGTAGTGCGCGAACAGATACGGGTGCACGCCGCTCAGCTGCGGGATGCTGCCCAGGATCTGCACCGTGATCAGCAGCCCGACCGTGGCGGCCATCGCCCCGATCCCGCTGCCGGTCAGCGTCGAGACGAACAGCCCGAGCGCGGCGAACCCCGTCAGCGAGACCGCGACGACCAGCGCCGTCAGTGCCGCCCGCACCAGCCCTTCGCCGAAGCTGATCCGGGTCCCGGAGATCGTGGTGACCTCGCCCACCGGGAACAGCAGCGCACCCACGGCCAGCGCCGATGCCGCCACGACCAGGGTCGCGACCAGGCAGAAGGCGAGGACGGAGGCGTACTTCACGAGCAGCAGCCGGGTCCGGCCCGCCGGGGCGACCAGCAGATAGCGCAGGGTGCCGCTGCTCGCCTCGCCCGCGATCGCGTCGCCCGCGACGACGCCGACGGCCATCGGCAGGAAGACCGGCAGCGTCGCGGCGAGGGCGGCGAAGACGAGGAAGAGGCCGTTGTTGGTGACCTGGGCGAGGAACGCCGGGCCCGCCCCGCCGTCCGGGCCGCCCGACCCGCCACCGCCGCCGCCCGTCTCGATCCGCACCGCGATCCCGATGAGTACGGGTACGGCGGCGAGCACGCCGAGCAGGGCGAAGGTCCGGTGACGGCGGAGCAGCGTGGTGATCTCGGACCGGAGGAGGCCCAGCGTCCACAACGGAGTGCGCGGACGCACCGGGTCCCCGCGATCCGCCGGATCGCGGGATGCCGCCTTCTCGGCCTGCGGCGCCGTCTCAGCCTGCGACATCGAATCCCTCTCCCGTGAGTGCGACGAAGGCGTCCTCCAGCGAGCCCCGCTCGACGCCGAAGAACCGTACCCGTACCCCGCCGGACACCAGCGCCGCGTTGAGGTCGGCGAGGTCCACGGCGGCGGGCGGGGCGTCGGCGGTGAGCCGGTCGCCGTCGGTGCTCAGGCCGGTGAGTCCGTGCTCCCGGAGGATACGGGCGGCGTCCCCGGGGTCGGGGGTGGTGACGGCGAGCCGGCCCCGGGCCCCCGCGGCGAGGTCGGCGACCGGGCCCTGGACGATCAGCCGGCCCCGGGCCATCACCGCGGCGTGGGTGCAGACCTGCTCGATCTCGTCCAGCAGATGGGAGGAGAGGAACACCGTGGTGCCCTCGGCGGCCAGCTCCCGGACCAGGGAACGGATCTCGCGCATGCCCTGCGGGTCGAGGCCGTTGGTCGGCTCGTCCAGGACCAGCAGCCGGCGCGGCCGGAGCAGGGCGGCGGCGAGCCCGAGGCGCTGCTTCATGCCGAGGGAGTACGCCTTGGCCTTCTTCCCGGAGGCCGCGGCGAGCCCGACCCGCGCCAGGGCCTCGTCGACGCGGGCCCGGCGGGTGCGCGGGTCGGCGGTGGGGTCGGCCCGGTCGTAGCGCAGGAGGTTGTCGCGGCCGTTCAGGAAGCCGTACAGCGCGGGCCCCTCGATCAGCGCGCCGACCTCCGGCAGCACCGTGCGGGCGGCGCCCGGCATCGGGCGGCCGAGCACCTCGGCGGTGCCGGACGTGGGGTCGATGAGGCCCATCAGCATCCGGATCGTCGTGGTCTTCCCGGAGCCGTTGGGGCCGAGGAAGCCGAAGACGCTGCCGCCGGGCACGGTCAGGTCGAGGCCGTCCACGGCGAGCTGGCCGCCCCGGTAGCGCTTGGTCAGACCACGGGTGCGAATGACCGGACCGGTCTCCTCCACACCCGCGGCGCCCGACGTGCCGGCGGTGTCCGGCGTACCCGCGGCGCCCGCCG
>NZ_NTGZ01000426.1 GCF_002551245.1 Streptomyces sp. rh34
CGTTGGGCGAGGGCGGCTACCGCCGCTACGACGAGCGGACCGCCACCCAGCTCGGTGAGGGCGCGCACCTCGTCCTCGACGTCTGGAAGGGCGACCTGCGCCGACTGCGTGCGGAGGCGGACGGCGACGGCGAGGCGTTGCGGATGGGACTCCGGCGTGTCCAAGGGATCGGACCGGCCGGGGCCGACATCTTCGTACGCGAGGTGCAGGACCTCTGGCCGGAGACCGGTTTCCTGGTCGGTGCGAAGGGCCTCCAGGGCGCCGAGCGGCTCGGCCTGCCCACCTCCACCGGCGCACTGGCGGAGGCGGCGCGCGGCCGGGACCGGGCCGCGTTCGCCGCGGCACTGGTCAGGGCGGCACTCGACCGGAAGGTCGTCGAGACGGTCCGGGAGGCCGCGCGGGCGCGGAGTTGAACCCCGCGCCGCAGCGTTCGCGGGCGCCGGGAAGGCCGGGCGGGCTCGCGAAGGCGCCCGTGCCGTACACGACGGCCACGGGCGCCTTCGCCTCTCTCAGCGGTCGGAGGCCGCCCGCGCTGCGCGTGCCAGGGCCTCATCGCGGCGGGCCTCGGCCTGTTCCTTCCTGCCCTCGGCCTTCAGCCGCTCGTTCTCGAGGGCGATGCCGTCCGATTCCTTGATCATGCCTTTGAGCCTCCGCGCCTTGGCGCGGGCGATGTCGGTGCTCTTTCCCACAGCTGCCTCCATGCCGCGAGGGAGATACGCGCTTCTCCCTCCACTATGCATACCCGCGCGGCAGAACGCAGGCCGCTACAACAGGGGATTCTCGTCCTCGTCCGGTCCGCCGCCCTCGACCCGCAGCGCGAGGTCCTGGAGGACGTCCGCCGACGACACGTCGGTCTGCCCGGAGTCGTGGACCTGGGCCAGCATCGTGAACGCGAGGGTGAAGGCGCTCACGAGCTGTTCGACCGCACCGCCGACCTCGCGCCCGACGACGGTGACCACCTCCTCGACGGAGAAGTCGTCGGGGATGGCGATGTGGGGCATCGTCTCGTTCAGCAGGGCGGTGACGGCGCCCGCTCCCGTGTCCAGATCTTCCCGTTCGAGGTCCGCCTCCAGCAGACGCTGCATTTCGCGCGCCTCTGTGAGGATGCCGATCACGCGCTTCACGACTTCCCGTTGCTCCATGGGCGCGAGCATAGGGCGTGCAACCCGGTCGCAACGTCCGGTCGAGTTGACTTGCGTCCGGTTCTCGCGGCCTCACCGCAGCCGAGAAGGGGCAGGTCCATGGAGTGTGACCCGAAATCGCCCGCCGTCGAGCTGACACCGTCCGCGGCCGGTCTCCTGCGGCGGCTGCGGTCGGACCACGGCCCGTTGATGTTCCATCAGTCGGGCGGCTGCTGCGACGGCAGCGCGCCGATGTGCTATCCGGCCGGTGAGTTCCGCACCGGAGACGCCGATGTGCTGCTGGCCGAACTGGCCGTCGAGGGGGTGCCGGAGAGCGTGCCCTTCTGGATGTCGCGGAGCCAGTACGAGGTGTGGGCCCACACCCGGCTGATCGTGGACGTGGTGGAGGGCCGGGGCGGCGGATTCTCGCTGGAGGCTCCGGAGGGGGTGCGCTTCCTCATCCGTTCCCGTCTGGTGGACGGCTGAGGAAGCGCCGCTCGCCCGGCAGGCGGTGTCGTTCAGCGTGGCGGGCGCTTGGGGCGCGAGCGGTTCTCCAGCATCGCCCGGCGGATTCCGGCCGCCGTGGACCGTGCGTGCTCCGGGGTCGCCGTGTGGTCGGCGACCGAGGTGACGAAGCGGTGCAGCGGCTGCCGGCAGCGGGTGCACGGGGTGTCGGTGGTGAGGAGGTAGCCGTCCTCGCACTGCGGGTCGGTGCACGATCCGGGCCGCAGGAGCTGTTCGGCGATGTCCTGGGCGCTCCACCGGCGGCGGCCGTCCTCGTCCTTCTCGCCCAGCGCGTGGGCCCAGCGCAGGTTCCAGCGCCGTTCGATGCGCTCGCGCAGGAGGCCGGAGCTGCGGACGGCGAGTTCCTGGTGGATGAGGTCGTGCACGGTGCTGGGCAGCCGACCGCCGAGCGCCTGGAGGAGCTGGGGCGGCAGCGCCTGGAGGACGTAGCCGGGCGGGTTGCTCCGGGCGTTCTCCCGCCAGCGGTCGCAGGCGCAGGACCCGTCGGGGCGCTTGGGGGCGTGGCAGCGGCCGCACAGTCCGCGGCACTCGGCGCACAGCCCGCCGTCGAGCCCGTCCAGATAGGGCGCGGGCGCCCGGCCGCACTCGTGGCAGCAGGCAGCGCACGGCCCGCAGAGCCGCTCGTTGCCCGCCTTCGTCGTCCAGGTCCGCATCTGGCACCGGCAGCACAGGCCGGTGTTGCAGTACTCGTGGTGGGCGGCGCCCGAGTGCCGGCCGGAGGGCGGGAAAGACATCTGCCCATTGTGCGGGATGTCCGGGCGGGGCGGGGACCGGCCGTCGGTCCCGGCCGGGCCCGGCCCGTGCGGGGGTCCGCGTCGAGGCCGGGCGCGGGAGTGGGGCCGGGGTCAGGGGTGGAGGCCGCTGACCAGGTCGGCGGTGGCCCCGACGCTGTCGTGGATGGTCGGCGCCATGCTCGTACCGGCCAGGAAGAATCCCAGCAGGACACAGACCAGTGCGTGGGAGATCTTCAGCCCGCCGTTGCGCAGGAAGATCACTGCCAGGATCAGCATGAGCAGGACCACTGAGATCGAAACGGCCATGGCCAACCTCCTCCGCCGCGCCGGATTTGCGGCATTCGGCCGCCAGTGTGGCGCAGCGGAGGAGCTGTTCGGCGCACTGGCGCGTCCGCCGAACGGGTACGTTCCGGCCGGGAGGCGTTACGGGGTCGGGGCGCCGTTCCCGCGAGCGCGGAGGAATCGTTCGAGTCCGGCCAGGTCGTCGGTGTTGAGGTGGTCGACCCCGGCGGCGAGCAGTTCGGACCAGACGGCCTCGCGTTCGGGTCCGGGCAGGTCGGGTGTGGCCCAGAAGCGGATGCGGCGGCCTTCCCGGTGGGCGGTGGCGACGAGGGTGCGGAGCCGGTCGCGCTCGGCCCGGGGGAAGGGGCCCGCGCCGAGCCAGCCGAAGGTCTGGGTCCAGTTGGCGCTGACGAGCGGGGCGAACGAGGCGGGGGCCTGGGTGCCGAGGTCGTCGAGCCGGCCGTCGTAGAACGCGTACCGGGTGCGCTGCGCCTCCATGGGGAGGCGCGCGGCGCGGTCGCCGGAGATCACCGGGGTGACCGCGCCGGGGTGGACGCGGCCGTGGCTGTAGCGGGTGAGGAACCGGTGGTGGCGACGCAACTGCCGGTCCAGTTCGCGGTAGGCGGCGACGCCGTCGGCCTTGATATCGATGAGGAGCTGCACCGGGGCGCGGTGGTGCGGGTGGACACTGCCGTGCCCCGCGCGGACCAGGGCGGCGAGCGGGTCCAGGTAGAGCGAGGCGAGGGTGCGGGTGGGGTCGAGCGTGGCGGGCTCGTGGGCCACGAGCAGGTCGCCGCCGACGAGGAAGACGTCCGCCTCGACGCTGGTGAACCCGTGGGCGAGCGCGTCGTGCAGCGGCCGGGGGTGCAGGTAGTCGTTGTGCGCGTGGGCGTGGCGTAACGGGCGCGGACCGCGCGGGCGGGCGGGTGCGGCGAGCG
>NZ_NTGZ01000427.1 GCF_002551245.1 Streptomyces sp. rh34
CACCCGGGCCGTACGGGTGCCGATCCGGCCGGTACGGGAGCGGACCGGGCCGGTACGGGCGCCGACCCGGCCATCGTGCGCGGCGTGCCGCCGACCGCGGGCCGGTCGCGGTGAACGACATCCTGCTCATCGCGCTCTTCGCCTTTCTGGGAGCGGCGGCCGCCGGGCTCCTCGGCGCCGGCGTCCTGCGCCTGCTGCGGCACCGTTCGCTGGTGATCTCGCTGAGCGTCGTCGCCGGGGTCGCCGTCACGGCGATGCTCGCCGGGACGCTGACGGTCGCCTGGGCGATGTTCCTCTCGTCCCACGATCTCTACGTCGTCACGACCGTCGTCGCCATGGCCGCCCTGGTCTCCCTGGCCACCGCCGTCGTGCTGGGCCGCTGGGTGGCCGCCCGGAGTCATGAACTGACCCTGGCCACCCGGTCGTTCGGCGACGGTGGCACCTTCGCCGCGCCCGTCGGGCAGCCCACCGCCGAGCTGGCCGCGCTCGCCCGCGAACTCGCCGCCACCAGTGCCAAACTGGACAGCTCCAGGGAGCGGGAACGCGCCCTGGAGACCTCGCGGCGCGAACTCGTCGCGTGGATCTCGCACGATCTGCGGACCCCGCTCGCCGGGCTGCGGGCGATGGCCGAGGCGCTGGAGGACGGCATGGCCGCCGACTCCGGGCGCTATCTCCGGCAGATAAGGACCGAGGTCGAGCGGATGAACGCCATGGTCGGCGACCTCTTCGAACTCTCCCGCATCCAGGCCGGTTCGCTCGCCCTGACGCGGGCCCGGATCTCCCTCTACGACCTGGTCGGCGACGCGCTGGCCGGGGTCGATCCGCTGGCCCGGGAGCACGGGGTGCGGCTGATCGGCGACCGGATCGACGAGGTGCCGGTGGAGGTCGACGGCAGGGAGATGAGCCGGGTCCTGGGCAATCTCCTGATCAACGCCATCCGCCGCACCCCGCCCGACGGCACCGTGGCCGTCGCGGCGCACCGATCGGACGGCGGCGTCGTGCTGTCGGTGACCGACGGCTGCGGCGGCATCCCGGAGGAGGACCTGCCCCGGGTCTTCGACACCGGCTGGCGCGGCACCCACGCCCGCACCCCGCCGGCCGGGGCGGGCCTCGGGCTCGCCATCGTGCGCGGCATCGTCGAGGCGCACGCCGGGCGCGCCGAGGTGCGCAACGTACAGGGCGGTTGCTGCTTCTCGGTCACGCTCCCGACAGCGTGACGGCGTTCCCCGTCCGGTGGCTCCCCGAACCGCGCAGGGGGGCCGCCGCGAAGTCCCGCATCCCTCCGGCGAACGAGACCCGGGGCCGCCAGCCCAGCTCCTCTCGCAGCGCCCGCGAGTCCGCCGTGACATGGCGTACGTCCCCGAGGCGGTACTCCCCGGTCACCACCGGGTCCGGCCCGCCGTGCGCCCCGGCCAGCGCGGCAGCCATCTCCCCGATGGTGTGCGGCTCGCCGCTGCCGGTGTTGTACGCGGCGAAGGACCCGGGCCGCCGCTGCCGCACCGCTTCCAGGGCCACCGTGTTCGCCGCCGCCACATCATGGACGTGGACGAAGTCGCGCCGCTGGCCCCCGTCCTCGTACACCCGGGGGGCCTCGCCGCGCGCCAGGGCCGAGCGGAAGAACGAGGCGACACCGGCGTACGGGGTGTCGCGCGGCATCCCCGGCCCGTACACGTTGTGGTAGCGCAGGGACACCGCGCGGCCGCCCGTCGCCCGTGCCCACGCGGCGGCCAGGTGCTCCTGGGCCAGCTTGGTCGACGCGTACACATTGCGCGGGTCCACGGGCGCGTCCTCGGCCACCAGGCCGGGCGTCAGTTCCGCTCCGCAGTCCGGGCAGCGCGGCTCGAACCTCCCCGCCCGCAGATCGGTTTCCGCGCGCGGCCCGGGGCGGGACGTGCCGTGCCGGGGGCACTCGTAGCGGCCCTCGCCGTAGACCACCATCGACCCGGCCAGCACCAGGTCCCGGATCCCGGCCGCGGCCATCTCCGCCAGCAGCACCGCCGTACCGAGGTCGTTGCACCCCACGTACAGCGGGGCGTCCGCGAAGTCCTTGCCGAGGCCGACCATGGCCGCCTGGTGGCACACGGCGTCCACCCCGGCCAGCGCGTCCGCCACCGCTCCCCGGTCCCGGACGTCCCCCACGAGCACCCGGTCGCCCGGCGGCTCCGGGGGTGTGCCGCCGGGGTGGGCCGAGGGCAGCAGGGCGTCCAGCACCACGCTCTCGTGCCCGGCCGCGGCGAGTGCGGCGACGACATGTGACCCGATGAACCCGGCTCCGCCGGTGACCAGTACGCGCATGACCGCCACGCTAGGGCCCGCCGCGCCGGCCGGACCGGCGCGGCGCGCACACGTCACGGGTCCGTAAGGACCTGTGCGGGGGGCCGGTCAGCGCACACGCTGGCCGGGGGCCGCTTCGAGACGTACGAAGGGGATGCGGCGGCCGGCCCGCCGATAGGAGTCCGTGCTGCCGTCGACGTCGAAGCCCATGAAGGCGCACAGCCGACGGGCGGTGCGCGGGTGGGCGGGCGCGTAGCGGGCCATGATCTCGCCGCCCTCGTCGGCGCTCGGGAAGTGGGCGGTGACGGCGTAGTGGTGGTTGCCGAACTGGATCGTGGTCTTCGGGGAGGCGAGCAGGTTGCGGTACCAGGCGGCCTCGGGGCCGAAACCGGAGGCCAGGAACCAGGTTCCCTCCCCGCGGTCGTACGCGACGACCTCCAGGGCCACCCGTCGGTCCAGGCCGCTGTTCCGGCCGGTGTGGTGCAGGAGCAGCAGGCGTCGGCCGAAGACCGGGCCGAGGCCCACGCGGTAGAACGCTATGGGCAGGCGGGCGAGGCGCCGCCGCCAGCCGCGCGGCAGGGGCGGGCGGCCGCGCCCGGCGTTCTGTTGTGACGTCATCACAACCCTCCTCTGGACGCGAACGGGAGTCGACGGGCACAGCGGGTCCCGGCTCGACTCTTAGACTGTGCAATCTTTGCACAATCTAAAACTTGGGGACGTGGAAGGCCGGGGGGTGGGGCGCGGCAGGCCGGGAGCAGGGTAGAAAGGTGCCATGGCCAGGAAGGCGGCTCCTGCGGAGCGCATGGACGATGTGGACGCGGTGACCGGGGCGGTGCTGACGGCTTCCCGGTTGCTGGTCGCGGTGTCGGCGCGTTCGCTGGCGGAGGTCGAGGACCGGGTGACGCTGCCGCAGTTCCGGATGCTGGTGGTGCTCTCCTCGCGGGGGGCCACCAAGCTCGTAGCGCTGGCGGAGTTGCTGGGGGTGGCGCCGTCGACGGCGATGCGCATGGTCGACCGGCTGATCGCGGCGGGCCTCGCGGACCGGCAGACCAACCCGGACAACCGCCGGGAGACGCTGCTCCGGCTCACCAAGGAGGGGCGTCGCACGGTCGGACACGTCACCGCGCGCCGCCGTCAGGAGATCGCGTCGATCGTCGAGCGGCTTGCTCCGCGCCAGCGGACGGCGCTCATCGAAGCGCTCACCGACTTCAACGAGGCGGGCGGCGAGCCGCCGGCCCCGCTGCCGGACGAGGGCGCCGGACCGCATCCCCTGGGCTGGGGC